>JAEZJQ010000046.1 GCA_023436305.1 Bacillota bacterium
GACATTGACTTAACTCCTGGTATGATTAAAACGAAAACCACCCGAATGAGTTATCTGGCCGGTTTCACGGCCTCAATCGCAGCTGAAACAACATAATCCTCGATCTGTCGTCCCGGCGCCCAGGTGCGGATAAATTCCTTGCTTTCATCTTTGGGGCAGATCCGAATATTTTCAAATCCGGCTGTTTTTAAGTTAGCTTCGAGTTCACCAATTAGAGATGCACCGGCTACACAACCCGCGTAAAGCGCGATATCTTGTTTGATCTCGTCAGGCATTTCCGCCGTGGCGACCACATCGGAGATCGCCAGTCTCCCGCCCGGTTTCAACACCCGGAAGGCCTCCTGAAAGACCCGTTCCTTCTCCGGCGAAAGATTAATCACACAATTTGAGATAATGACATCGGCAGTATTATCGGCCACCGGCAGGTTTTCAATTTCACCCAGGCGAAACTCAACATTCGTAAAACCGGTTTGAGCGGAATTCTTCCGGGCCTTGCTCACCATCTCCGCCGTCATATCCACGCCGATTACCCGGCCACTTTGGCCTACGGCTTTGGCGGCCAGAAAACAGTCAAATCCGCCGCCGCTGCCCAAATCAAGGACAGTTTCTCCGGGTTTTAGTGAAGCTATCGCCTGGGGATTACCACAGCCAAGCCCCATGTTAGCCCCCTCCGGGACCGAGGAGACATCATCACCGGAGTAACCGAGCGCCATGGAGATTTCTTCCGGAGTTGGATTATTGTTGGAACCGCAACAACTGGAAGAAGAACAGCAACAACCCCCGCCGGTTGACGCGGCTACCTTTCCATAATTCTCCCGAACTGCTTTGCGAACCTCGTCATTCCTTACGTTATCCATTCGTTTATCTCTCCTTTTTCGTTTATTTTCACATATAATAAGATTTCAAACGATAGACCATTTTATTTACAGCATTCATGCTCATCTAAAGCATTAAGTAATAAGTCCAGGCTTTCGAGAACTTGTTCCCGCTTATTTCCCGGAAGGGAGCCATATACTTTGTCAAAATAAAGTTTCATCGTCTCCTCGATTCCTTCGAATATTTTTTGGCCGCTCGGGGTGAGTCCGATCCGGACAAAACGCCGGTCCTCGGTATCCAAGTCCCGGAATACCAGACCGTCATTCACTAAATTATTAATAGTCCGGCTCATGGTGCTTTTATCGAGTTCCAAGATATCCGCCAGATCATTCAAGGAAAGAGTTCCCACCCGGCCGATTTCAACAATAGCATGGCATTGGGTGAAAGTAATCCCACAGCAGGCCGATTGAATGTCATCCAACATCCCCAGTTTACGTTCCAGCAGCCTGATAGTTTCCCGTAGTTTTTTAGATCCAGTTAGATTCTCCATTCCTATCACCTCAAATTAATTGTATCATAAAATAGTTGTTTTATACAACCATTTTATGAAATTCTCCCATCCGCCTTTCTATTTATTTTCTAAAGCCAGTTTTTGAAGTGTTTAATATACAACTTTTTAATAAATTGCGTCAACACGCAGTATGAAAGTAAAATTCCGATAAGCCAGGGGAAATAACTTAATGGCAGTGGTTGCAGTCCGATGGAAGCCCCAAATGAAGAAAAGGGAATGCAAATACCAATCGCCATTATCGTTCCGGTGAGCAGCAGTACGGGTGTGGCGGCCCGGCTCTGGATAAACGGTATCTTTTGAGTACGAATCATATGCACGATTAATGTCTGCGATAACAATCCCTCGATAAACCAGCCCGATTGGAATAGTGATTGTACCGCCGGCGAGTTGGCCTTGAATACGAACCACATTACCAGGTAAGTGACAATATCGAAAAATGAACTGATGGGACCGATGAATACCATGAACTTACTAATTCCCTTAGTATCCCATTTTCTGGGGATTTTCAAATAATCTTTATCCATGTTATCCCAAGGAATTGACACCTGGGAGAGATCATAACATAGATTTTGGACCAGTAAATGAATGGGAAGCATCGGTAAAAACGGGAGAAAAGCGCTGGCCGCCAGAATGCTGAACATATTTCCAAAGTTTGAGCTGGCCGTCATCTTGATATATTTAATGATGTTCCCAAAAGTGTTGCGCCCCAGAACCACGCCTTCTTCCAAAACCATCAGGCTTTTTTCGAGCAAGATGATATCCGCTGATTCTTTGGCAATATCCATGGCGGTATCCACCGAAATCCCGACATCAGCCTCCCGTAAGGCTGCCGCGTCATTGATGCCGTCCCCTAGAAATCCGACCGTATGGCCTGCTTGTTGCAGCGCTTTGACAATCCTTGATTTCTGCAATGGTGTCAGTTTAGCGAAGACAGTCATCTTTTCCACTGCTATCATCAGTTCCTGATCCGTCATCCGCTCAATCTCCTGACCAAGCAGGATCTCATCCACGGGCAGGCCCACTTCCCGGCAGATTTTCCGGGAAACGAGATCGTTATCGCCGGTAAGAATCTTAATTTGAACCCCGTGCTCCCGCAGAACCTTTATTGCCTGAGCCGCTGTTTCCTTTGGCGGGTCAAGGAATCCGATATAGCCCATCAACACCATATTGCTTTCGTCTTTTACGCTAAAAACACCCGCTTGGGGAATCTTGTTCTTTTGAGCTACAGCTAAAACTCGCATCCCGTCGTTATTTAACTGTTTCACCAACTCCTTGGCTTCGATGCGGATTTCATCGGTCAATGGCACTACTTGGCCATTGTATTCAGCATAACTGCAAATCTCCAGCATTTCTTCCACTGCGCCTTTGGTGATCAGTTGTCTTTTTCCGTCACCATTCGTCAAGACTACCGACAATCTCCGCCTGGTAAAATCAAATGGGATTTCATCCACCTTGGTATAAAATTTTTCAAGAGAAGTGAAGCCTTTCTGGGCGCCAAATTCCAGAATTGCCCGATCCAACAGGTTCCGCAATCCGGTTTGAAAATAACTATTTAAATAGGCGTGTCGCAGTACCCGGTCATCTTCATTACCGTGAATATCCAGATGACGTTCTAGGACGATTTTATCCAGAGTCAAAGTGCCGGTTTTATCGGTACAGAGAATATCCATCGCTCCAAAGTTTTGAATGGCGTTAAGACGTTTGACCACCGTCTTGCGCTTTGCCATCAAAATGGCACCCTTAGCCAAGTTGGTGGTAACAATCATCGGCAACATCTCCGGAGTGAGGCCTACTGCCACCGAAACAGCAAACAAAAAAGCCTCCATCCAGTTCCTTTTGGTAACCCCGTTTACCATAAACACAATCGGCACCATCACCAGCATGAAACGGATTAGCAACCAGCTTACGCTGTTGACTCCCTTTTCAAAACTGGTTTGGGCACGCTGCCCTACCAAGGATTTAGCCATCGAGCCAAAATACGTCTCATTGCCGGTCGCAATGACTACTGCCTGGGCCAAGCCATTCACCACATTGGTTCCTAGGAAACAAATATTCTCCAATTCACTCAGATTCGTTCCGTGATTTTGATTGCCGTTTCGTTTAATCGTATCGTACTTTTCCACCGGCTCGGACTCTCCGGTAAGCGCCGACTGGCTCACGAATAAATCTTTGGAAAAGAGTACCCGGACATCAGCGGGAATCATATCGCCCGCCGCCAATTGAATAATATCCCCCGGCACAAGTTCCTCCATATCAATTTCCTGCATGCCGGTCTCACTTCGAAACACAGTGGCGGTAGTTCGAACCAGCGCTTTTAATTTCTCCGCTTCCTTATTGGACCGGTATTCCTGATAAAATCGGAGTATCCCACTAACGGTAACCATCACCGTGATGACAATAACCGTTCTCCAACTCCGGTTCTCCGGAGCCGCTAGAATAACATCCATAACCAAGGAAATGCCGGCTAAAAAAATCAAGACTACAATAAATGGATTAAAAAATGCCCGGATAAGCTGGATATACCAAGAAGCTACCTTTTCATGGACGATTTTATTTAGCCCAAAGGTTTCCAACCGGAGTTCCGCCTCTTCCCCCGACAAACCTTCGGTTGTAGCCTGTAATACGTCCAAAACATCCTTTGGGTCTTTCCGGGAAAAATCATTCAATTTATCTAAAATCATTTGGCTCGAAATGTTCTTCTTCTTGTTTTTCATGGTAATACCCCCTTAATAATGCCCACGTTGAAATAACCCCCACGACACTTTCAACCGAAAACCCAGCCCACATTATCTTTCAAGCAACAGAAGTCATAAGCTGTATGCTCCTGAAGTGTAAGACTAAAAGTTGTTCAGGAATTGGCTAGACTTTATAGCCTTTAAGAAAGCTATGGATGAGTACGAATACGCAAGAAATTCTGATTATTAAGCCGCTGGGTTAAAAATTCACATTCAGTATGGATGGGGATAGATAATAGAGGGTATGGGGAGAGTCAAAACCCATGGTAATCTATATTATCAGCAGCCTAGAATACTGAAAGCCGAATTTTAGATAAACACGACGATAATAATCAGAGCATCTAAAATGACTACCGTCAGCTTCCATTATCCTCACCTGCCTTTTATATCATATTCTTTAACAGAGGCCATTGTCATAATCATCTTTTTACAAAGAGAGTTTCTTAGTTTAAAACAACCATTGGATATCAATCTCTTCCCGTTCTGCAAAAAGCTCCCGGTTCTCGGGTAAGATCACCAGGCCATTGAAGAGAATTATCCCAAAATAAACGCCAAAATATGCCCAACCCAATACCCAATTCAAACGACCTGCTTTAGATAAATAGGATTAATATTTGAATAAGTAAAATGATTAGGACTTGAAACATTCTCTTCCGAATTTTTGTGTTTATAGTTTGATCTGCCATTACCTCCTTGATACGGATTAAAAAAGCATAAAAAAGCCTCTCAACGAATGAAAGACTTCTAAATCGATAGAATTCCTTACTTTCGTTGAGCTTTGGCACTATACAGCTTTGAGTTGGACTCAACCCAGCTACATTAAGTAAAACCTTACTTTGGTAATACCTGTTAAACCCATTGGCGTCTTTCGACATTTCCGGGCAGTAGCTTATATCTATTTAGGAGCCTCACCTAACATAAAGTATTCAATTGTGGGATAGCTTTTAAAATTGGAAAGATACTTTGGCAATCTTCAAGAGAAGGAGTTCATCCGCTTATAACCGAAGAAATTCCAGGTTGACAATCGGATGCGGGGCGGTAAAAATGATGGAGTAATAAAATTAATACCCGGCTACGAATGCAGACTTAGACTTTGGAAGTTCGGTTATAAGGCAAATCTGACTAAAAATAACCTTCCCCGATAATATACTGCCGTCACCTTCCATTGTCCTCACCTGCCTCTTTCAATTGAGTTAAATCATTAATTCCTATATTTTATATACTCCCTTTATCCACTTTTGTCAACAGTTTCCCCCAAAATAATTATTAAAACTTTGTTAAGCAGCTCAATCGCCGGATATCAGGACACTTTCTCCCGGGGAATTCCATTCCATTTTTCGTTCAATGCATATCTTGTTTTCTTAGATAAACCAAAATCCAAACGCATTAAAGATATATCCCATAGTAACAATGCCTACGGTTACAATTGCTACAAAAATGGCTAACAATTTAGTTTTGACAACCTTCTTAAGCATGATCATTGACGGTAATGATAAAGCGGTCACTGCCATCATAAAGGCCAGCACCGTTCCAATTTCCACACCCTTCGTAACGAGAGCTTCCGCAATCGGCAAAGTCCCGAAGATATCCGCATACATCGGAATGCCGACAAACGTGGCAATCAACACCGAGAACATATTCTTTTCACCTAGAATAGCGATAATAATGTTTTCGGGTATCCAATTATGAATCGCCGCGCCGATTCCAACACCAACCAGAATATACAACCAAACCTTATGAATAATCTCCAATACCTGCTCCTTCGCGAAGGAGATCTGCTCTTTCCGGGTCATTTCGGGAGCATCGGCATCAGCCATCCGATTATTAAAGACAAACGGCTCTGCATATTTTTCCAGTTTTAACTTGCTGATAATGGTCCCGCCGATGACGGCTAAAACGATCCCGACCAGCACATACGCGATGGCGATCTTCCAGTTAAAAATACTGGCCAGCAAGAGGAGCGACGCCAAATCGACCAAAGGCGATGAAATCAGGAAGGAGAACGTCACGCCAATAGGCAGTCCCGCGCTGGTGAAACCGATAAAGAGCGGAATTGACGAGCATGAACAAAAGGGAGTGATTGTCCCCAATAATGCACTGAGAATATTGGCGCTAATTCCATTGAATCGTCCGAGGATCGCCCGGGTTCGTTCGGGTGGAAAATAGCTTTGAATATAGAAAATTCCGAAGATGAGCACTGAAAGCAAGATAAATATTTTCACAGTATCATAAATGAAGAAATGGACACTACCGCCCAGTCTCGCGTTCATATCCAGGCCAAAAACTTTTTCAACGAGCAGTTGGATCAGTTTATACAGCCATTCCATTTTAAGAAGTTGGTTGTTGAGAGTTTCAAAAACCGATGCGATTAAACTCATAAGTTATCTCTCCTCATTATAAAAAAAATGTTTCAATATGCTTTTCACATATCCATCCATTCTTGCGAAGAATTGTCCTTAAAGGAGCGGTTAATCGCTCCTTTAAATTAGCAACAGCAACCGTCGCCGCAACCGCAAGTATTGGATCCGGATTCACCTTGCAAGTATTTTTTAATCTCATCCTTGGAAGGAACCCGGCCGAAAAATTTAACTTTTCCATCAATCACTAAAGCAGGCGTGGACATTATTCCAAAGGAGAGCATCTCCTTAATATCCGAGACTTTTTGCACCGGATCGGTAATACCCAATTCCTTAACAGCCTCACCCACCACTTTCTCCAATTTGTTGCAATTGGCGCAACCCGGACCTAGAACCTTGATTTCCATTGTTCTTCGCTCCTTTTTATTTAATGAATGGATTTGTCAAACGATCTCTTCATTATATGACTATATGCGCTATTTGTAATATAATACCGAAAAAAATATAACCGCTCCGATAACTCTTGACTTGATCTTCTTAAGGAGAACTTGATTGACGCAATTAAAGGAATTACTGATGCAAGGAATCGTCAAAGAATAATAAACGTATAAACCATTTTTCCGGGAATCGATAATCCCGGTTTGTTTCAGTAACGCTAAATGTTTGGAAAGATTTGACTGTTCGGCGTTTAAGCGCGTTTCCAGGTCCTGAACACAGCATTCCCCGTTTTCCAAGGCATCCATAATCGCCAGCCGCAGCGGGTGCCCCAGCGCTTTAAAAATCTGTGCCCTCTCTCTATTTAAGCGGTTATCCCAGGAATTTTCCATAAAATCTTCTCCCATATAACTATATGATAGTTTAATCATATAATATATTAAATCGCAAGCCGATCTTCAGAAAAAGTCAGGGAAAACAAAAAACCGATAAAGATAATGATTAAAATTTTCGATCCAACTGTTGCGCCGCCATTTGAACCGGGTCCCAAGGACTGCTTAGCGGCGGGGTATTGTTAGAGCAGACCCAGACATTTTACTCCAACATCCTGAACGGCCCCGGCATGCTGGCGGTCATCGGCGAATACGGTTTTCACACTTCACCCTTCACTCTTCAAACTTCCAAAAAAGGAAACAAAAAAACTCGCCTTTTCAGCGAGCATTTGTTTCCTTTCTTGGTGGACCTGAAGCACGCCCAACGTTATCCACCACCCTTTCCCGGAAAGAATTATACCGGGTTTATTGGGAGAATCAATCATTGAATTAGGAACTCGATAAAAAAGAAAGCCCGTTTTATGAATCGGACTTCCTTTCTGATTGGATGCTAATATTGACCCACCTATTTTAGTCTTTGCGAAACGGAAGCCGTCGTCGTTGAGGGTGACAGCGGCGGAAGACTGGGTGTAGATGATGCCAATTCACATTCGAAACGACAACCGTATTACCGCAGGCTGTAGCGTTGGAAACATTTGAGTCCCGGATTATAGTGTTATTTTATAAAGCGATTAACCAGACCAATTTGCCCGCTTCTCCCCAGAGCTTATCCTTACTTCTTTACCGTAATAATTGAACGAGAACCCGAACCTGCGGCAAAAGGGCTGCCGCTGACAGCCGTCAACGCGCCGGTTGCAGAATCAATGGTATAGACCGAAATGTTATTTGACCAAGAATTTGCAACAAAGACAAACTTTCCTGCCGGGTCAACAGTTACTGAAGTAGAACCCGAGCCGGCGGTAAAGGGGCTGCCGTCGATCTCAGTCAACGCTCCGGTTGTAGAATTAATGGTATAGGCCGAAATGTAAGTTGAACTATTATTTGTAACATAGACAAATTTTCCTGAGGGATCGACGGTTACTGAAGAAGGGTAAGTACCGGTAGCAAAGGGGCTGCCGCCGACAGCCGTCAACGTGCCGGTTGTAGAATCAATGGTATAGGCCGAAATGGTATTATTAACAGCATTTGCAGCATAGGCGAATTTTCCCGACGGGTCAACGGTTACTGAAGGTGGGTGGTCGGTAGAGAGACTGCCGGTGGCCGCCAGTACGCCGGTTGAATCAATCGTATAAGTCCAAATTTTACTTGAGCTTTGACCTGCAACATAGGCAAATTTCCCTGTCGGGTCAACGGTTATTGAATTCGGAGTCGAAGCTAAACTAAAGGGGCTGCCGCTGATCTCCGTCAACCCGCCGGTTGTAGAATTAATGGCATAGGCTGAAATGTCGTTTGAACCATGATTTGCAACATAGGCAAATTTTCCTGTGGGGTGGACAACGACTGATTCAGGCGACGTACCGGCTGCAACGGGGCTTCCGATGGCAGTCAATGCGCCAGTTGTAGAATCAATGGTATAGGCGGAGATGTTATTTGTACTATCATTTGCAACATAGACAAATCTCCCTGTCGGGTCAACGGTTACTGCATAAGGGTACGTATCGGCGCCGACGAAAAATGGGCTGCCGCTGATCTCCGTCAACCCGCCGGTTGTAGCGTCGATGGTATAGGCCGAGATGTTAAATGAATCATAATTTGCAACATAGGCAAAATACTTGGGAACACTTCCCGGGGTTGGAGTAGGGGTTGGAGTAAGGGTCGGGGTACCGCCACAACCGGAAAGGGTGATGGCCAAAATCAGAATAACTGTTAACGTATAGGATAAAGGGTTTTTCATCAGTAAAAAGACCTCCTGTGATTTTATGTTTTTTCGTTGGTTCTTGAGTGACACTCTCTTTACAATTATTGTTTCTAAAGATGTATTATATAAAAAACAACCTAAAACGAACCTAAAAGAAAGAATTCCTCTAAAATGAAAAAAAACCCGGAAGGAATAAACCTCCCGGGGCATCCGCTCTAAAATAAACGGTCAATCTTCGATATTTAATAAGTTGTCCGTCATCTTTTCAATTGGTAACCTTAGATGCATCGCTTCCAGTTCCGCGGCCTTGACGTAAGCCCACGCAAACCCTTCCTCCTCGAAGTAACCTCCGGAATAAAGCCGCCTGTCCGTCACTAAAAGCCCCGCCTCAGCTTCCGGGTTGTTGTAATACTTAGCCACAATCCGTTTAAACTCATACATGTCGCAATCGACCTTTTCCGGCCGAATCCGGTAGTTTCCCCGGCTGCACTCCAAGATCTCCTGCAGGGCATTATCCGCCAAAAACCTGCGTAGTAGATACATCGTAGCGTGAAAGTTGGCATGAGCTTTTTCATAATTAGAATCCGGCCAGATTGCCTCCACAATCTTCTCCCAGCCAACCGCGATTCCTTCGTTATGGACGAGGTAAGCCAGGATCTCCCGGGCTTTCGAGTTTTTACAGTTGATCGGATGCCCGCCTTGATAAAGCGTAAAAAAACCAAAACATCGAATCCGCGTCCGGACGGCAGACGGTTTATTCATAACAGCCACAGTGGTGGATATATTATTTCGCGAGTGCGCGCGCGCCGTCTCTTTCAGGAGCTTTTTGGCATAGGCGGTCAACTGATGGATGCTATGATTCGCAGGTTCTTTCCGTTTTTTTTGCATACGAAGGTATTTATCTAAAAGCTCCGCCATGGGTTCTGATTCATCAATGAAGCTGCGGAGATAACTTTCGCGCAAACCGATGGAAAGAGCTTTTTCCAGGTAATTTACGGCCAAGGATGTTTCCCCGGTTTTATCCGCGCTTATCGCCAGTAAATTGAGGATCTCAACCATGCTATGCAGCCGCTTTTCATCTTCAGTAAAGGCCAAGAGTCTTTGCAACAAGATAGCGGCATCATCATAACGCTCCCAAACCATTAAAACACGGGCGAAAATGATCAACTCATATTCTCTGGTCCTGGTAATCTCCTGATATATTCGCAGCTTGCAAGTGGAAAACCATTCTTCGACTTCTCCGGTTTGGCTGGTATCCAAATATAACCGGGTTTTAAAAGCGTTCAACAGATAATTCCAATGCGGCTTGTTAATCTTCGCAAGCCTTTGTTCACATTCCTTGACGGCTTCGAAAGCGGCTGTAATATCATTCTGAGCCCGTTTGTTACACGCCAGGGTTACCATACCGGGAACGAGAGCTCCGGGGCATTCGGCCTTCGTCGCCTCATCAATGGAAGATAGCAGATACGGCAACGCCTCACCCAGCCGATTGCTTTCATAATAGAATTCGCCGATAATTAACGGCGCATACCCGGGATTTTTTCCAATCATCGAACGGTAATTCGCAACAAAGTTCTGAAAGGCTTCTTGATCAATTTTAAAAAGATTAATCAAATGGTCTATTCTTCGATATAAGCTGATGTCGAACAGATTGATATCCATGAATTCACTATTGAATGGCAGTGTAACCCCGCGAATTGCGGCCGCTTCTTTGATCTTCAATAAAAATTCATATAACTTTCCTTGCCGGAGCAATAAAAAGGCCCCCATCAAGATGTGCATCTTTTGTGTAATCCTAGCTTCGCTTTCGATTTCCCGGTGTTCGCAAGCGATATTATGCAATCTGGCCAACCATTGCTCAGCCTGTTCAAATGAGTTCATTTCTGTGTAATAACTTACCATGACACATACAATCTCACGGCTATTACTGACGAATCGCTCCGGCAACCGCTCCAGCCACGAAAGTAGAATGTTATACTCGCCTTTCAATATCAAATAACCTGCTTGGGAACTAATCAGCCGGGCGGCTTCATCATACAGGCCCGTCTGCAAGTAATGGTCGATCGCCGGGTAGAACAGTCCATTCTCCCTGCACCAATGGGCTGCTTTGACATGAAGCGATGGAATCGACAGCGGATCTTTTTCCGATAAGCATTTACGCAAAAAACTTCTAAAAAGAGGATGGTACCGGTACCACCGATTCTCATTGTCAAGGGATATTAGAAATTCATTTCGTGCCAAAAGATCGCGGAGTCTCTCAGTGCCATTGTCTGAATCGGTCACCGCATCGCATAACGGGCCGCATAATCTTTCAAGAATTGAAGTTTTCAGTAAAAAAGCTTGTTTATCCCAAGGCCATTTGCTAAACACCTCTTCCTGCAGGTATTTATCGATTAGCTGATTGCTTTGTCCAAAGCTTTCGGTCAATTGAGCTTGTTTCCGGTTCGGTTTTTCATCCGTCAACATTGTGGCGGCTACCAAGGCAGCCACCCATCCTTCGGTATATTCTCCAACCCTTTCAATATCTTCTTTTTCGAAAAATAATCCTCGTACTTGATAAAACTGCGCAATCTCTTCGGTCTGAAACCGTAAGTCATTTAAGTCGAGCCGGACCAGTTCACCTTTGACCCCCAGCTTGGCTAGTTTCAGGTCCGGTTCGGTCCTGCTGATCAGGATAACGTGGGCCCGGGCAGGGAGAAAGTTGATAAAATAGGAGAAACTCTCCAAAATATCCGGCTCGGTGATGAAATGAAAATCATCAAATACCATGATGATATCATTTTGGCTTGCAGTCAGCCGATCAATCAGGATGCTTAAATGAATGTTGGCTTTGATAAGTTCCGGGGAGGAAAAAACATAGGACGTGGCATTGATGGCGCCGCTTAGGATGTCGTCCAGCGCGGCGCAAATATAACGCCAAAATATCTTGGAATCTTATTAATGTTTTCCCAGTCAATCTTCCCGCCGAAAATGATAATATAATTTAATAAAATTGCCGCTTCATAGGTAATCACCGGCCTGACGCTAGCCCGGAAGTTAAGCATCCATCGTGACAATCCCGCCGGGTTCTCGTAAACGTTCACCGAATCCCAGAATGATATTTCCTGTTGTTGTAAAACCTTCATCATCTCTAGTTCGAAGTCATTTAGTAGTTTGGTCTTTTCCAGTTCGAATTTCTGCCGGTCGGTTTCCGATTGCAGAAATAGGCCGGCTAACGAGTCCACCAATTTTCCCACCGTATTTTTGGCAATTTCACCGGCAATGCTCACAGAGTCCTTTTCCCTACCAAATCACCCCCGATTTCCAAGCATCGGGATTCGGGTTCGGCGCCCGGTATAGGGCCGGCTGAAAAATCACAACCACACCGGCATCATCATACTGCGCGAATCCCAAAGCCTTCATCTCAATCCCCTTCACCAAAACTACTTTATTTGCTATCCGTCCTAGCTTTTGCTAATGCATAAAGTCTGTTAATTGTTTTCCAGTTGCGAACAGTTGCCGGTATGTCCAGCTTCTGCAGATTATTCGCAAGCTTTGAATTTCTAATGCTATGACGAAATAAAAGATAAATATCCCGATTTTTGATTCGGTACTCATCGCTTTCACTTTTGAAAGTATTCAAGAAATCAATTTTTTCTTGTGAAGGGGCTTGTGTCAACAAAGAGACATACAGACTTTCCCCTTCCGAATTTGACGACTCTGCTTCTATTACTTCTTCCTCTGAAAATGGACAATCCCATATAATCTGTTCTAACTCGACGGCTGTTCTCAAAACAACAACGGCTGAAAATCCGAATTTGGTTTCAATCTCATATTCAATTTTCTTTCGCAGTGTATCTTCTTTTTCATTGGATTCAAAAATAACATTACCACTTTGAATATAGGTTTCTATCCGACTAAGACCGATTGATTCAAACATGCGTTTTAATTCTGTCATCGTAATCTTGTTTTTTCCACCTACATTAATGCCTCGTAACAGCGCTATATAAATAGCCACCCTATTATCATCTCCCTATATAATCTCTATCGGAAGCAGTTATTTGATTTTTTCGAATAACATATCATATTATTTTTCTTCCAAAACCTTCTTTATCAAAATAAGTATCCGTTCCCAGCCGCCATCAACGGTTTCTTTATATCTTTTTTCATCGTCACCGGTAGTGGAATAATCCCCTTGTGTAGTAGTCAAATAGTTTATCCATTTTTCTCTGATAATTCGCAAGTTACAGTAAGGTAGTTCTCAGGAATGTCTTCAATTCCTAAATTGGGGTCAAAAAAAGTTAATCACTATAGAACCCCCGATGAGCGAAGGTTCTTTTTTATTTATAAATCTTAGTATATAAAATACTAAAAGATGAGGTGAAATACAAATATGTCCGGAAAGTCCGATACCCATCCCGTGACGCGGATATGGCCTGAGCATTGGGCAAATGGTTATTATTCCATAGACAAACAACTTATCGTATGTTATTATTAACATATGATAGAAATAGAAGGAGAAAATCATGTCAATCAACTATGCTATCCTAGGAATTCTAAGCTATAAATCTTTAACCGGATATGATTTAAAAAAAATTATTCAAGATTCACCTTTTATGTATTGGTCCGGCAATAATAATCAAATCTATAAATCATTGTTGGAATTACTTGACGAAGGATTTGTTACTAGTGAAGTTCATCATCAGGATAGCTCTCCCTCAAAAAAGATTTATACCATTACCATAGAAGGATTGGCCGAGTTGAAAGACTGGGTTCTTTCCACTCCCGAGCCTCCGGAATTTAAGAAAACATTTCTGATCCAGCTCGCTTGGGCGGATCTTCTAAGTACCGACGAATTAATCGCCTTATTATCTGAATATGAAAATCAGGTCAAGATGCAATTATTATTACAAAAGGAATATATACGCAAAAGAAAATTCTCACCTGATCGAACTATGCGGGAAACAAATTTGTGGAATTTGATTCACGACAATTTAATCTCCTCCTACGAAAATGAATTGAGCTGGATTCAAAAAGTTCACCGGGAGCTTTGTAGTAATATTGGAAAGGAGACAAACAAAATGCAATTTAAAGTGGTAGAAAAGGCTAATGAAAGATATATTGAATGTATTACTGCAGAAATACCGCTTTGTACGGAGCAGGATGCGCTGGATCTGATTGCGATATGCGGTGAAAACGATACTAATCTCCTAATACTTCACGCTGATACGTTTTCAGACGATTTCTTCAAACTTCGAACAGGCATAGCGGGACAGATGCTCCAAAAATTTACCAACTATCATGTCAAAACTGCAGTTATTATGGCAAATGAACAATTAATCCAAGGGAAATTTAAGGAAATGCTGGCGGAGTCCAACAAAAGAAACGACTTTAGGGTTTTTAACAATATTACCGATGCGGAGAATTGGCTCCTGAACCTAAAATGAAACGAAGGATAAAGCAATGAAAACCAAGCTTGCTTTTAAGTCCCAAGAAGGGAAAACTACTGTTTTAAAATTTTATGATACTCCTTTTTAAAGCGATGGCTCATATGATTTTAGGGGAAAAAGGAATGGATAGATTATATAAGAAAGTAAACGGAGATCAGCCCATACCGGAAGTGATGTTAAAATATCAGAAACTCATAGGGAAAAACTTTAATTATCACCGCGAGATAATTCCTTTATTTTAGAGCGGATGATGCTGCTCAGCCTGGCTCTCGGCATAATCAAGATACATGGTAACAAACCGGTTCAGCTGGCGAATTTCCGTTTCGTT
The DNA here is from genome assembly GCA_023436305.1 of Bacillota bacterium. Lineage (GTDB taxonomy): Bacteria > Bacillota > UBA4882 > UBA8346 > UBA8346 > JAEZJQ01. The sequence continues at coordinate 14,862 of JAEZJQ010000046.1, forward strand.
TAAATAGTTTTTAGCAATCCCGACATCCATTTTATGGACCTTCACTCCGCTCCAAGTGGTTAATCCCATATTGGGTTTCGCCGCATTAGCCCGTTCTGCAATCAATTGAGCGGCGGTTTTCCCGGTAATAGCCCAATGGAGTTTATTTTGGACGATCTGAAAAAACTCTTTGGTTTGTGGCGCCTTCGGGTCATAGCCAATAGAAAGGGAGTAAATATCACGGATCTTCTGATAAAATCGCTTCTCACTGGCCCGAATGTCACGAATCCGTTCCAGCAAATCATCAAAGTAGTCCGCCCCGAAATTACGCATCTCCTTGAGACGCCGGTCATCCATGGCAAAGCCTTTCACCAGATACTCCCGGAGTAGATTAGTAGCCCAGCTCCGGAATTGCGTCCCCCTGCAGGACCGGACCCGATAACCAACGGCAATAATCATCTCTAAATTATAATGTTTTAAGTGACGTTGTACCTCTCGGTTTCCTTCCTGACGTAAGTATTCCTTACAAGTTGCCTCAAGGATAAGTTCTCCTTCTTCATAAATATTGCCGATATGGATTGTAATATTTTGAGGGGTTGTCTGATAAAGCTCGGCCATTCCCGCCTGGGATATCCAAACTGTCTCATTCTCCAACCTTACATCAATCCGTGTTTGTCCATCTTCGGTTTGATAAATTAAAATGCTGGAGGACTGTTCAGGAGGATTATCGCTCATACCATGTTCTCCTTATCTCCATGTAGAATTTATGGATTTTACCTTATAAAACAAAAACCCCCTACTTATTAAATAAGGGGTGGTGGATAACGATGGTGGACCTGAAGCGCGTCGAACGTTATCCACTTCAATTTCCCGGAAAGAGCTTTATCAAATTTACTGGAGAGAATCAGTTTTTGAATTAGGAACTCAATAAAAAAACCATTTTGTCTATCAGACTTCCCTTTGAAAAGTATATTTTTACCAATTCTTTCCCAATATATTTAAACATTGATTTAATAGATTTTCATTATTAATAACTCAACTTTCGCAGCATAAATTAGGCAGATATACCTTGATATAATTAGGTAAAGCATCATACCAATACATGAGTTGACAAGAAATCATTTTGGAAAGCTTTTTTCCAGTCGTGTTAAGGATT
>JAEZJQ010000104.1 GCA_023436305.1 Bacillota bacterium
GCGAATAAACCGGCCAATGAGGAGATTACTCCGATACCCACCGAAATCAACATCATTTTTTTTAAGGAATGGGTCAATTGATAGGCCGACGACGCGGGCAGGACTATTAAAGCCAGAACCAGCAACTCTCCAACAGCTTGCAAGGAAACGACAATAGTTAGCCCCATGAATACCGAAAGCATGACCGATATTAAGGAAGCCGGAATTCCGGATATTTGGGCCATTTCCGGATCGAAGGTGGAATATTGCAATTCTTTAAAGAATATCAAGATCAGCGAGGCAACCAAGAGGCCGATTCCAGCCATTGCCCATAACTCGGTGACGGTTATCCTCAAAAGATTACCGAATAAATAACTCATGATTTCCGGGGTGTATTTCTTCTGGAGTCCGATGAATAATACCGCTAAAGCCATGGCCAGGGAGAAGATCACCCCGATGGAAGTATCCATTTTTAATTCGGCTTTCCGGCTGACGGTTTCAATCAGCACGATCATAATTAGAGCGGCGATAATTGATAAAATTAACGGATTCCATCCCATAAGCAATGCCAAAGCGACTCCGGCCAAACTGCCATGGGCAATCCCCGAACCGATATACGACATCCCTCGTAAGACCACGAAGACGCCAATCAATGAACAGGTTGATCCAATGATAATCGCACCGAGCAAGCCTTTTTGAATAAAATTGAATGATAGCAACGATAGGAACTCACTCATAAAAATCACCTACCAAAATATGGGGATGCCCGTGATGGTCATGAACATAGATCCGATCCCCATAGACAGATTTAAGATTTTCCTTGGTTAGTACTTGGTTGGGAATCCCGAATTTACTGAAACCGCCGTTTAAGAGCAGTATTTTATCGCAAAAATGGACAATTTCATTGATATCATGGGAAACCATCAAGATGGTGATCCTCTGTTCCCGGTTTAACCGCTCCAAGGTCTCCAGGATCATATTCTGAGCATAGACATCAATGGAAGCCGTCGGTTCATCCAGCATCAGGAGATCCGGATTGGAAACCAGAGCCCGGGCGATCATCACTTTTTGTTGCTGACCCCCGGATAATTCACCGATAGGGCGGTTGCAAAATTCGGCCATTCCGACCAGCTTCAAACTTTCCAGCGTTTTTTCCCGGTGTATCTTTTGGACCGGATGAAACCAGCCAATTTGCGAATATAATCCCATAAGGACCACTTCTTTCACCGTGGCCGGGAAATGGAGGTCGTTCTTGTTTTTTTGGGGCACATATCCAATTCGGCGCCGGATTAAGTTTAAGTGTTTTTTCAATCCGGATAATTTGGAAAAATCATCACCATGGAAAACAATCTCCCCGGCCATGGGTTTTAATAATCCCAGGACTCCTTTTAACAAGGTGCTTTTCCCGGACCCATTAGGGCCGATGATACCGATGAATTCCCCCGGATGGATTTCAAAATCAATATCATGTAAGGCGATAACACCGGGGTAACCCAGGGTTACCCCGGAAAAACTCAATAGTGGCTGATTTTTATTCATTGTTTCAGTAATCATTGTAAAGCAGTCACCAGCATTTCCACGTTACGCCGTAATGTCTTCAGATAATCGCCGGATTCATCGGTGGTGGCCCAGAGCAGCACAACCTTGCTTTTGGTTTCCTTGGCCAATCCATCCGGTTCATGAGGTTCTCCCGCATCGCCGATTAGAATCCGGAGTTTTTTGGTTTTCATTAACCGGGCCGCGGTCGCCAGATCTCTCGGAGAAACTTCCTGTTCACAAGAGAGTTCGACGGTCATTCGGTTATCAAATCCAAAATACCGATAAAAATACGGGAATGCGCCTGTATAACTGATAATTTCTTTATTCGACAGCTTAGCCGTCCGGTTTGCGAGTTCAGTCGCGGTTTGGTTGATTTGGCGAACATATTTTTGATAATTGGCGGAGAAATAAGCTTTTTCATCGGGTCTGGCCTGAATGAGTCCGTTCAAAATATTCTTGGCCATTATCATTACATTCTTCGGATCACCCCAGTAATGGGGATTTTCCATCCCCCGGACTTTTAGTGGTTTAATGTTTTCAGATGAGTCGATGATAATGGTTTTTTTGCCGGTAATGCCAGATGTTAGCTTGTCCGCCCAAGGATCGGCGCCCATCCCTGTTTTGACGAAAACATTACACTTGGCCAGTTTCAGCAATTCGCCCGCGCTTGCTTCATATTCGTGATCGCAGTTCGGACCCTGGACAATACTGGTCACGGTTACTTTTGTGCCACCAATGTTTTCGGTGATATTTTTCACCAGTGGCAGACTGGTTACGATCTGGAGTTGGCCTTGATTGACAGTGTCCGTATTTTTACCGGAAACATATATTCCGGTAGTTGCGGCAATCAATCCAAATATCATGAAGGACAACGTGAGTTTCTTCATTAATGAACTCTCCTTTTTTACTATATTCGGAAACGGCAATCAAAAATAGGCGAATAAACACATCCAAGTGTTTTTCACCAAATAAGAAACGATAAACCGGTTAGGATTTAATTAGGAGTTAAAGAGACGGATCAAGAAGGGATTCACCGGAGGCGCCCGGAAATGGCAACCCAAACGGGAGTTAACCTTGAAGGTTGATCTACGGGGAGGATGAATGATGGTAATGATACTAAAAAACAACGAAAAATAAAAGGATGATGTATAGGAATATCCGGAATGAATGATTTGGCATAGAAAACAAGCGCCATCATCGTCCCCGTCCGGATGCGAAAGGGTATGAAACGATAGCGCGAATAAAAAACAAAGAATGATGACCACGAAAGCTTTAATTAAGATACTTTTCTTCAAGGAACTCCCACCGGATAGTTGGTATGGGTCTACACTTTTTATTATCTGCATTTTATAACTTATTATATATCGTTAACGAAAATATTACCATCTTAGTTTCAGATTCATCAAATTATTACGTCGATATGGGTTGAAATAAATGATTGAAGCAGAATTCTCACCGCATGTTTTCAAATAAGTACTATTTTTTCATTGATACTCGTGCTAAAATATCTTCAAACGATTCCATCACGGTAATTTGAACAGGGGTGTGTTTTTTTGAGTGAAATTTTGAAAGCGATCATTTTAGGTATCGTGGAAGGGCTCACCGAGTTTTTACCGGTCTCTTCCACTGGCCACTTAATCATCGTCAATGAGTTCATTGAATTTACCGGCGGCTTTGCGAAAATGTTCGATATCGTTATCCAGCTTGGCGCCATACTGGCGGTGGTGGTATATTATTGGCATCAGCTTAACCCGTTTAACGCCAAACTGACTACTCCGGAAAAATCAGCCTCATGGGATATATGGATGAAAACGCTGGTGGGCGTCCTTCCCGCCCTACTCATCGGCGCTCTTTTCGGAAAACACATTGAAGAAAAGCTATTTAATCCCATAACTGTAGCTGTGGCCTTGTTTATCGGCGGTATCTTCCTGATAATTATCGAACGGCGGAAATCTTGGGTTAAATTTGACTCCATCGCACAACTAAGCTATAAAACAGCATTTTTAATCGGGCTCATTCAATGTCTGGCTATGATACCCGGTACGTCAAGATCCGCCGCCACCATCATTGGCGCCATGCTTTTGGGCGCATCACGGGTAGCCGCCGCCGAATTCTCGTTTTTCCTGGCGATCCCTACCTTAATCGCGGCATCCGCCTATTCGCTTTTTAAAACGGGAATTTTACTAAGTACCCATGAAATGCTGGCGCTAGTCACCGGTTTTATGGTGTCGTTTCTGGTAGCCTGGTTGGTCATTGCGGGATTTATGAAATATATCGCCAGAAGGGATTTCAAGCTTTTCGGGTATTACCGGATAGGGTTGGGTATTTTGATCTTTATAATATTCTCATTGAAGTAATGAAACCTTATTCTTCTCCATGCCTGAATAACCAAGCCCTGAGCAACCGCAAATCCGTATTGTCTGGGTAATCCGTCCGGCAGTGGATATTCTCCAAGTCCGCCAACCGCTGGGGATCGGAATTAAAATAAATGATCAGATTCCGAATGATCCTCATGGTCATCGGGGTAATATAATGTTCAATCCCTTCCACCTGTTCGTCAACCCGGTAGTTGGCTTTCACCAGATTTAAAAATTCTTTTAACTTCTCATCCCGCCATGCCAAGAACCGGCCATATGCCATCCCCTTCTCCGTCAGAGCAATATTGCGGTACTTCTCGTAGGTGATAAACCCCGTTTCATCCAGCTTTTGAATCATCCGGGTTACCGACGAAGGTTTTACATTGATGGCGTTTGACAAATCCACCGGCCGAATATAACCCTGCCGGGTTACAATCCGGTAAAACATTTCCAAATAATCCTCCATGCTTTCGGTTAGAATGATATTTCTGGTATGTTGCATAGACCTCACCCCGGTTTGGAATCGAAAGTCAAAGGTCGGAAGCCAAAAGTCGAAAATCCATAATTATTGAGAAATGATATTAGTTTTTTTAACATTGGACCTTGAACTGGACAATTACTATCGATTTAGCCTATGCTAAAACCCTTTTAATCAGAACTAATCGGAAAAGAATCAAAAACGTCATAATTCCGGTATTAAATCAAACCCAGCGCCCGAACAATTTGGGCCACCAGGAAACAGACCAAAATCGCCGTACCGGTCGGGATCAACGCCGCCAAAATTGTCCATCGGATGCTTTGGGTTTCTTTGCGAATCGTTAATAATGTTGTCGCGCAGGGAAAATGGAGTAGTGAAAAGAGAATCATGTTTAGCGCCGTCAGCCAGGTCCAACCGTTAGCAACCAACAATTTCCGTAAAGAATCAATACTATCGAATTCCAATATGGCGCCTTGAGCTAGGTAACTCATAATTAAGATCGGAATGACAATCTCATTGGCGGGAAGTCCCAGTATAAAAGCCAGCAGAATATATCCATCCAGGCCAATCATGTGTCCGAAACCATCCAGCCAACCCGCCATATGGGCGATAATGCTCATACCGCCGGTATTAATATTCGCCAGTATCCAGGTTATGGCGCCTGCCGGCGCGGTTATCACTACCGCCCGCATCAGGACAAAGATAGTACGATCAAATATTGAACGGACTAGTAATGTTCCAATCTTCGGCATCCGATAAGGTGGAAGCTCCAGAGTAAAGGTCGAAGGAACCCCTTTTAACAAAGTTTTTGATAAAATCCAGGAGACTAACAGTGTAATAGCAATCCCAACCACTACAACGCCTGCAACAACTCCCGAAGCGGTGAAACTGTTATAACGGGCCAACATCAGCCCCATGAATACGGCGGCCATTGTAATAAGTGTTGGAAACCTGCCGTTACAGGGCACAAAATTATTCGTTAAAATAGCAATCAACCGTTCCCTGGGGGATTCAATGATTCTACATGCAACAATTCCCGCGGCATTACATCCAAAACCCATACACATGGTCAATACTTGTTTCCCGTGGGCTCCCGCCTTTTTAAAAAATTTATCAAGATTAAACGCGATTCGGGGCAGATAACCCAAATCTTCAAGAAAGGTAAAAAGGGGAAAGAAAATAGCCATGGGAGGAAGCATTACTGATACAACCCAGGCCAGACAACGATACAATCCCAACACCAATACTCCATGAAGCCATCCGGGGGCGCCGGCCCAGTGGAAGAATTCCGTTAATTTATCTTGAAAACCAAATAATATTTTGGATATAAGTTCCGATGGATAGTTGGCTCCAGTGACGGTAATCCAGAAGATCAGACTTAACAACGCCAGCATTAGAGGATATCCCCATATTTTTGAGGTGACAATGTTATCAATCTTCCGGTCCAAATCCCTTTGACTATCGGGCGAGGTAACCACCTTTTGGGAAATCTCTTCCGCTTGTTGGTAAATGTCCTTGACAATTTGGTCGCGCAGGTTCGTATTTAATCGTTTCCGAATGACTTGCGCTTTTGAGATCAGGTGGTTCAAGCCGTTTTCCAAATTAACTTCCATAAATAAACTAAACCTCCATGCTGTTGATAATGTTGGTTTTTTCGATTAGCGGAGATAATGACGGATTTCATCAATAATTGAGGAATCGCCATCCAGCAAACGTAAAGCCACCCACCGGCTGTTTAATTTCCCTTGCAAAATTCTATCCAATTCCTCTTGAAGCTCCCCTAAAACTTCCTCAATCATTTGATGATAGGTTATTTGTTTTGGGGTGATTTGCCGTTGGCCGAAAACCACATCATGAATTATCGTTTTTAGTTCTTCCAAACCTGATTTATTCCGGGCAACTGTCGAAACCACCGGAATTCTCAACAGGTTTTCAAGTCCGGTTTGGTCGATATGGATGGCTTTCCGTTTGGCTTCGTCAACCAAATTCAAGCAAAGAATTGTCCTGGGCGAAATCTCCATCACTTGTAACACCAAGTTTAGGTTACGTTCCAGACAAGTTGCGTCGGCCACCACTACAATGGCATCCGGATTACCAAAACAAATAAAGTCCCGGGCAACCTGTTCATCCGTGGAATTGGCCAGCAAGGAATAAGTGCCCGGCAGATCGACCAGGGTAATTTTTTTACCTTGATGTTCATAATTCCCTTTGGCCAATATCACCGTTTTACCGGGCCAGTTTCCGGTATGTTGATTGAGGCCGGTTAAACCATTGAATATGGTACTTTTGCCCGTGTTGGGGTTACCGGCTAGCGCAATGACCGCATCCGCTTTAAAGCTGGGGTCCTGGTTCAATTCCTCTAAAAACGCTTGTATTCCAGTGGATTGCGTGGTAAGTCCCAAGTTTTTAGCTCCTTTTTATTTTCTTCATGGTTGGTGTAGCATCCCAAATTAAAGGGACGCTACACGTTACAAAAGTATTCTTTTATCCGGCAATCGATTTCATCATTTACATTTCAACAATTATCCGGCCGGACGGTAATATTCCTGCTTTCTTCCAAACGAAGCGCAATTAAGGCACCACGAATTTTATAGGCAACGGGATCTCCAGCCGGACTCTTGCGGACCGCTTCAACCACGGTTGATGGAACTAAACCCAAATCCAACAAACGGTTATGAATTAAGCCTTCCACCTTGATGTCCACAACCCGGGCGAACTCCCCTACCGGTAACCGGGAAAGTTCAAATTCCGCCATACTCATATCTCTAAACCCCTCTTTCATGGGTGATAATATTTTTTTAGCAACCGAAAACTAAATCCGATTATACCAACAGTTTTGCATACAGTTAACCTTCATTCATAATATATGGTCAATTGTTCGTAATGGTTCTTATCACAGGCAACTCTGAAACCGGAACAAACTCAATTCCGGCTTTCGTGAAATCCGGGAGCATTTCGGTAATAATCTCGGCATTTCCATCTTTAACATGAGCTATTCCAATCGCTGAACCATCTTTTAGGGCAATTTTGATTAATTCTTGCAAGGCCGCCTTTTTTGAACCCGTGTCATCATCATTATCAATAAAGACATTGCGTTTGGCAAACGGAACCTGGTATTGCATTGCGTATTTTTCCGCCACGGACTTGGAACTGGTCACGCTATCAATAAAAAACATCCCCTTTTTTTTGATAATCCTCATCAAGCAAGCCATCAGGTGCGGATCTTGAGTGCCGAATGATCCCATATGGTTATTCAGCCCTATCGCTCCAGGAATCGCCTCTAAATTTTTGTTTAATTGCGCCTCGATTTCAGCTTCACTCCAATTATCTCTTATCACTCCGGGACCTGGATTGTGTTTCCGATCCAAAGGTTCCAACGGCAAATGCAGCATAATCGTAAAATCATGATTTTGGGCTATTTTTAAGCTTTCCTTTGTATATGGTGTAAAAGGAAGGAATGCCCAGGTTAAGGGGATCGGAATTTTAGCGATTTCCCGGATAATGGATAGGTTATATCCGACATCGTCAATGATAATGGCGACTTTTGCTTTTTGGGAAACCGCGGGCGTTTTAGTGAGCCGCATAGACGACCGGGTTCTTTCCTGATTAAATTCCGTGAAATTCAATAAACTTGGTGGCTTGGTGCCACCCGAAAAAAACGGAGTTGCTTGGTAAGAAACGGCTGGAATCACGCTGTTCGGCAATGGGAAATTCGACAATAAAATACATCCTGCCAATGGCAGATAAATCATTAAAATCCTTTTGATTGCCGTTGCCAGAAAAGTTGTCCGCAAAAATCATCACCACTTTATCCATTGGTTTCTAATGTTTATGAGTAATTTTTTGAAATATGAATTATCCTATATAAGTCGAAATAAGTTTTTTGAATGAATGAACTCCCATTGTTCAATTTATTTATTTCAACATATATAAAAAATTTTGGATCGAAAACAAACTTTGGCGATGATTATGCATTGAAACCGCGCTTTAGTATGATATCAAACCGCGAAAAAAAATAAGCCCCGTTTGGTATGGTATACCTGGGGCTTAGTTTGAGTAATAACGGAAAAACAATATAAATTTTACTCCGACTGGTTTTTTATCAAAGGCGCTTCGGTGTTCGGGATCATCCGGCGTTCCAGTATCAGCTTCCCGTTTAAACTGTCAATTCGAATCAGGTCCGCCGCTTCTAATACTAATTTCGATTCACCTTCCCGGATCTCCCGTTTGAAATGTAGTAGTACCAAGCTATATTGGAGAGATGGGTTCTCCAAACCGCGTAATCCGGCTGCTCCGGTGGTTCCGGCGTTGACACAAACCGTACCCTGTTCTATCGTAATCGACGGCCGGTGAGTGTGGCCGGAAAGGATTAACGGTACATGGCCGATTAAAGTTTTGGCCATTTCCCGATTATGAACTGCCAGGATATCCGGTACTTCCTTCAATTGATGGAAATAATCCGAAAATTTATCCGTTCCGGCTTGAAAAATTTGCTCTTCCACCGTAATCATATTGCCGGAAGCCGCCGGGTCCTGCCACCCCAAAATTTTTAAATCACGAAAATCCACCATCTTTTGGCGTAATACATTAACATTGGCAAATCGCCGCAGTGTTTTGACAACCTCCGGTGAATCATGATTTCCCGGAATAAAGAGATATTTGACTCCCAGCGTTTTTATCCCGGAACTGATTCCGGTCTCCAGTTCAGTTCCGTAATCAGTGAGATCACCCGTATCAATTACCAAGTCCACCTTAAATCCCCCGATTACCCGTTGGATGAAATTCAGCGCCGCCGGATGATTATGAATATCCGATACATGGAGCACCTTAATTCCGCCTTCCGCCGTTCCCAGTGGTTCCAGGGAATCCACCCCGGCCGCTAGACGGTTCAGATTCTCCCCCATATGAACTAACTTTGCGCGTAACTCCGGCAAATAGACTAATCCTCGCTCGATTAGATTCAAAGCCCAAGGCGCGGCCTCCAGCGCTCCCTCATACCGTGGATTCTGGAATGCATTCCGATTATAATCAAGGAAAATTCCTCCAATTATCATAGACATCGCCAAAATGCCCACCCCGGCCGCGAGAAATATCCGTTTGATATTTTTCCAACCCCACAGCCAGGCCGCAACTCCGCCGGCAATTCCCGCAAGTAAAAGCAATTTGCCCATAAAGAGGTAAAGGAGTAACTGGAGTTTGGGTAAGAACGCCTTCAAGTATGCATCCGCATTTTTTATTCCGGCAAGTTCTCCCTGAAGCACCGGCAGATTGATCTGGTCAAGCGAAACCGTAAGCACTACCGGTAAATGATGTGTAAATGCCTTAATCTCACCCAATGGCGGAATTTTTAACCGGGTAACGCCCGGTGAACCCCAACCGAAATGTATGCTTAAATTGAAGGGACCGGAACGGACCGGCATTTCACTAAATTTGTCGATGAGAAATAAAAAAACAATCAACACAGTTAAGGCAATCAATATCTTTCGGCAATTGTTGAACAGTTTACCAAAGTTCAAACTTCTGCCAAAAACTTTTATTTTCGCAATCTGTTCGGTGGTTTTTATCATAACCTAAGAATTCGCGTTTATTTGGCGACTCCTTCTGAAAAATGACGTCATTTTTAGCAGGGAAAACCAGCATTGGTTATCTCAGCTACCGGATTCAAACTTTCCGCTTCAACCGAAAACTTTAGCGGAATCGTCACCTCGGGTTTCTCCCGGTTCCAGCCGGTTATAATTGAGTAATAGGGTGAGGGAAACCATATAAACATACGGCGGCAGTTAGTAAACTGCCGCCGTATGTTTGTTAACGTTGTTTTAATATTATTGAACCTGAGTGGTGAGGAAGATGGGCAGGGTCATGTGGGAGATTTGATCCATAAGTTCTTCAATACCGTCAATATGACGGTCTTCATCATTTAGAATGTCTTCAAGCACTTCACGGGTGGCGAAATCATTGACCTCGCCCGCCAGTTTAATAGCTGCATTGTAAGCTTGAATGGCGCCTTCCTCGGCGGAATGATCCGATTCCAATTGCTTTGGTACCTCGTTGCCGATATTGATGGATTTAAGTTCACTAACCGTAGGTGTTCCTTCCAGAAAGAGTATCCTGCCGATGAGCTTTTCAGCATGTTTCATTTCGTCAATGGCCCGTTTTTCAAAGTGCTTATGTAGCTTTTCGTAACCCCAATTGGCGCACATCTCGGAATGGACCATGTACTGGTTGATCGCGCTCAATTCATCGGCCAGCAATGAGTTTAGCGTTTTAATCAGTTCCTGATTTCCTTTCATTGAAAACGACAACTCCTTTCACAGATACATATTGGATAATATATAAATATAGAATAACTTTTTTTGTTTTCAAGATCAATATAAAATTTGGTTATTCGTTCCGGTAAAATACAAGGTGTGTTTAGTGATGTCCAAAATGGTTTTGATTTGCTTTATTCCAATCCATAGGTCTTTAAAAAGATTAAAAAATTAGTGTTTGTAAGCTTTCTAGCCATTAATTCTTTGAATTTTACGGAATGTGTTTTGTCTTCATTACGAAGCTTTTCTAATTCTTTTGATATTTCACTTTGGCTTGCTATTAAATCATCGTACATATTTTCAAACAGTGCAAGCTTATTGACAGCATCTCCGGAATATCCGTTTAAATTATGAGATACTTTATCATCGTCTACAATATAAATTTTTTTATCGAACGCTCTCGTTAATCTTGTCATGTAATTACTCCTTTTTTGTATTCCCAAAGGATTATCGGTCAATCTGTTCGAAAAATTGAATTCAACTTATATCGATAATGCATAATTTGTAATATAGATATTTTCTAAGTTCGGTCTATGTTGTATTGACTTTATCTCCAGAATGTGATATTCTAATTCAAAAATTAAAATGTTTTTTACCCGGTTGGGCAGGAAACTGCTTCAAGACTTTAAGCTTATTGGGTGGGGAGCTTCGTAAGAAGTTTCCCGCCTTTTAATTTTGTGAGAGTAATTTTGTAATCGGCAAATATCCTTGCCCGGTTTAGGGAATTCTATTAGCGCATTGTTAAAAAAATAGAACAGGGGGATTTCATGCAATTTTTCCTTTTGATCTTGGGTTTGGTCATAATTATAAAAAGCGCAGATGTTTTAATTGATTCTGCTTCAAAAATAGCACGTGGGTATGGTATTTCTTCTTTTATTATCGCCATTACTGTTGTAGCTTTTGGGACTAGCGCCCCGAACTGGCAGTCGGGATTGTATCAGGCCTAAGCCATACGAATCAGTTGACACTCGGAAATATAATTGGCAGTTCCTTGTCAAACATAGCACTAATTGTTGGGTTGTCAGCAATCATTTACCCTTTACAAGTAAAAGACACAGTTGTAAAACGGGAGCTTCCTATACTGATTGTTATTCAAACCACTCTTGGAGCAATGCTGTTTTGGGATGGACTGTTATCAAGAATCGAGGGGTTCATCCTGTTATGCGTATTTATATTATTTATGGTTTATATCTGTCGAGATGCGAGAAATTCAATGAAATTCAGATTGATGCTGAAGGACACATTCATACCGATGGCAATGGCGATGGATTGCTTCCGGAATCAAATCGTGAACAGAAAAATTCTAATCTTATTCGATTATGGTGCTGCTCATTACTGTCCCTGTTAGGTCTTTTCATTGGTGGAAAAATGACAGTAAACTGCAGCATACAGATTGCACAAAGCTTTGGATTAAGCGAGACACTGATTGGTTTGACTGTAGTGGCGCTCGCTACAACTATGCCTGAACTTATTACAAGTATAATGGCCGTATTAAAAAAGAACCGGATATTGTGGTGGGAAATTGTATCGGTAGCAATATTTTCAATATTCTTCTCGTATTGGGTTTGTCTTCGGTTATCTCTCCGATTCCCACTGATAGCGGCCTTTGGATTGATGTTATCACAATGCTGTCACTTACCTTCTTTGTATTTATCATGTCGTTGTTTACGAAAAAAATACAACGACTTACAGGAATTTTCCTGCTAACTGGGTATATCGCTTACCTTTCCGTTAAAATCATATCTGCTTTAGCGTAATCAATATTTTCGAGCGTGGTTTATGTAATTTGGACAGAAAGGCCAGAAAGAGGATTATAAATTGTAAAAAATTGAATATGCTAAAATCCGGTTGGACAGATACTTGATTATCTGTTTTCAAGTTTATGGCTTTAGGGTGGAGAGCTTTGAAAAAGTTCTCCACCCTTTTTTCATATAGCCCCGATGAAAGACCATCAAACAGGCTTTTAGAGGCATCAATGAAAATATCATAAGCCTTTGCGCACTTTGGGTGCGCGCAGTATCCACCCAAAATGGGCGCAATGATATTTTCATAATTATACTTTAAAAGGAGTTGTTTTATTTATGAAAGTCAATTTTACCGAAACTGTCCTGCGGGACGCAAATCAATCTCTCATTGCCACGCGGATGCCTTTTGCTGATTTTGAGGGCATTCTCGAAACGCTGGATCGGGCAGGATATTATTCATTGGAGTGTTGGGGAGGGGCGACATTTGACTCCTGTCTGCGGTATTTGGATGAAGATCCATGGGAACGACTTAGAAAAATTAAGGCAAAAGTAAAAAACACCATGCTGCAAATGTTATTACGAGGCCAAAATATCCTTGGATACAAACATTATCCTGATGATGTTGTCCGTAAGTTTGTTGCGCAGGCCGCCCAAAATGGCATGGATATTTTTCGTATTTTTGATGCACTCAATGATTTCCGTAATATTGAAGTGGCCGTTGATGAAACACTAAAGCAAGGCGCACATGCGCAGGGCTGCATTTGCTATACTACAAGTCCGATTCATAATTTGGAAAAATACGTGGCGATGGGCAGTCAACTTGAAAGCCTTGGGGTTCATTCTATCTGCATCAAAGATATGGCTGGAATTATGGGGCCTCAAGAAGCCTTTGATTTGATTAAGGCTTTAAAATTCATTGTAAAGATTCCGGTATTTCTCCATACCCATTCCACCACGGGTCTTGGGCCGATCACATATGCAAAAGCAGCAGAAGCGGGCTGTGACGGTATTGATACGGCAATATCATCTTTTTCCGGGGGAACTTCTCAACCGGCGACGGAATCGCTTCATTATGCCTTGCAGCAAATGGGCTATCAATCCGGTCTAAACGAAAAAACGCTTAAAGAAATTAACGATTTCTTTAAGCCGCTAAAAACAAAATATATTTCAAATGGATTAATGGATCCCTTTGTTATGGGAACAGAAACCGATGCTCTTGTTTATCAAGTGCCGGGAGGGATGCTTTCCAATCTAATCGCACAACTTAAAGCGCAAGAGGCAATTGACAAACTGGACGACGTATTGGAGGAAACCCCAAAGGTTCGTAAAGATCTTGGATATCCTCCGCTTGTTACACCGATGAGCCAGATGGTTGGGGTTCAAGCCGCGTCCAATGTGCTGGCTGGTGAGCGATACAAGAACGTGTCTAAGGAAGTTAAATCTTATTTGAAGGGAGAATACGGTCAAGCACCAGGTGAGGTTAATAAAGATCTGATTGTAAAAGTTCTTGGGGCAGAACAACCGATTACCACAAGGTTTGCAGATACTCTGAGGCCAGCCTTGGAGGATGCGAAACGTGAAATCGGAAACCTTGCGCGAAATGATGAAGATGTCCTTTCTTATATTGCCTTTCCACAAATTGCTGAAAAGTTCTTTAAAAACAGAGAAGAAAAGGAAAGCAGGGTTGTTTCCTATACCATTTTCAAAAAGCAGGAGGAAGTGTTATGACGTTTTTAGAAAGTCTTGTTGTTGCTCTTTTTTGTATTTCAATGGTATTCATTTTATTGGCCTGTGTTTTCGCTTTGATAAAGCTATCCTCATTTATCATACGGCTGTTTGCAGACCGAAAAAACTCCAACGCTGCCCGGTCATCCGATGAACCCGGTAAGAGAGATACATCACCGGAATACGAAGAGGTATTTTCATCTGGCACATTAAAGCTTCAGAATGTGGATGAAGCAACAGCGGCCATGATTATAGCAATTGTTAGCGATGAATCAGGTATTCCGCTAACTGAACTGTGTTTTAAATCCATACGACTCATTGAGCCGGGCAAAAACAAAACCATTTAAACAGGGGGTTATGTAATGATATATGTTGTTAGAATTAATAACAAAGAGTACGAAGTTGAGGTTGAAAAAGGAAAGGCTAATATCATCAAGACTGTGGAGGTTTCATCCGCACAAAAGAATAATGCGTTTCCTATAGCGGCCGCTCATAATGTTCCGTCTACGCCGGTTGTACCAGCGCCTGATACCTCTTCCGAAGGCACCGTTGTTCGCGCGCCTATGCCCGGAACTGTTCTTGAAGTCAAGGTAACAGTTGGGAAAAGAGTACAGCAGGGTGATGTGCTTTTAGTATTCGAAGCGATGAAGATGGAGAATGAAGTTTTGGCTTCCAGCGGTGGCATTATAAAGCAAGTGTTTTTCACTAAAGGCGCTTCTGTGGCGACAAATGACGTAATGATCATTATTGAGTAAGGAGGAGAACATCATGTTTGTAGACGCATTAATCACTATATTGGAAAGCTCCGGTTTTGCCTCGTTGACTTGGCAGCACTTAGTAATGATTTCAGTTGCTTGTGTGCTCATTTACCTTGCCATTGCCAAAAAATTTGAACCGATGCTTTTATTGCCAATTGCTTTTGGCGTATTACTGGTAAACCTGCCCTTAACAGGGATTATGAGTGAACCAATCATGTCGGGTGATTCGGGCGGGTTTCTTCATTACCTATATTTAGGTGTAAAGAAAGGCATTTATCCCTCGCTTATCTTCCTTGGTATTGGAGCAATGACGGATTTCGGCCCTCTCATTGCACGTCCGTCCAGCTTATTTTTAGGAGCAGGGGCTCAATTTGGTATATGCATTGCATTTCTAGTCGCTATAGCATTAGGCTTTTCTCCGGAGGCGGCTGCATCCATTGGAATTATTGGCGGCGCCGACGGCCCTACAGCCATCTTTCTTACATCAAAACTTGCACCCGAATTGCTTCCGGCTATCGTTATAGCTGCCTACTCGTATATGGCGTTGATTCCTATGATACAGCCCCCTATCATGAGAGCGCTCACGACGAAAAAAGAACGGGAAATTAAAATGGAGCAGCTTCGTGAAGTTTCTAAATTGGAAAAAATATGCTTTCCAATCATCGTTACTGTTTTCTGCGTGCTTCTTCTGCCGTCGGTTGCGCCGCTCATTGGTATGCTCATGTTGGGCAACCTATTTAAGGAGTCGGGCGTTGTCGAACGGTTATCCAGCACAGTTCAAAACGCTCTGATTAACATTGTAACGATATTTTTGGGTGTTACAGTTGGGGCTACTGCGGTAGCCGAGAATTTTTTACGTCCCGAAACCCTTAAAATCATTGCTTTAGGACTTATGGCATTTGTTTTCAGCACCATTGGCGGTCTGCTTTTGGGGAAATTGATGTGTTTGATCACGAAAGGAAAGGTAAATCCTTTGATTGGCTCAGCTGGCGTATCGGCTGTTCCTATGGCAGCTAGAGTTGCTCAGGTTGAAGGGATGAAGGCTAATCCATCCAACTTCCTCCTGATGCATGCCATGGGGCCCAATGTTGCGGGTGTTATTGGCTCAGCGATTGCAGCAGGCATATTATTATCGCTCTTTGGATAAGGATCTCCCCTTTTTTTCCCATTAGCCTTGTATCATAGTTTCTGTCATTGAAGCTTTCTTCACCTCGACTTCTGCTGTATGCGTAACTGGGATTGGTAACGCTAACGACTTGTGCTCAAATCGAGCGGATAATATGTAACGATAAGCGGTTTTCAGTGGATATTTTTTTGGCGGTGGCTGGACTTCACCAGCTTACCGCCGCGCATTTTCCATGTGAGCCAGTAAGTACTCATGGAGGAGTTTTTGAGATCTTGCGGATCGAGCCCGAATTTCTCCCCGGAAACTTAAAGGAAATTGTAAGCTCATGCGTGCCTTTCAAGCCAAAGCCCTCCAAAGGGTAAGTGCTCGCGCCCTATATTGCGGGTGTTGTAAGCACCGGTGATAAAATGAACTAGGAGTCTGTGCGGGTAATAGGTTTTCGAAGCATATTTAGTGTTTAGTGATATAATCCAATACAAGATATTGTAGTTTTAAGCTATAAAAATGTGTTACGCGCACAGACTCCTAGTAACACCGGGGTAGGAATGATCCGCCCCTAAAAGAAAGACACAACCGATTCGACCTTGATTCGGGGGTGAAAAATGTTAGGAGGCCCCAAAATTTTTTCGACATCTTCGAATCAAGTAAATAACAGAAAAAATAGATAAACATAGACATAAAAAGCTAATTGGGAGTTTTTCATATAAAACATACTGCTCATGGAAATTTATTGTTAATAAATCGTAAGTCACGAAAATAATTATTAAAACAAAAAATAATAAACTAGAAAAATATCCCCATTTTTTATTTAACCATAAACCTAGCGCTGCAAAGAGATTTATGATGAAATTAAATAAAACCCTTAGCACTATAATATCTCTAATATTGTCAATACCAGTTATCAAAATACAGAGCACTAAAATATGTAAGAATGATAATATTTTCAACCCTTTTTCAGGATTTGACGATTTATCATCGGGAAATAGTAGTATGCTAAATATATTTGACATGAAAATAACGATAATGAATTGATCAAGTTACCGTCAATTATTTCATCAATGTATCCATGATAATTCTTATTAGAAATAATAAATAAGAATATCGGGATTAATAAGTACGCCACCATAATACTCAGAGATGACCATTTGTGATTTATAATCAAAAAATAAATTGATACAAGAGGCACTATAAGTAATAATGTAAAGAAAAAATACATAATTATTTCTCCTGTAAATTTTTAACGGGTGCCTATAGATCTATTTCACTGTTAACGTAGAGTAACGAATTACTCGTCGATACAGCTTAGTGATACAGGATTTAACACGATAGCTGACAGATATAATGATATCCAGATTTGACAATAAAAGAAGGTTAAAAAAAGCACACTGCATATATAGCGCGGTGTACTTTTAGAATAACAGATATTACCAACTATATTACAAATTAAATGAAAATAGTGATTGTAAAACTCTCTCATTCCCTTCTCGCCAATTTCCGGGCCACCTTCACCGCCTCATAAGCGTCCCTGGCGTAACCGTCGGCACCGATTTCCCGGGCGTAATCCTCATTGACCACCGCCCCACCCACCATCATCTTACAGGCAAGTCCTTCCCGGTGGGCCAGTTGGATAACTTCTCTCATCTCCGTCATGGTCGTCGTCATCAGTGCGGACATACCGATTATCTCCGCCCCTATACTTTTTGCTTCCGCCACAATCCTTTCCGCGCTTACGTCCTTGCCCAGATCGTGCACCTTGAAACCATAGTTTTTCAACATCAGGCCCACGATATTTTTACCAATATCATGAACGTCGCCCTTTACCGTGGCCAGCACCACTTTGGCCACGCCAGTCCCACCGCTGTCGCCGACAGTGGTGAGCAATGGTTCAATTTGTTCAAAGCCGGCTTTCATCGTTTCGGCGCTCCGGATGAGTTGGGGCAAATAATACTTCTTGGCGTCGAACAAGTTACCCACCTCATTAATGGCCGGAATCATGCATTCGTCAACAATCTCCGCCGGAGAAACCGATTCTTGCAGCGCTTGGCCGATGAGTGAACGGATCTCTTCCTTCTCTCCCCTTACCACTGCCCGATAGATTTTTTCCCGGGTTGATTTCAGCTCCGGTACGGCGGCGGGTTCAACGGAACTCTTGGTGTGTTGTGAAAAGTATCCGATATAGTTCAGGCTGTCCCGGTCCCGCATGGTTAAGACATCGGAAGCCATTTTTATGCCCGTCAGTATTTCGTTGGACGGATTGGCAATGGCCAGTGTCAAGCCCCGGCCGATAGCCATCGCCAGAAAAGCCGCATTCACCCAGCTTCGTTCCGGCAATCCAAAAGATATATTGGAAAGTCCGATGACAGAGGGGGAACCAAACTCCCGGCTACACCAATCAATCTGTTTCAAGGTTTCCAATGCGGCTCCCTGATTAGAGGATATGGTCATCACCAGCCCGTCCACCACTACATCCTCTTTATGAAATCCGTATCCGGCGGCTTTTGCAAAGACCTCCCGCACAATTTCCCATCGTTTTTCAGTATTCTCCGGCACACCCGCATCACTTACGGGCAGTAAAATAAACATGGCGCCATATTTGGCGGCGATGGGCAGAAGCCGTTCAATTTTGGCCTTTTCCTGCGAAATGGAGTTGATGAGCGCCCGCCCCGGGTACAAACGCAGCGCTGCTTCCAGCACTTCGGGGGAGGACGAATCCAGACAGAGCGGCGCATCGGTAAAGCCGCTTAACATCCTTGTGATTTCAGCCATGGTTTGCTTTTCATCAATCCCCGGCATTCCCACATTCACATCAAGAATCTCCGCTCCCGCTTCCGTTTGCTCCATGGCGAACCGCCGGACTTCATGGGTCAATCCTTGTTTAAGTTCTTCCTGAAGTTTTTTCTTACCGGTGGGGTTGATTCTTTCACCCACCACTTTCACCGGCAGATCCGTTCCGAAGAAAACCGTTTTTCGCGCCGAAGTCAAAGCGCTGTATGGACTGCCGGATAGCGTGGGAGTGTTTTTCCCCCCCGTTTGTTTTTTAAGTCCCCGGATATACTCCGGCGATGTTCCGCAACACCCACCCATGAGGGAGGCCCCCGCTTCCACCAAAACATCCGCGAAACTGCAAAATTCCGCCACATCCATATCAAATACCGTTACGCCATGGATTAGCTTTGGTAAACCCGCATTGGGTTTGGCCAGAAGCGGTACCTTGGCGTATGGTTTCATCAATGAAATCAAAGCCGCCATTTCCGCAGGTCCGGTGGAACAGTTGCAGCCCACGGCATCGGCGCCCAGACTCTGAAGCGTAATGAGAGCCGTAACCGGATCAGTTCCCGTCAAGGTTCTCTGTCCCTGGTCAAAAGTCATCGTGACACATACCGGAAGGTTGCAGCTTTCTTTAACGGCAATCAACGCCGCCCTAGCCTCCTGAATATCCATCATCGTCTCAACCACGAACAGCTCCACACCGCCGTCCAGTAACCCCCGGATCTGTTCCTTATACACCGCCACGCATTCCTCAAAAGGCAAGTCTCCCAAAGGTTCGATCATTCGGCCCGTGGGGGCCAAATCACCGGCCACCAAAGCTTTTCCTCCGGCTGCCTTCTTGGCCAATGCCGCTAATTCCTGATTCAAAACGGACACGGATTCCGCCAGCCCGAACTCGCCCAGCTTGATCCGGTTGCCACCGAAAGTACAACTGTAGATAATATCCGAACCGGCTTCCACATAGGACCTTTGGATCTCCAAGATGGCTTCCGGGTGTTCAACTACCCATTGTTCGGGGCAAACACCCTTCGGCATGTTCCGTTTTTGGAGTTCCGTCCCGGTGGCTCCATCAAGCAATAGAATCCGATTGCCAATATAATCACGAAAAGTTGTTTTGTCCATCGTTATTTTTCTCCTTTATTTCGATTCCGGCAATGGCGATAACCGATTTCTCAGGCGTCAGCATATATCTCTCCGTAAGCTCAAGCCCCAATTTACGTAGGTTTAATGCCTCAAAAACCGGTTTTTGATAAACTAATGGCAGATCCCCGTACCCTGGACTGTATCGATGCTTGGTGAGTTTCATGCCCTGGGGGGCCAACGTGCCTTCTAAATATTCCATCATCCAGTCCAATATGCCGTCTGCAGTCTGGGAGGCCACCGCGTCGAGGACCACTCCAAGGGCCGCATCCTTATGTTTTACCTCGTCCATAATCGCTTCAACGATTTCACTGCCCACAGTGGCTGCCATCAAAACGGTCTCTTCACTGTTTTGCAATAGGCGGGACAGATTTTTGCTTTGAAAATCAATTCCATTTTCGAGTAAAATAAAATCCGGAGTTCGTTCTGAGATTTTTAAGCGGAGATAAACTCCGTTAGGATGGCTTAAAATTTTGCCCTGTTTCATTCCTTCCTTGAGCATCCTGAGAAAACCATCGTCCAATGGGCAGTTTTTCCGGCCTCCCAACCGGATCAGCACACTCTCAATTTTGGGGGCAATGGGTAAATCATAAAAGTATTGGATCATCGAATGAGTCATCAACGGTTTCCTTGATTAAAACGCTTTTTTATCGTTCCTACGAATAAAAAATCTCCTATCCCCACAGATAGAAGGTTGTATATCTGAAGTGTTTTTAGAATATCACCATTGGCAATTCATGTCAAGAATCGGTTAACAATCAAAACACAAAGGCTTTCCAAGCAACATCTCCATCCCATTTTATCGAAAAATGAAACCCTTGACAAACCGGATTATTAGTGTTACATTTTTTAATATAGTAACACAATTGCATAGGAGTGATCTGATTATGCATATGGCTGATGCCTTAATCTCTCCTGCTGTCGGAGGAGCCATGTGGGCGGTAACGGCTGGAGTAGCCGCCTATTCCGCCAAAAAAGTCCAAGCCGGCATGGATGAACGCAAGGTTCCACTTATGGGAGTGCTGGGAGCATTTGCCTTTGCAGCGCAAATGATTAACTTCTCCATCCCGGGAACCGGTTCCAGCGGACATTTGGGCGGCGGATTGTTGCTCGCCATCCTGCTTGGACCTTATGCCGGATTTCTCACCATGGCCTCCATACTTACTGTTCAAGCGTTGTTTTTCGCCGACGGAGGATTATTGGCCTTGGGCTGTAATGTTTTTAACCTTGGTTTTTATAGCTGTTTTATTGTTTATCCCCTGATTTATCAATTAATCGTTAAGAATAAAATGAGCCGGGGCCGTATTTTTGGGGGAGCTTTTCTGGCGGGGATTATCGGGCTGCAACTGGGCGCTTTCAGCGTCGTTTTGGAGACTGTATTCTCCGGTGTTTCCGAACTGCCCTTCAAGACGTTCGTATTGCTCATGCAGCCGGTACATCTGGCCATCGGCACTGTGGAAGGTTTAGTTACTGCGGCAGTAGTTAGTTTTATCTGGAAAGCCCGGCCTGAAATCATTGAAAACTCCGCCTTGGCCAAACCCACCGGCAATATTTCCCTGAAACCGGTTCTGATTGGTTTATTGATCGTCGCCGTGATAACCGGCGGTGCGTTATCCTGGTTCGCCTCCGTACACCCCGACGGCTTGGAATGGTCGATAACCAAAACTTCAGGCCAAGCTGAATTGGATTCGAAATCCCAAGTCCATGAGTCACTGGCGCAAGTTCAGGAGAAAACAGCCTTTTTGCCGGATTATAACTTTAAACAAACCGGACCGGAAACCCCCGCTTCCGGGGATGAAAAAAGCCCGTCCTGGCCGGACATCAATGGCGGAACCAGCTTGGCCGGTTTGGCCGGAGCTGTTTTAACCTTGCTTTTGGCCGGACTTATCGGTTTGGGTTTACGATTATTTAATAAACGTAGAACATAATTTATAGATTCTCACCAGTGGTCGTCATCACCAGTTTACAATGTTTGACTCCCTTGGTGCTGCTTAACCGTCCGGCAATCATCTGAATATCCGTCTTATCGCCTTTTACAACCAATACTTCCAGGCAATGGTGGGCATCCAGATGAACGTGCAGGACGGAAACGATCTGTTCATGGAACTGGTGCTGCATATCGGTTAATTTATCGGCCATCTCCCGGAGATGGTGGTTGTAAACCAAAGTAACGGTTCCCACCGCCTGGCCTTCCTCATTGCGCCACTCCTCTTCCACCAGATAATCCCGGATTAAATCCCGGATGGCCTCGGAACGGTTGGTATACCCTTTGGTGGATATTAATTGGTCAAACCTGGCCAGCAAATTAGAATCAATGGAGACCCCAAAGCGTTGTAATTCGGATTCCATCACGCCGCCTCCCCTGTTAAAAAATGTTTAAATCACAAACCCTCCATTGGGACTGATAACTTGTCCGGTTAAAAAATCCCCCGCCGGTGAAGCCAGAAAAAGGGCCGTATACGCGATGTCCAGGGGAGTTCCCAAACGGTTCAGCGGCGTCATTTGGATTAAATCGTCGATTTCAGTTTGATTATAGGGTGCTAGCATATCCGTTTGAATAATGCCGGGCGCGATGCAATTCACCTGAATATTGGACGGTCCCAATTCCTTGGCCAGCGCTTTGGTAAGACCGATGACGCCGGCTTTGGCCGCCGAGTAATGGACCTCGCAAGCCGCCCCCACCATCCCCCAGATGGAAGCGATATTGATGATTTTACCCCGTTTTTGGGGCAGCATATATCGTAAAACGCTTTGGGAACAATGAAAAACTCCCTTTAAATTAACCGCCATGACGGCGTCCCATTCGGATTCCGGAATATCAATAAAAAGCGTCGTTTTGGATATCCCGGCGTTGTTAATCAACAGATCAACCCGGCCAAATCGCTTCAAACATTCATCGATCATGGCGTCAGCTTCGGCTCTTTGGGAAACATCCGCTTTACAGAGTGCCGCCGAATAGCCCTGGAACTCTAATTGGCGGTATAAATCAGCCGCCGCTGTTTCCGATTGATGATAGTTGATTACGACATGATACCCTTGCGAAGCAAACAATTCCGCCGTAGCCCTACCGATGCCTCTGGATGCTCCGGTGATAATCACTGTTTCCGATTGGTTCATAAAGACGCCTCCGGATTAAAACTATGATTCAAACAATTCAATTGTTTTACAGCTTCTTTCGCAGCCGGCCCATGAAAAATCCATCCCCGCCGCCGGACATCGGCAATAAGGTCAGCCATTTGGAATCAGGAGCCTGGGCGTATTGAATTACATTTCCCGGCAAAAATGAGCGGAAATCATCAGCTTCAAATTCAGGGTGCCACTTCAGAAACGCATCCAACTGTTCCTGGTTTTCCTCCGGCTCCAGTGTGCAAGTGCTGTATACCAACCTGCCACCGGGTTTGATTAAAGATGCGGCCCGATCCAAAATTGCTTGCTGAATGGCCGCCAATTCCCGGATATCCTCCGGTTTGCGCCGGTAACGGGCGTCAACCCTCCGCCGAAACACTCCGGTTCCGGAACATGGCGCATCCACCAGCACCGCGTCCACCTGTCTCTCTTCCGGCAATGAGAAATTCCGGGCATCCGCTAAGAACGCTTGAATACTGGTTAAATTTAAACGTCCTGCATTATCCTGGATTAATTTGATCTTGTGGGGATGGTTATCCACACTGATGATTTCGCCGCGATCAGCCATCAGTTCGGCCAGGTGCGTGCTCTTCCCTCCCGGTGCCGCGCACAAATCGACAATTAGCTCTCCCGGAACCGGGTTGACCAGGTGGGCGACCAGCATGGCGCTTTCATCCTGGACGAATATCCGGCCGGATTGGAATAATGGTAATGTTTCCACGGGTTCTCCCGGGCTTTCGACAAATACAGCTTCCGTCAAAAAGAGGCCCGGGCGGCTTTGAAAACCGTGTTTCGCAAGTTCCGCCATGACTTCAGGTGTGTTTGTCAAACGTTGGTTCACCCGCCAGGTGAGCGGCGGCGGTTCATTATCGGTTTTCAAAATCCGGGCGGTCACTTCAGGGCCGAATCTCACCAGCCACCGTTTGACCAGCCATAATGGGTGGGAATATTCCACACTAAAATATTCAGCCGGGTCGGAAACCGGGTCCGGAAACCGGATTTCATTCTGATTCCGCAAGTAAGAACGGAGCACCCCGTTCACCAGTGAAGCCAAACCGGAATATCGGGAATGCTTAACCTGCTCCACCGCACTATGGCAGACCGCCCGCGCCGGGATCTCCGGCAGATACAGCAATTGGTAAACCGCCAGACGCAATACATTTTTAACCGGAACTTTCAGGGAAACGAAAGGACGGCTGAGCAGCCGTCCCAGAATGTAATCAATCTTCAATAAATGGCGCAAAGTACCATAAACTAATTCGGTGGTCAGTGCCTTTTCACGGCGTTCCAGACCCGCGCCGTATTCATTTAGAAACTTAGGCAAAACCAGATTGGCGTAAGCATTGTCCTGTTCGATCCTGTCTAAAACCAATTGGGCCAGATAGCGCCCTGAAACTTTAGTCATCCCGGCCGCCCCGGATTAACAACATTCTGACTAAATTCAAAATTGCGGTGGCCGCCGCGGCTACATAAGTCATGGCCGCTGCGGTCAATACCTTTTTGGCTCCGGAAACTTCTTCACCCCGCTGTAAATAACCACCATCGGCCAACAGCGTTAAAGCCCGGTTACTGGCGTTGAACTCTACCGGTAAGGTTAACACCGTGAAAAAGACAAAGAAGCTGAATAAAATAATGCCCAGATCGATTAAAAACCTGGATGCCCCTCCGCCAAACAACAAACCAATGAAGAACAAAATATAGCCCAGGTTGGAGCCCAGACTGGCCACCGGGAAGATACTGTTCCGAATCGTCAAAGGAGCGTATGCATGGGAATGTTGAATGGCATGTCCGGTTTCATGGGCGGCGACACCGAAAGAAGCCAGTGAGCGCCCGTGATATACTTCCGGGGAAAGCCGCAATACCCGGCTGCGGGGATCATAATGATCGGATAAGGTACCCGGCGTCAATTCCACCGGCACATCATACAGATTGCTGCGGTTCAGAAGATCCCGGGCCACCTGGGCGCCGGTCATCCCCGAAACGGCAGGATAATCCAGGTATTTTTTAAAGGTGGATTGCACTTTAAACTGAGCATACAATGTAAAAAGAATTGCCGGTATAAGTAAAATCATTGTCCAATCCATATACATGTCCATAACCTCCAGTGATTAATTTATACATTTATTTTAAAATGCATACCTATTTGTAAATGCCGCCCATTGGAAAATTCCGTACCGGACATGTCTTTTTTTCCAACCGGCCGGACTTTGGATATTAATAGCGGAACGTCACCGGTACTCACTACAATTCCGCGGTTTTTCACAAGCGCTATAATTTCTCCGGGAGTTTCGGAATTTTGATACGGAAGATCGGTTAATTCGGTTCCAATAATCTTTAAACGTTCCTGATTCAAAAAAGTTTCCATTCCGGGCGTGGGTGCAAAAACCCGGACCAAATTATGAATCCGGGACGCCGGTTCGTTCCAACGCAACGTTTGTAACTCCGGTTTCAGTTTCGGAGCGGTGGTGGCAAGCTTCGAATCCTGCGGAATACGGGGTGCGACTCCGGCGGCGATACCAGCGACGGTCTTCACCAATAACTCCCCGCCCAGTTTTGCCATCCGGGTATAAAGGGCGGCCAGATTTTCATTCGGATCAATGGTTAGCGTGCTTTGATAGATAATATCGCCGGTATCCCAGCCTTCATCCATGTACATTGTAGTAATTCCGGTTACGGTATCACCATTGACAATACTCCATTGAATCGGCGCCGCTCCACGGTATTTGGGCAGCAGTGAACCATGTACATTTATGCAGCCGTAACGGGATCCAAAAAGAATCTCCGCCGGAATTTTTTGTCCAAACGCCACTACTATCACCAGATCCGGGCCCAATTCATGAAAAATCCTCAGGAACTCGGGACTGGAAACGGATTCCGGCTGCCAGACAGGCAGATTATTCGCCAAAGCCATGACTTTCACTTCGGACGGTTGCAGTTCCATCCCCCGCCCTTTAGGTTTATCCGGTTGGGTAACCACTCCAATCACCTGAGCGCCGGACGATATCAATTGCCGGAGATTCTCCGCTGCAAAATCCGGCGTCCCCATGAATAAAATTCGCAATTATATTTCTCCTTCTGTTAAATATCATTGGGTTAGATAATCAATAAATAAAATCCCGTTCAAGTGATCGATCTCGTGTTGAAATGCCCTGGCCAATAAACCGGAACCTTCAAGCTTGACTTTTTTGCCGTTTAGATCCATCCCGGTAACCACGACTTTATTGGCGCGGGTAATGTATTCATTCCGTCCGGGAATGGACAGACAACCTTCCACATCCCGGTTTTCGCCCTCACGGGAAAGAATTTGGGGATTGATGAGCACGATGGGTCCGTCACCGACATCGATGACGATTATACGTTCCAAAACTCCCACCTGGGGGGCGGCCAAGCCGACTCCGGGAGCGTCATATAAGGTTTCCAGCATATTTTTAGCCAATATTTTCACCCGTTTGCTAACTTGGGTTATTTCCTTGGACTTCTGTCGTAACACCGGATTTTCTTCCGTTACGATTTTTAAAATCGCCATATCCTGCACCTCAATGGTCGCAATGCGCGAGTATTGCGATAGATTAGATATATTATACTAATTATTATCCCAGTTTGCAAATCCTAGAAGCATTTTTTTAAATTATTTCAAGGTTTGCCGGTGGTTTTTCATGGATTTTTTACAATCATAAAGATTTGGCGGCAACAAGTTTAGGAGTCTGTGATATTTTAGGTTTTGCGGTTAAAGCGTGGAATATGGATTTCTGTCACGGCTGATTTTAATATCCTGATAATCTCGGAATGGAAATTGTTCCCAAGACAACCTTGCGGTACGTTCCAGCAAGGCTTGGTGGTTGCTTTTGATGAGGGTTTGCCAGCGGTACCGGTCTTGAATTTTAGGGATCAGGCAGGGGGCCGGCCCTAATATTTCCAAAAAAATTGGGGGTTCACCGGAATCCGGAACATGGGTTGAGTTTGGCGCCGGAACATCACCGGCTTCTTCCCGGGTATGCTCAAGGATCTCGCTGAATTTCATGGCGGCGGCGCTGACCCGGGCTTCATTCAGACCGGTAAAATTAAATTTAACCAATTCCGAAAACGGTGGATAGTTTAACATCCGGCGATACTCGATTTCCTGTTCATAAAAGCTCACATAATCATGTTTTTGGGCAAATTGCAGCGAATAATGCTCAGGATGATAGGTTTGAAAGAATACTTTCCCCTGATTTTCACCCCGGCCTGCCCGGCCGGCCACTTGGGTTAACAGGCTGAAAGTCCGTTCGGCCGCCCGAAAATCCGGAAAATTCAAGGTGGAATCCGCGCTAATCACCCCGACTACCGTCACTTTCGGCAGATCCAAGCCTTTGGCGATCATTTGGGTTCCCAGTAAAATATCAATTTCCCCCTGATGAAGCTGCTGATAAATTTGATGATGAGCCCCTTTGCGGGAAGTGGAATCCAAATCCATCCGCAACATCCGCGCCCCCGGAAAACAAGAAGCCAGTTCTTCTTCTAATTTTTGGGTTCCGCTCCCGAAGTACCGAATTCTGGTACTCCGGCAGTTGGGGCAAATATCCGGAACCGGTTGCCGGTAATCACAATAGTGGCAACGTAAACCGGGTTCCTTTAAATGATAAGTCAAAGAGACGTCACAAGCGGGACATTTCAAGGAAAGACCGCAATCCCGGCACAAAACAAAAGTGGCGTATCCCCGGCGGTTTAATAACAAAATCGCCTGTTGTTTCTGCTGCAAACAAGCGGTTAATGCTTCCCGGAGTCCGGTGCTTAAAATGTTCTTGTTTCCTTTTTGCAATTCCTCCCGCATATTGATGATCAGAACCTCGGGTAATGGATTGCGATTGTATCGTTCTTTCAACTGTAAATAATTATATATACCGGTTCGGGCCAGATAAAACGATTCCACGGCGGGTGTGGCGCTGCCTAAAATTATCTTGGCGCCGGTAATGGCGGCCATTTTTTGGGCGACGGTTACCGCGTGATACCGGGGGGTTTCTTCCTGCTTGTAAGTCGATTCATGGGCCTCATCGATGATAATCAGTCCCAGCCGGGTAAATGGGGCGAAAATCGCCGAACGGGCGCCTAATACGAAGTTCGCCCGGGAGTTTTTAATTTTATACCATTGATCATACCTTTCGCCATCAGACATATTGCTATGTAACAATGCCACTTGTTCGCCGAACCTGCCGCGGGCCCGTTGCAAAGTCTGGGGCGTCAGGGCGATCTCCGGAACCAGGTACAGAACCTGATAACCGGCTTCCAAAATCCGGGACGCGGTTTCAAAATAAATTTCGGTTTTGCCGCTGCCGGTGACCCCATGCAACAAAATGGGTTTACCGCTCTGATCATTTTCAATGATTTCATTGATGGTTTGTTGTTCGGAATTAAACTGGATCAGGCGGCACGCCGCCGTTTCCTGAAAACCAAGGGGTGTCCGTTCGCTGTTTTGGACCGTACAATTGATCTTCCCTTGTTTCACCAAACGCTGAATCACGGAAACACTTACCTGGGCCGCTGCGGCTAATTCCGCCGGCGGTAATCCTCCGGACCGCAACAAAATATCCCGGACCCGTTTCCCGGCCGGAGTTTCCTCAACGTTCCCCAAATCGTTCCAATCATATATTTTATAATTTTTGGGGCTCACTTTGGGTTTGGTGATCCGGTAAACCGGTTGTAAGATCTTCTGTTTCAACAGAAATTCCCAAACAGGCTGGATTTCCCGGAACTGTTGGAACCATTTCTCCTTACTCCAACCGGCGTGTAACCCGTTGTTAATTAACTGGACCGCTTGCTTGACATCATCTTCGGAAAAAAGCGCCATCATTAGCCTATCGGGGAGTCCGGCCGGATCACAGGCCAATTGGTAAGAAGCTTTTTGGGTCAGTTGGCCGCCCGGCGGCAAGCAGAGCTTAATCACATCCACCCGGCGGCAAAAATAATAATCCGCCATCCAGTTGATTAATTCATAGGAATACGAATTAATTAAAGGCGGATCATCAATTAATTGCCGGATCTCTTTTAAACCGGAATACTCCGAATGGCCGGCCAGTTCCCAGACATAAGCAAGACAGGGCTGATTTTGAAAGGGTACAATCACCCGGGCTCCAATTTTTATACTCTCCGCCATGGCGGGGGGCACTTGATAATCAAAGAGCCGGTCCAGGCTTTGCGCTCTGGAGGCAATAAGCACTTTGGCGATGCATTGGTCCATTATTCCGGCAATTTACCATCCATTCTGTACTGATTAATATAATCAAATAATTGATCGGCCAATCTGTCTTTGGGCATTTCCGGTAAAGAAACATTTTCGGTTTTTGAGAAAATGGTCACCCGGTTATTGTTGGTTCTCATGCCCTCCGCCACCAGATTTCCGATAATTAAATCCAGGTTTTTACGGAGTAATTTTTCACGGGCGTGCTCACGCAAAGCGTTGGTTTCGGCAGCAAAGCCCACCAGCGTTTGATGCGGGCTTTTCATCCGTCCCAATTCCAACAGAATATCCGGATTCAAAGTCAACGACAATTCAAGGCCGGTTGCATTTTTTTTAATCTTTTCGGTGGCCGTTTGGGTGGGACGATAATCGGCGGGAGCAGCGGCTTTAATAATCAAGGAAGCCCGGGGGGCCAGTTCCAATACTTTCTCGCGCATCTCAGCGGTGGTGTCCACCGGATAGACTTCCATATCCCCGTTGCCGGAAAATCCAGTGGCAGTGGTTACCAGTAATACTTTGGCGCCCCGTTTAAAAGCGGCCAAGGCCAGAGCATGACCCATTTTTCCGGAAGAATGATTTCCGATAAAACGAACCGGATCAATCGGTTCCCGGGTTCCTCCGGCGGTAATTAAAACAATATCACGATTTAAATCTTGCGGAGACAGTAATTTTTCAATATATATTTCGATTTCCTCAAGAGACGCCAACCGGCCAATCCCCTCATCCCCGCATAATAAATGTCCGGAATCGGGTCCAACGATGGTAAACCCGTCTCCGGCCAGAATTCTTAAATTTCTCTGGGTGGCGGGGTTTTCATACATGCCGGAATTCATTGCCGGAGCGATTAACTTGGGACAACGCGCGGCCATGATGGTGGAGGTTACAAGA
Source organism: Bacillota bacterium (assembly GCA_023436305.1). GTDB lineage: Bacteria > Bacillota > UBA4882 > UBA8346 > UBA8346 > JAEZJQ01. The sequence continues at coordinate 30,153 of JAEZJQ010000104.1, forward strand.
TCATCGGCGATGCCACCCGCCATTTTACCGATAATATTGGCGGTAGCCGGAATAACGGCCATAACTGCCGCTTTTTGAGCCAGGGCAATATGTTCAACATTCCACTGGATATGCTCGGGGAACATGTCGACATGCACCGGATTTTGTGAGATTTCACGAAAGGTAAGCGGCGTGACAAATTTAGTGGCGGATTGGGTCATCATCACATCGACATTCAGCTTTTTTTTACGAAGCCGGCTGATCAGTTCCGGGACTTTATATACGGCGATCCCCCCGGAAACTCCGAGGACTATTTGTTTATGAGACATGATTACTCCTTGGTTTCAACGAAATTTTTCTTTCGTAATAGAAATAAAGATCTCAAGGTTATGGTTCCCTGAGATCCCAAAGAGGCGCACTCCGCCAAGTATTGGGACGAAATTATTTAATCCCGGTTTTGGTCCGCTCGACCTTAATCTTCCCTGACTGTATTTCTTCCAAGGCAACGGTTACCGCTTTGACCGACTTCTCTTGATTTTGGGTTTCCTCAAGAATTTTACGGGCCCGTTTGGCGGCCACGGTTACAAGTGTGTAACGGCTGTCAACGTGTTTGACTAGATTATCAAGTGACGGGTAAATCAAATAAGTATCCTCCTTTTAACCATGCGTAAGTGCGTTCAAGAAATCAGGCAAGATTCCATTGTTTCGAAATATTCGTCATGCCGCAAAATATTCTTTCATTATTATACTTGACTGCCTTCGTTCTATACTTGATTTGAAAAATCATTCCTAAAAAACAGGTAAAAAATCTCCCGTAAGTATATTATATTCAATCCACTAACCTGTCAAGGTATTTTATTCGCTTTTTATTCCTCGTTTTCGATTGGAGCATCTTTTGAAGTTAACCGATGGGCGACGGTTTCAGGCTGAACCGCAGACAAGATGACATGATCACTGTCCGTAATGATAACTGCCCGGGTTCGCCGGCCATAAGTGGCGTCGATCAACATTCCTTTATCCCGGCTCTCTTGAATAATCCGTTTGATGGGTGATGACTCCGGGCTAACAATGGCAATGATTCGATTGGCAGAGACGATATTTCCAAAACCAATATTGATTAGTTTAATTTCCATACTCGTAAATACGGGCCCCCTTTCTGGATTGTCGAAATTCTAGATGTTGTTCCCGAGTCTCTCAATTAAAGCCTGTTTTTGACGGTTTCCAAGGCCCTGGATACGACGAGTCTCATCAATGCCGATATCACTCATAATTTTTCGGGTCTTGATCTTCCCGATGCGCGGCAGAGATTCCAACAGATAAACTACCCTCATCCTCGCGATTACATCATTATTTATGTCGGCTAATACTTCCCGGATTGTCGTTTTACCGTTTTTAAGATTTTGCCGAATTTTTGCCCGTTGGCTCCGTACTTCCTGGGCTTTTTTCAATGCTTGCTTCTTTTCATCCAGTGAGAGTTTCGGTAACGCCATGATTTTCACCTCCTATTCAATATTTTGAATTTGTTCCCTGATTTTTTCCAATTCCGCTTTAAATTCGATGACAATTTGAGTAATACGCAGATCGTTGGCTTTTGAACCAATGGTGTTAATTTCCCGGTTTAGCTCCTGGATGATAAAATCCAATCTTCGTCCCACCGGTTCAGTAAGCTGTAAAGCATCCATAAATTGTTGCAGATGGCTTTTCGTCCGGACCAACTCTTCATTAATATCGGATTTATCGGCAAAAATCGCGACTTCCATTGCCAAACGATTCGGATCGAGGTCAATGCCCCCGGCTAATTCCTGAATGCGCTTCGCCAATTTTTCCTGATAATTGATGACTACTTCCGGGGCAAACGCCAGCAAGTCATTCCGCAATTTTTCCAAAAAAGCGATCCGGACTTGCAGATCTTTGCATAGACTTATCCCTTCGGTCTCCCGGGCCTTCAGTAATGAATTTAAAGCTTCTTCCACAGTTTCGCCGGTAATAGCCAATAGCTTGTCCTGATTGTCCTCTGGCTGATTTATCGTAAAAATGTTTGGCAAATTGATGACTGAGGAAAGCTGTAACTTTCCTCTTAATTTTAATTCTTTTTTTATCCTTTGAATAGCTGTTATATAAGAATTTAACAAATTTTTATCCAATTTGACTAATGAATCGGCGGGATTAAAACGTTCAATGTTCACAATAACTTCCAGTTTGCCACGGGAAATTTTACTGGAAATATCGCGGCGCAGCCGATCTTCGAGAAAATTATAAGCTTTGGGAATCTTAAAGTACAATTCCAAATAACGATGATTGATGGATTTCAGATCAATCGTAACGGAATAGATGTCGTTTGACTTAACTCCACGGCCATATCCGGTCATACTAAGGGCCAAATTATCACTACCTCTTTTTTTATTTTTAATAATTATTTGTCTCCTGAGCATATTGATGGTAAGTGTATTCTTGATACCGGCGCCACAATTTTATCAAATATTCTTTGCCGGAGTGGAAGAAAATTCAGGAAATCATTTTTCAATATATTATTATTATGAAATGACTATACATTCAACTTTTATTGACAAATTCCTCCTTTTTTCCAGAAGATTTGGCGGCGCTTGGGAACTTTTTTTTCGGGCCGTCGTTTTGGATAATAAAGTGAATGAACATGACATGATTCGGATTCCTTCCGGTCGTGAAATAAAAACCGTCAACCCCTTCAAAAGCTAAGACGACGGTCGATAATATATAAAAGTTCGATTCGGCAAGCACATTTAAATTTTTTCGAAAAGACGCGGAAAAATCGGCGATTCTGGATATAATATACAAATGAATCATTGGGAGGTTTCGGTTATGAAAAAGTTTTTATCCTATTTTGGAGTGGCATTTCTTGCAGCGGCGTTCACCGCGATCCTATTCATGGCGTTGGCGCCCTCCATATTCAAAAATACCAATCAATCCGTAAAAATGACTCCGGTGAATTACAGTAAAATAGAGAAATTTAACGGCAGCTTTGGCGCCGACTCAATTATTAGCGCCCGGGAAAAATTAGCTCCGTCGGTTGTTTACATTAATACCGTCTCGGTAGTCACTGAAAATATGGATATCCCCTATCAGTTTCGTGATTTTTTTCCACCGGATTTCTTTAATGGCCAACAACGGGTTCAAACCGGGGCCGGTTCCGGATTTATCATCAAAAAAAATGGTTATATCTTAACTAATGAACATGTGGTCCGCAACGCCCAAAAATTACAAGTTACCTTGTTTACCGGTAAAAAGTATGATGCCCGGCTGATTGGTACTGATCCCCAGACTGACTTGGCGGTAGTTAAAATCGACGCCAATGATCTGCCCACCGTCGAGATGGGCGACTCAAGCAAAATAGTGCCTGGCCAGTGGGTGGTCGCCATTGGCAATCCTTATGGTTTTCATGACACGGTTACCTCCGGTATTATTAGCGCTTTAGGGCGTTCATTGGATGATCCCGATGCGCACGGGAATTTAATTCAAACGGATGCGGCCATTAATCCGGGGAACAGCGGTGGCCCTCTGGCTGATCTCTCCGGCAAAGTTATCGGTATCAATGAGGCCATTATCCAAAATGCGCAAGGAATTGGTTTTGCAATACCTATCAATTTAGCAAAAGAAATTGCCAATGATCTGATTGAGAAAGGAAAAGTGCAACGTCCTGAAACCGCATGGTTGGGAGTGGGTGTGGGTGATATACCGGATCAAGTTGCCAGCTACTATAATTTGGCCAATAAAGACGGCGCCATCATTCAAGTCGTACCTGATGGCCCGGCCGCCAAAGCAGGATTGCAGGATGGGGATATCGTCAAGGAGATTAATCGTAAAAAGATTAAGAATACCCAGGATGTGGTAAAGAATATTAAGGAAAACAAAGTGGGTTCCACGGTGAATGTTCTGATTTTGCGCGAAGGGGTGCTGAAAGCTTTTAAAGTTAAATTGGAAGCGCAACCGCAAAAATTAAATCAATCAAATTCCCGCCGCCAAAGCCAATCCCCCTTCTTTGGAGGTCCCTGAGCGGAATCGGGTTCAAGTTTTACAACAATTTGGTCACTTGTAAATTTGAAAGAATTTGATAAAATATATCTCAGAAATTCGTTATAATTTCGCAACTCATAACTTAAAGTTGAATCTTGCCTCACGTAACCTAATTTTTTTGACTCGTGACACGGAACTCGTATGTATCTATTATTTTTCAACAGGAAGGTGGCGCAAATGTCAGCAGCTATTATAGAAACAATGTCAACAATCAACGCTTCTGATCGAACAGCCGCTTTTGAAAGTCTGGTTAAAACTTACGAAAAACAATTGTATCAATTTGCTTTTCGTTTATGTGGCAATCATCATGAAGCTCAGGACCTGCTTCAAGAAAGTTTCTACCGGGCTTATAAATCGTTTGCTAAGTTTGAATCCGGAACCGCGTTTGATCGTTGGTTATACCAGATTATTCATAATCTATACATCGATCATTACCGTAAGAAAAAGAACCGGCCGGTAGTTAGTTCCATTGATGAGCCGGCCCCTTATCTTGATAACGATAAAACTATGGATATTCCCGATTGGACGGCTAATCCCGAGGATGAAGCCATGCGGTCCGAATTGGGCGCTAAAATTCAAGCCGGTTTATCGGAATTACCGACCGAATATCGTTCTGCAGTCATACTTTGTGATATCCAAGGACTATCGTACGAAGAAATTGCGCAAATTTTGCATTGTTCCATCGGTACGGTCCGTTCCCGGATTCATCGCGGCCGAAAATTATTGCGAAATATCTTACTCCCCTATATTAAGGGGAAGGAGGTCGAACATTCATGAATTGTCCGCACGTCCAGAACTTAGTCTCGGCTTTCATTGATTGTGAATTGGATGTCGAGGAGAAACGCGAATTGCGCCAACATTTGTTTTGCTGTCCCGAGTGCAGCGCCGGTTACCGGGAATTGTTGGAGATAAAGGATTGTTTGCAAAATATCACCGCTGTAACCATGCATTTCGACCCGCTTCAGGACTTACATTTGCGGTTAAGCGCCGAAGAACGTTCACTGGTAAGGCAACTCGGCAAGTTTTTTTGGCTGGGGCGGGTAGGTTTGGTAACTGCCTGTCTTACCGCCTTCTTTCTCTCATCGTATTTCTTGTTTCCGATGGCTAAACAAGGTTCAACGGCCAATATAGCCAACAACAACGTCAACCGGACAAATGTCAAGGCATTTGGAGTCCCGGCTTCGACTCCCATGGCGAACCCGATGAATTACGATCAGAATTTTTCAATTGATCAACCAGTCAATGTATATCAGGCTTCGTTTATGCTTCCTTGAAGGAAACATTTCACTTTTGTAACACACATAAATAATGGATCAATCCATAAAAAAACCGAAGCACAATCCCTTGGCTGGATAGACTTCGGTTTTTTTGTCCACGATTTTACTCGTCCACTCGGGTAATTTTCACTATAACCCCCTTGTTTGCATCTTGACACCATCAACAAAAAGTAGATAATTATACCTATACGATACATGTTGTTTTCAATGATATGATTCCATTTTATTGACAAAGCGGGTGTCTTTATGAAATCTTTCTTAGATACCATAACCCTTCCGGTGATCCTGCATGTGGGCAAAAACAATTTATGCGAAATTGGCAATCTGATTGCCAAAACCGGTTACTCCAATGTTATTTTGTTTTTCGGAGCCAATATTTACAATTTGGTTGGCGAGAAAATCATAAGTTCGATGCAACAGGCGCGGCTAAATATTCTGGAACGCTACGAACCGGATGATAACCAAATTGAATGTTTAATGAATTTTGCATTTGCGATTCCCAATAAAACCGAGTTAATTGTAGGGATTGGCGGCGGTAAGGTATTGGATATTGCCAAATATGTCAGTTTTTTAAATGATCTGCCATTCATCAGCGTGCCGACTTCCCCATCTAATGACGGCTTCTCCAGTTCGGGATGTTCGCTTCTAATCGACGGCAAACGAAAATCCGTCCCTGCCAAAATGCCTTACGGGATCGTGGTGGATATCGATATTATTAAAAAAGCCCCGGAAGCTTTCATTTATTCAGGAATTGGTGATTTGATATCGAAAATCACTGCCGTTTACGACTGGCAGTTCGAAGCTCAAAACGGAAATACGGAAATTAATGATTTTGCGGTAATGATCGCCAAAAAATCGGTGAATAGCGTAGTGCGGATGGAAAATGAAAAGGATATCCGGAATGAATTCTTCCTGAAAGAACTGATGGATTCTTTAACCATGAGCGGGATTGCCATGGAAATCGCCAAAAACAGCGCCCCCGCCAGCGGTAGTGAACATTTAATCTCGCATGCGTTGGACTCCTTTCTTGCCAAACCTTATTTACACGGTATCCAAGTCGGAGTGGCCACCTATATCATAAGCAAAGTTCAGGATCACCGCTACCTCCGGGTGAAAAAATTCCTGGAGGAGACCGGTTTCTTTACCCATATCAAGCCCATGAAAATGCAAAAAGCCGATTTTGAAAAGGCTATTGATCTTGCGACCACGATTAAACCACACCGGCATACCTTCATTCACCAGCAAGAATACCGGGATGCGGCCAAGAGGTTTTTATATGAGGATGAGGTTTTAAATGAAGTTTTGGTATAACAAAGCGACATCATATTCATCCAAATTCATCGAAATAATTTGAAATATTCGGCAGGAATTAATTAGCGCAAGAAGAAAAAAATATGAAATGAAAAGGAGAAACATTCCATCCAATGCATCGTCGATTAAAATATCTCATTTGTTTTATCATATTATTCGTTGCGATTATTCAAATTTGCGCTGCCGATCTGCTGCAAATAGGCTCGAAAGGCACTCGGGTCCGGGAAGTTCAAAACTATTTATATCAATTAAAATTCCTAAGAACTCCTCCCACTGGTAATTATGGACCGATGACCGCCAAGGCGGTTCAATCCTTTCAACTGGAGCATCATCTGAATGCCGATGGTAAAGTCGGTCAGGATACTCTGGAAATTTTACAAACGGTTTATAAGGAACGGAATGAAGCAATTCAATATTCCGTCATCGCCGGTGATACCTTGCCTGGAATTGCCGCCAAATTTAATGCATCGATTGCCGGAATCATGGTTAAAAATAATCTACGCGATAATCAAATCGTTGAAGGACAAATCCTTTTAATTCCAACCGGCAGTTACCGGCAAATTACTTCTCGCGGTGGAAACAGGGGAATTCAAGAAGTCCCTTGGTCGATTGTCAATAAATTTTGGAGTGTCGGGGAAATAATCAAAGTAATTGACATTCAGTCCGGAAAATCATTTCAAGCCAAACGGTATGGCGGGTTTTATCATGCGGACACCGAACCTTTGACCAAACAGGATACTCAGACAATGCTGGAAATATACGGTGGCCATTGGAGTTGGAATCGCCGGGCCGTTATTGTCGAGTGCCATAATTTATACATAACGGCATCAATGAACGGTATGCCTCATGGTGGTGAAACCATTCATGATAATAACTTCCGAGGGCAATTTTGCATTCATTTTCTGGGTAGCCGGGTCCATAAAAGCGGTAAAATCGATACAACACATCAATTAATGATAGAAGAAGCTTTATTGGCGGATTTACCCGAGGATGAATCGGAAAATGAAGCGAGTAACCTATAATGTCATAAATCGTGGATTTAAATTCAGGAAGTACTGCTTACGGGGTTAAGTTTTCCTTGTTCAAACAGTAGCCGGGTTACAAAGACAACGATTTCCATCCGGATATATTCATCGATAAACTCATCAAAATCGACGGCAATTCCTTGTTTTATGGGGTTTCCAATATATTCAACCCGGACGATCCGCCCCTTAAGTTGGGTGGATTTGGAATTGCCGGGTATTTTGAAATCAAATTTCAAAACCACTCCTTCGTTTAACTCCTGGTTAAGTCCGCCCATCGAGTATAACCCGCAGCCGGAAAGATTGACAACTTTGCCTTCGTAGGTTTTTCCATTAAAAAAACATTGGCATGATATATCAACATCTGCCCGGATATAGCGCCGAAATGAAGTATAATCCACCGCGATGGGATTCGCCAGAATCAATAGCGGTTCTTCCCCCACCTTTTTCTCAATCACATAGGTTCCGAATTTATGTTTCTTATGATCCGCGCCTTGAAAGCCGATGGTTAATTCACTTCCTTCATGGATCTGCTCCGCTACAATCCACGGTTCAAATTCAAGAAATAATTTGTTTTCCTTGGCTTTCAGCACATTTTTAATCGTGGCGGTACAATCGGTAATCCGGCCAATGCTATTTGAGAAATGAATGGTGATTATGCCGCCGACTTTGAAAACCTGTTCGGGGGTTTGATACATATTTCGACTCTCCCTTTCATGATTTTATTCTTTCGTTCCTTCCAGGTTAATAAAAATCCCAAAATTCTCTAACGCTCTTTCCAGATATGTCTCCACAAAATCATAGGGAATTCCGGATATCGCCTTGAATATTTTCGTTTTATGGTAGAAAGTAATGTTAAATAGGGGGAATTGGGTTTTTTCGTTAATGTATTCATCGAGTTTTTCCAAAGCCTCCGTGTTGTTCTTTAGAATTTCCTTGATCTCTTCCACAGTTTCAAATAATTGTTCTTCCATTTGTTTGTACTGGCGAATCATATTAAAATCATTGGTGATTTTTTTCATATCAAAATGGCCAATCTCGTAACCAAATTCAATTTCAGCCCGAAAGCCTTCGACAATTCGGATAATTACCCGTTCACCTTCAAACGCGCTGTCTCTTATGGCGTTGAAGTCATTTTTAATGAGTTTAGTAATATTTTCCCGCATGGCGCTATGCTGAAATTCTTTGATTATTTTCACCCAGTCTACGATCTGCATTGGTTACCTTCTTTAAATTATTTGCTTTAAGTTATTTGGAACGAATAATGCGCTTCTCTTTTACTATTCTTTTCGGTATTTGGTTCCCCTTTTATGAATAAAAAATATAAACGAGAATTCTTCAAGTGGATTTACGTGTTTAATCACCGAAGTAATTTATCGATTGTAATTTATTGGGTAGGTGATTGAACATGCCCTTAATAAAAAAGCCCAGGTTTTCACCCAAGCTCTTTTATCACTTTATTTTTGAATCCCTTACTCCTTGGCACCCGCCGTCTTGAGTAGTTCGGCGATCTCCGGATGATTGGCGTTATTCGCCACTCCCAGCGCCGTCTTACCTTCGGCATTCTTGTCATTCAGGCTGACTTTCTTTTCGAGCAACAATTTCGCAATATCGATATACCCATTTTTCGCGGCAATCATCAACGCCGTCCAACCGTCTCCGTCTTTAGCATTCAGATTGACTTTGGCGTCAATCAAGGCTTGTACGATCTCGATATAGTTTTTTTCAACGGCATTGAGTAATGCGGTATACCCGTAAAATTCATCCCTGACATTTACATTGGCTTTCCGGCTGATTAGTAATTTTACGGTTTCCAACTGGCCATACTGGGCGGCGAACATAAGCGGTGTCCAGTAACCGATGGTTTTGCCTTTGACATCCTTGTCATGAGATTTAATGTTGATATTGGTTCCCTTATCCAGGAAAATGTTAACCACTTCATTCTGGCCGTTTTTGGCCGCCAGACACAAAGCGTCGCCAATGGCTTCCTTATTATCCTTATTATTCAAGCCTTTGTCCAAAAAGACTTTAATAATTTCCAGGTACCCTTTTTTAGCGGCCAGGGTCAGGGCGTATTCAAAATCTCCGGGATCAGCGCCTTTTTCCAGCAATAATTTCAACATTTCCGCGTAACCCTTATCGGTAGCGGTGATTAAGACGGACTGGCCCAAAGTCGGTTTCGCTTTTACATCGGCGCCTTTATCCAGTAACAATTTGGCAATATCCAGGAGGTTGTTGTCCACCGCCATAAACAAGGCAGTTTCCCCTTTTCCGGCTTTGACGTTAACGTCGGCGCCTTTTTCCACTAAAAATTTGACCATCTCGAAATTGCCTTTTTGCGTGGCCAGCATTAAGGCGGTCTGGCCATTCTTCAGCTTGGCGTTAAGGCCGGCCTTGTTCTCCACCAATAACGCGGCCAATTCGGGAAATCCTCCTTCGGCGGCAGCCATTAACGGCGTTTTTCCGTCCGTATCGGGAGTATTAACATCGGTCCCCTTATCGATCAATAATTTGACTACATCGGGATGGTTTTTTACGGTGGCTGCTTGCAAGGCCGCAACATAGTCGGTGGCGGGAGCCCCTTTCTCCATTAATACGGTGACGATCTCCGGGAAACCGTTTTCCGCGGCGGCCGACAGCGGGGTGACAAAGTCCCAGACTCCTTTCCGGGCTTTGACGCCGATATTCGCTCCTTTATCCAGCAGAACATGGACAATATCCAGATAGCCGTTATTGGCCGCAAAAAGTAACGGAGTCCAGCCGGTTTTTGTTTTTAAGTCCACGCTGGCGTTCTTATCCAGTAATATGGCCACAATTTCATAAAACCCTTTTTCGGAAGCGTTAATTAATGGAGTCCGGCCTTCCGCATCGGTTGTATCCGGATTTGCGCCCAGATCCAATAATAGCTTTACCTTTTCAACGTCTCCATTTAAAGAATTACTTAATAATAAAGCATTAACTTCTTTTTGATTCACCGTTACCTTATTCTTATTGGTTTCCTCGGCGGCGTTCATAACGGTAAAAGCCAGACCGAAGCAAATGATTAGTAAGAACAGCCACCGGATCATCTTGTTCATCGTTACATTTCTCCTTTTTTAGGTATTATGTTTTTTATTTCCCAACGGTTTCACAGACAACCTTTTAAAAAAAGATTGCCAAATCTCTATTCTTTATTTCGGCAGGTCATTCAAAAATCCAAAGTCGAAAATAAAAGTTAAAAAACATAAGTTACCGAATTTATGCTTTCGGCATATGATAATCCATCAAAATCCGGAGGTTGATATGTTTTGAGTCAACGAAATTCAGTCATTTTCCCCTTTCCGGCGGTACAGTATATTCCTTTGGCCATCACTAACATGGCCGTGGGACCTATCTCCAAACCAAACCCAAAACCCACATTGAAATTGTTTGCCGGTCCGGAGGTGGTTTCATGGCAAGCTGCTTTGAGCTGCGATTACGGTATCACCGTGCCCGATTCTTTTCTGCCCGGGACTTGTCCGGTATGCGCTATTCATCTGCAAATCACCGAGGTAAAATACCGGGGCTTTTTCGTCACCATGCTGGGTACGGAAGACCAAGGGCGATATCAGTTATTTACCATACCCGCGGACCTCTTTTATAAATCAAAACTGTACTTCCAAGTCATAGATCCGGTTTCCACCAAACAACTCGCCAGTTGTTCGTTGTTTATGCCAACAACGCACCGGTTGCAGGTTCAATGCTGAAAGTGAAATCTTAAAAATAAACCAGAAGGTTGAAAAACAAAGGTTGATTATACTTGTTGTATTCTCTGGTCATTTAACTTTTTATTATTTTTTGGTACGCCTCATTTGTCGCCTGCGCCACTTTATCCCAGGTATAATTGGAGAATACTCTTTCTTTCACACGATCATCTTTCCCGGTATTCCAAGCGGCGCTCACTGCTTGGGCGATACTCGCTATATCACCCGGATCACAATAAAACGCTTTGTCTTCAAAATACTCCCGGGCTGATCCCCGATTGGTGGAAACTATGGCGCAACCGGCCAGGGCGGCTTCCAGGGAAACCAATCCCGGTGTGTCATACCAGCTAACTAGAGCATGAACCCGGGCTGCCGCATAAGCGGAAGCTAATTCCACGGAGTTTAAAGTATCGATAAATAAAACTTTTTGCCCGGCGGATTCTCGGCGACACTCTTGATAATACAGAGAATCATTTACCGGTCCAATGATAACCAAAGGCAATTTCAATTTTTGAGCGGCTTTGATTAAACTCAACTGATTTTTACGGCGGCAGATTCGTCCAACCGTTAATAAGAAATCCCGCCAATGAAATTTTTGGATGAAACGATCCGCTTTGGCAAAAGCGAAACTTTTATCGGCGGCGTTGGGTACCACCACCGCAGGCGGCAGCGCGCCGAATGATTTCCGGAGAGTTTCCAGCTCCAGGGTGGAGTTTGGTAAAATGAGGGCGGAACCATTCAAAATTTCCCGGCGAAGCGGCAGTGTTTTTTGCCACCAGTCCCGTAACTGTTCCGGTTCACTGCTGGCCTGAAAAAACTCTTCCGGTTCCCAGAAAACGGTGGATAGTACCATTTTTTTATGCTGCCGCCGGGTGTTGAGATAGTACTGATGCGTTTCCGCCACCGGGATCAGGTTAAAGAGATGAACCAGGTCATAGACACCCAGGTCAAGATTGGGCCGGTTGTCAATAACCGCTTCGATGCCTATTTTCTCCAGATATTCCCTGGTTTTCAGCAATTGAATGCTGTCACCAGCCAATGATGTCTGGTAGTTAGGGCGGTTTTGTAAAACTACTTTCAAAGTAAAGCACCTTCCTCTCTAATCGGGTTCAATTTCAGCCTGCACTGAATTTTGATTCTTCCTTTACGCCAGACCGGAACATTGACCGGCGTATAACAAAACCGGTCGAGCTCCGGGACCGGCCGGGCACTCCCCGGATTGAAATTTGGACTGCAACAAAGACACTTCCAAAATGAAAAGTCAGCTTGTTCCCTGCGCAAATAACCGTCGCTATCCCAGTACTCGATTTCGCCGCTCAAATCGCCTTCCACCAAAATAAACTCCATCATATTCCGGTAGTTAAAATGACGAACGGAAAACCAGCCATTGGAAATTTCCCGCGCCTTGCCCATTTTTAAGCAAATCTCACCTTCCAGTTCCAATTGAGGCCATTCTAAACCGTAAGAACGAGTTATCGGCAGATAGCGGGCGGGGTCGGTAGACTGTAAATCAGGCAGAATTCCTTCGCTTTTATGAATATTATTTTCTTTGGGATTGGTTTTTGATGGCGTTTTTAATGGTTCCCGGGCGATAATTATTGGCAAGTCCTGTTTTTCAAAGTTTTCGGCCATAAGTTGAAGCTGAAAACAGTAGTTCATTTGCAGCGGATTGTGGGGATTTATCGCATACGAATCATGCTCCAAACGGCAGTTCAGCTCCACTTCACCGGTAGGCTGCAGGATATCCCAAAGAAAAGTATCTTGAAAAATAAACGGAAATGTATCTTCCCGTAAACACTGTCGTTCATCAAGATAATTGACCCCCACTTGGAATTCTCCGTTGACATGGAGCCAACCCGGTTTGATTTTGGGGTGGATCTTGATGGCCGATACCTTAATTTCCTTGACCAGTAAAGGCCGGACACGGAGTTTCATGGTTTGGGAACCGGAAATTGTAAACGTTTTTTGTTCCTTCAGGACTTTGCCAAGTATATAGCCATTGGGGTTGGCGGCTAAATTCAGGTCCAGCCAACCATATTGATAGAGATTCAACTGGCAATCAATGACAGTTTCCACTTTTAGATCTCCTTCAGATAGGGAAAAGCCGGTTAACTTGACTTGGGATTCGCCGGACGCCAGGATAGCGGTTGCTGGTAAATCGGCCACCGGTATTCCGGTAATTAATTCATCACCGGTCACTGGATGACATCGATAACATTCTTGCCCGGTTTTATCCGTGGCGTATACTTCCACCAGAAAATCCACGGTAACCAAGATTCCCTTTGGGGTCAAACAAACATTCATAATGGGTTTGCATATATTTAATTCATGCGGTTTCAAATTCCCGGCAGGTATTCGGAAACATTTGGTGATTTGCAGCCGCATATTTTGATGAAACAAAGGTATTTTAACCCGGCGGCGTTCCGCGTTTGAACCGGTTTGGGTCAAGCAGTTTATCTCGGTTTCGCGCACAATTTTCCAGGAATAGTTCAGTTTCAATTTCAGATACCACTTGGGGGTGTTAGGATCAAACCACCAATGTCCGTCCGTAACCTCCCCGCTAATCAACAACCGCTGGGAAGAATATAACGGCGGCAGTTCAGGACAAAGGCTGAACGGCTGTTCAAATTCGGTTTCCAATCGGGTGTTTTGAGAATTCAGATAGGAAATGGCCCCATGAACCACCCCGGAAACAATGGACGGCATATGGGTATCCGTAAAATCCACCTGGCAATGAAACATTTCCGGCTTTAAACCGGCGCCGCCGAACAAAACCGGTCCGGTTAATATCGCGTTTTCTTCCCCACGGGTAATGATTAAATCGGCCAAGACCGGAAAAATGGAACCGGAAGTTTCGGGTTCAAGGGGTGTTTTATTCGTCTGATGAATCACAATTGTGAAACCATGCTCGAATATGGCCTGGTTTTCTCCGATATACCGCGGCTGAAAAATGAAATAATCATCGATTAATTCAATCGTTAAAAGGTCAAGATCAATAATGGTCCCGGTATTGTTGAGCTTTATCTCAAACTGCAATTGATCCCCGGTTTTCCGTTTCCGGCCATCGTAATCAAAGTAACAGACCCGGCGTTGCAACAAGCCTTTTACGGAAACCAAATCATTATGTTTGGTGAATCGGGATTCCTTTACCTGGAGCGTGACGGTTTGCAGCCGTTTGTTCACCAGTTCCGGCCATATGGTGGTTATTTTGAATTGACTGCTGCGGATAACTGACATGTCCGGCACCCTTTATTAACAAGAAAATAGGATTTTAGATCCTTTTGTCCTTTATAAGGAAAACCACCATCCTCCGAGGTCAAAAAACATTAAATCCAAAGTTACAGCTCCAGTCCACCGGCAAAGATTCTTTTAGGCTACGAAGCACTGTGGTTACTCTTTCGAAGAGCAAAGAGATCAAAGAATTTTCATTCCTGGTTGTGCCCTACAGGCATGGGAGGTTAACACGAAAATAGACATTTAATATTTAATAACCAGAGATCCCTTCTTTTATCATTTATATGCGGCTTCATGATCCGTAACACCTCACCCGGAGTTAACCGAAAAAAAAAAGAACAGGCTGTTTTTAAACCTGCCTGTCATGGAACTTTGTCGGATTCGATTGAAAGTTATCGTTAAAAGTAGTAAGGTGAAACGATCTGAACGGATAACTGTTGCGTCTCGGTCACTTTCACAAAGAATTCAATCACCACTTTTTGCCGCAAGGTCGTACTGTCGACCAATTCGAACAAAATGGTCTCAATCCTGGCATCCACCCGAACATTCATTCCGGGAGTGGTTCCGATGATATCCACAAAGGTGCTGAACGGAATATCCTCGGCCTGATGATGTTCCAGATTATCGGTGCCAATGAAAAAGATCTGCTTGTGAAGAATTCCTTGAATGATTACTTTATCATTGATGACTTCCGTGGTTAAGTCCTGGATCTGAGCGATGATTTCACGGATCTTAACCGTAGTAATCGGCAAAGTGAAGAGATTTTCAACCAAAATCTGGTTGGTATTCTCCCCGACCACCGTTTCCAGTTTCAGCAAAGCGCCGGGCCCTAACAACAGATTGATTTGGACGCTTTCGGTAACTTTAGCAAAGAATTCCACCACGACTTTTTGTAACACCGTGGTTGGATTGCGCAGTTCGAAATGCACGAACTCAACTGTGGGAGTTACCTCAACATCCATACCGGGAGAGGCGCCCGGAATATCTACGAAAGTTGAGAATTCAATATCTTCCGCCTGATGGTATTCAATATTATCCGTGCTTACAAAGAAGATCTGTTTGTGAATCGTGCCTTGAATGATGACTTTGTCTTGAATGACGTGGGTGGTTACATCGCGAATCACAACTGTGATATCGTCGATTTTAATGGCAGGAATGAAGAGCGTGATAAAGTTTTCAAATAATTGCTGTTTAGTATTCTCCCCAACCACCTGATCGACCCGTACTAACGGCCCGCTTCCGGTGACTACATTGAGCTGCCTGGTTTCAGTCACCTTGACGAAGAATTCAACAACCACTTTTTGATGGACAATTCGACTTGTGAGTAAATTAAAGATAATCGTTTCGATCACCGTATCGATTTGAACGTTCATGCCGGGCTCCGCTCCCGGAACATCAACGAATGTGCTAAATGGAATGTCTTCCGCTTGATGATGGACAATATTATCTTCTCCGACAAAGAAGATTTGTTTATGCAAAACCCCTTGGATGACCACTTTATCGGCAATTACGTCGGTGGTGATATCAACAACCTTGGCATTAATATTACGGACTTTGATGGCCGGGATCGTCAAAGTGACATTTTGTTCCACCAAAAGCTGCCTGGTATTTTCGCCGATAACCACTTCCGCTCGAATCAAAGGGTCCATTAATTTCCCTCCTTTTTATATTATCCGATAAAAGTTTGTATCAAAAACAAACTCCGCGGATAATCTTTGATTGAAGTTTCACTTCAATATGTTTGGATCAACCTAAAATATTCGCCAAAACTCCGTTACATACATCACCCCGCTTTTTTGACGTTTAGTTCATGTTCCATCATGATGATTAGGTATGAATGTTTGCAAGAAGATTCCGGGAAACAATTCAATACTTGACATTCCCAGGTTTCGGATCGGTTGTTTGGGATTCATTTTCGGCAATCTCCGCAGTTTGGTCCGTGGCCGTCCGCCGGCTTTTTAACGAATGGTATTGACTGAGCCATAATGTCAGTCCCAAGATGATCGCCATATAAATGACTAACCCTAGGATGAAAGGTATCCCCACCGCTAAATCCTCCAAATCACACAATAATCATCCTCCGGCATTTTCACTATTATAATATATGTACAATAGCCCTCCCGTGCGCCTAGCAGAAATTTAATTTATCAATAAAAAATGCTCACAGTGACATCGCACCCCCCCTTTATTCGTATAATATATTAGGTTTCACTTAGTTTCCCGGAAATTGTGTAAAAAAAGGAGGTACCATGGAAGGTTACTTGGCGGATATAGTGATCGTGAACTTCAACACCCGTAAATACCTTACGAAATGCCTGGATAGTATCCGGAGTAACTCCGGCGCATATCAGGATTATAAGGTCTGGGTGGTGGATAATGGCAGCACAGATAATAGCATTGCCGAAATCAAGAACCGGACCTGGGTTGCCGGGATCATCAACCGGAGCAACCGGGGTTATGCTTATGCTTGTAATCAAGGGATAAAGGCTGGATCCGGCACTTTTATATTCTTTTTAAACAGTGATGTGTCGGTAACTCCCGGCTGGCTGACGCCGTTAATCACCACCCTGGCTTCAGCGCCGGAGATTGCGGTAGTGGGACCCCGGCTGGTGAACCCGGAAGGTTTATTGGTGGGAGCCGGTGTGGTGGGAACCAACGCCCGGCCCATCATTCGCGGTTGGGGTATTCCGGATGAACCCGGACGTTATAACCAAGCGATTGAATGTTTAAGCATTTGCGGCGCATGTATGGGAATAAAACGAGATATGCTTCCCACACTGGGATTCTTTGATGAAAAATACTTTCATTATTTTGAAGAGACAGACTATTGTTATAATGCCCGTTATCATGGTTATAAAGTTTTTTATTGTCCGGAAAGCAAAGTGATTCATTTCGGTCAAGGCAGTTGCCGCAATTTCCGGAAATTAAACAAATATTTTCGAAACAGCGAAAAATATTTTAATAATAAATGGAAATTTTTTTTGGAAGATCAAACCGAATATAAGGAAACAGTTTTTCATAGCGTTAATGAGGCCGCTAAAAATAAATTTTGACAATTGGAGGAATATCTTGGACGCCAGCATTATTATTGTTAATTATAATTCCAGGCCATTTTTAGAGGCTTGTCTGAATAATCTACAAACCAATACCGGCACGTCCTTTGAAATTATTGTGGTGGATAACCATTCTGAGGATGACTCCATAACATTTTTACAAAGAATAAAGGAACCCGGCATTCGAACAATTTATAACGAATCAAATGCCGGATTTACCAAAGCATGCAACCAGGGAATAAATTTGGCCAGAGGGAAAATCTTGGTTACGATGAATCCGGATGTTTTAATACCCAAAGACTGGTTGGCACGTATGGTTTGGCATCTTTATAATAATCCAAATACTTTGGCGGTTGGACCGAAAGGAATTGGTATCTGCGGGTGGCAAGCCGCTTTACCACTTTCCTATTCATGCAAATTGGAGGCTGCTGATCGAAAATTTGCAACGGTATACCGCCATCAATCAGAACCGGTAAAATACTTAATCGGTTGTTTATTTCTCTTTGATCGCCGTTTGATAAAGGAAATCGGATATTTTGATGAAGATTTGCCGTTAGGCGCGGATGATTTCGATATTTCCCTTCGAATCCGAAAAGCCGGATATCAGTTGCGGGTTGCCCAGGATGTACTGATCAAACATTTTGTTCATACTTCGTTTAATCATAGCAATCCGGAGATGTGTAAATTTTTGGAAGATACCAGCTATCATCACTTTAATAAAAAATGGGCCAAAGAACTCAAAGAATTTGGCTGGCAGCGTCTTATGGAAGATGATTCTCCAGTTTTTCCCAACGAAACGGGATTTCTAAGCAATAATAAAAATTACTTATGGAGTATCCAACCTGATACCGTCATTTCAAAAGACTCCTTGTTCAGTATATAAAATTCCTACCGAATGGTGCAATTTTTAACAAAATTATAGTTTGTTGAATAGATCTGTGTTGGATGGATATTTTTACGAATCAGCCTTTTAATTTCTTGAATTTGTCGGGCTGAGTATCCAAAATTCCGCATGATATTTTCTTCCCGGGGATGAATCTGGGTAACCGTTTTGCGCCAAACCGGAAAATCAATGGTAGTTGTCTTGTGCGCGTATAACAATTTCCATGCTCCATAAAGCACGTCACTTTCAGGAGTTCTTGCCAGATGAACACACGGGTGGGATACCAAATAAGCCAATTTTAAACCCAATTGTTTCGCGACCTGAGAAGAATAATTGTCATCATTACCATATATCCCCTGAGTTGGAATGATAAAATGAGCCCGCCATACATCCCGTTTAAACATGACACATGTAAAAAGCACCACATCAGTGAATTGAAGAGTCGCTCGCGCAGTTTTCACTTGGTTTCCACCGGATAAAGGCCATCCTTGATGCGGCAGGCCAACATAAGCTAAATCCGGATATTGATCAAGCGCCTCGGCCATGGCGTAAATCCAATCATTTTGTGGGACAACCGCATCATCATCCAATCGTATCAAATATTTACCTTGGGCATGTTTCTCGGCATATTGAGTTCCGAGAATATGAGAAAGGTTTTTCCCAAAATCCAATACTTTTACTCGGGGTTGGATAAACCTCTTTAAATACGTTTCAACATCTTGATATGGCGGATGATTGTTCACCAGTAATATCTCCGTATTAAAATCGGTAGATTGAATTACCGAATCGATACACCTTTTAATGATGGGTAATGTATTATAACAGTTGATGATTACCGAAAACCTCAAAAAAAACCACCCCTTACCCTAAAAACGTCAATAATTATCCGTTATCTAATCTATTTAAATATATGTCTTCGTTTAAGCTATTGTGCTCTTATTTTGGCACAATTAAACAGTTGCAAAGTTAAGGAATTGAACATAAGATATAAAAGTTTCTTATAGACAGATGAAAGAATACCATCCTTTTATTTAAGATAGGAGCTTTAACCAATGAAAATTTTGTTTGTAGACTCCGGTATGTCATCCTTTGAAACCAGATATGCATACGCAATCGAAGATACTTTCAAGAATGATTTTCGTTGTCAAGTTCGACACATTAATCCCTTTCACTTGACTCATCAAATCATTGACCAGTTTAAACCGGATTTGGTCTTAGTGATTCATGGAACTTTTACCGCACTCGATTTAATACATTACGCCAAATCCCGAGGGACAACAACAGTATTATGGCTTGTTGAAGACCCCTATGAGATTGACAGCCATCGCGGGCCCATGGTTGCCGCCTATGATTTTGTCTTTACCACGGAAAGGCAAGCTGTAACAGAATACAATCATTCTCGTGTTTTCTACCTCCCATGGTGCTGCAATCCCCGGATAAATAGACATATTATGCCGCCGCCGGCTTATCATAGCGACATATGTATGGTGGGTGTCGGTTTCCCGAATCGGGTTAGAATTTTAAATACGATCGCACCCGCTCTTACCGGTTTAAAAGTAAAATTAATTGGGAACTGGGGTGAGCAATTGGTTCCGCAGTTGCGAAAATGCGTAATTTCAACCATCTCCGATTTTTGGGAAATCCAGAAGTATTATTGCGGGGCGAAAATCAATCTAAACATTCACCGGGATCCGGTGAACCCTCCATCGGGTAATTCAAAACAGGTTTCCGGAACCAGCCCCAATGATCGGACATTCGCTTTGGCGGGTAGCGGTGCTTTTCAACTAGTGGATAATACACGACCGGATATTTGGAACTGTTTTGTAGAGAATCGGGAGATGGTTAGCTTTACGGATCCCCACGATTTGATTGGTAAAATTCAAAAATATCTTGGAAATTCCAACCTAAGACAGGCGATTTGTCAAGCGGGCCAGAAAAAGGCATACGGACAGCATACATTTAAACATCGGTTTGCAGAAATCTTCCGACTGATTGGAACTCCCCTACCCTTGAAATATCGAATAATCCAGGATTCCTACAGAACGAGTAAAGGGACTGCTTCTTTCTAAAAAATAACCGGCGCTCATTTGGCGACAAAAGTCTTACCATCATTGACTTTCATTACGTTATACCGAATTCACCTTGTTTTTCCAGGAGTTAATCCGATTAATAAAATGAAACTCCTCTTCAGGAAAATAACATTTGGCCAAGTTCCTTCAAGGTTTTAAGATAGCCCTGTATATCCCGGCAACAAAGGAGCTTGGTGGTATTTGGTACAATTTTCTAATCGCTCGCTTGGGTTTCAATCTCCTTAACCTCCTTCTCGTTTTCAGCAGCATCAAATACGGTTACGCGTGTTCCAGCTCCCAGTTCGGGACAAGACGTTGGCAGATCTCCACCGATCGTTCTGTGGAACCACGGTTAATCAAGATTCCATAACTGAAAAGTTTGCTATGATGTTCGGGCCACTAGGGTAATCGATATTCTTCGTTATAAAAACGAGATATTACCGTTCAATTGTATGACATAATGAAACCTCCGGTAATTTGGTATACTTTACCATCATTTTAATCTGGTGATTGAATCCAATATATACAGTCGGAACTGTATGATTCCGGTGGAGAACTCATTCAATCACCGCTACATAGAATAATCAATAATATTCGGACTGATTAGAAATTGTTACTTAAAGGTGGTTTATCCGATGAAAACCGTAATTTTATGCGGGGGAAAAGGCACCAGGCTTCATGAAGAAACCGCCTACCGTCCAAAACCCTTGGTGGAGATAGGTGGACGGCCTATATTGTGGCATGTGATGATGGCCTATGCTCACCAGGGATATAAAGATTTTATTCTGCTTTTGGGCTACCGGGGTGAACAAATCAAGGAGTATTTTTTAAACTTTCCCTTACGAACTACGGATTTCAGTTTGAAATATAGTAACGGTTCCTTCAGTATTATTTTTCATAACAAGCATAGCATCGATTCCTGGTCGATTATGTTTCTGGACACAGGACTTGAGACCCAGACCGGCGGCCGAATCGCCAGAGCAAAGAAATTTTTGACAGGCGAGGACTTTTTCCTTACCTATGCGGATGGTGTTTCGGATATCAATTTACAAGCTTTATATCAAAAACACCAGTCTGGGAAACGTATTATTACCGTGACCGGAATCCATCAACGATTGCCTTTTGGTTTTTTAGAAACCGATACCGAAAGGATAACCGGTTTTTCCGAAAAACCTCTCTCGGAAAAGTTAATCAATGGAGGATTTTTTGTTTGCAGTCCACAGCTTTTTAATTATCTTTCTGAGGATGAGAGTTGTATTTTGGAGGGAGAACCATTGCAGCGCCTGGCTGCTGAAGCCCAGGTAACCGTTTATGAGCACACGGGCTTCTGGCAGTCAATGGATACTTACAAACAAGTTTTGGAATTGAACGAATTATGGGCTAAAAATCCGCCCTGGCGGATCTGGAGTGATTAATTCAAAATGCTTTGTCTGTTCTTGATATAAACGGTCGCACAACCTATCCTCCGGCAATTGAATATCATTGAAGGTTAAAATTTGGTCTTTACCGATGTCTTTTGTAACAACGCATCTTTCTGACAGACCCATCGGCAATAGACCTTCTTTTATTAGCCGGTCATAATTTTCGCACAGTCCGTAAGTCAGATAACCGCCACATCCGTCCAACGTCATCCCCGCCCGGAGATCGATCTTGGCGGCGGCAACAACACCCACAACGGGCGGGCCCAACGGAGTGATAGTGGCATCATGAAAAATCACGGCGCGGGCTACCGAAAAAGGCACTTCAAAATGGCATAAATGATAAGGCCGGTAAAAACAATAATACGGCCCGGAACCGAGTTTATATAAGTCCAGGTATTTTTGCTGAAACGGATCATCGCAAAAACCCAGAATAAATACACCCGGGCTTGGAGCGGCGCCCACAACGTAATCGACAATCCCCGGTTCAGTCAGCATATCCATGGGATATATTTGGGCTGCTGTTTCCACCGGAGTTCCGGGGAGAACCTGGAATCCGAACATTCCCCGTTTGGCCACATGCATTCCGGTAGCATTGGCGACAACGGTTTGCTCAAAGGAAATCTTGGTTCCATCCGCAAAGGACGTAACCATTTGCGGTTTTTGATTCCATTTCCGGGCAAATTCTTGCTGAGTATCGGGATTGCGGTAGGGGTCGTGCAGGCCTTTGATATTTCCCGCCAAAACCGGCCGGCAACCAATATTTTTCACAAACCGGTAGAGATTCATCAACACTCCGGGTTGGTCTCCATCGGCATTACTAAAAATAACACCGCTTGAGTCAGCGTAGATTTTTAAGATTGGACCGATTGTGCCATCCAGTTCAGCATTCATTACAATGACATGTTTGCGTTTTTGAATTGCCTTAAGAACAACCTGGGCTCCAAACTCTATACTGCCGGTCACTTCAATTATTGCGTCAATATTTTCGGCTTCACAAAGAAGCAATGGGTCGATTGTGATGGAGTATTGACCTCGAAGAATAAAATGATCGAGTTGATTCGGATCTTGCGGAGTGTTAATTGAGCTGATTCCGGATTTCCGAAAGGCTTCGGCCGCCTTTTCAAGGTTTCGGTTGGCAATGGCTACCAACCTCATGCCCGGTACGAAGTTACAGATCTGATATGCGATTCCCCGGCCCATAAAGCCCGCGCCAACCATGGCCACCCGGATGGGATTACCTTCCTCTTCCCTTTTTTGCAAGGCTTTATCCACGATGATCACTTCAGTCAACTCCTGTCGCATTTGTAGAGTAAGACTCTGGGACTTCTTAACCCTTCAGACAGTAATCAGGCCATGCCGCATCTTTTTGGGATACTACCGAAACCGGAATGGGCCAGTTAATTTTAAATAATGGATCATCCCAACGAATGCCACCTTCAAAGTTTGGGGTATATAGCTGGGAGACCATATAAAAAACCTCGGTTTCATCTTCTGTGGTTAAAAAACCATGGGCGAATTCTTTTGGTACATAGAGTGCTTTATGGTTTTTCGCTGTTAGTTCAACGCCAAACCATTCCCCATATGTCGAACAGTCCGGCCGCAAATCGATGATCACATCAACAATGGCTCCAGAGATGCATCTGACCAACTTATCCTCGGAAAAGGGCTCTGTTTGATAATGCATCCCGCGAAGAGTCCCTTTTTTTCGGTTATATGAAATATTGGCCTGTACAAAGTTTGGGACCAGCCCATGTTCCTCAAACTCCCTCCGGCACCAGGCGCGCCCAAAAAAACCCCGCTGATCCTTCACCGGTTCAAGATCGATGAGAAATGCTCCATTTAATTTAGTTTCCGTGAAAATCATGACTCTATACCCTTTCCGCAAGGTATTCGACTTTTTACATTGTATGTCGGAAAACACGGCAATAGAATCTCAAAATCCCGTTACGCTCCACCAGTTATTTCCATTCGTTCCTCTTTCAATTGGGACCGGATTGGACCAGCTATCCCTTGACATTCCCGAATAATGTCCGGTTCCACAATTCCGGGTATGGCATATAGTGTATACCATAACTAAAAAAATCTAAGGGATGATTTGGAATGATATTAAGGGCAAAAACCTTTGATTTGTTTCAAACCCGGGAATTAACCGAACAACAGCGGAAAAACAGTGAATTAAACCTCAAGGAATTTCAGGAAAATGTCATCGAACTAACTTCTTTTCCGAGACGAATTGTTATGGAACTGACCAATGCCTGTAATTTACGTTGCCTAATGTGTGGCAGAAATGAAGCGTTGTTTCATAAAACAGCAATGACCCCGGAAGATGTCCAACGTTTTGCGCCGTTTCTTCAGTTGGTAGAAGAAGTCACTTTTTGCGGCTGGGGAGAGCCTACTGTAAATCCCTGTTTTCGGGACATTTTAAATTTTATTGCCGCTTATCCGGTACGAAAATATTTGATAACCAATGGAACCCGTTTACGGGAATTGGCGGATGAATTGCTAAAAAGCCGGATTGACATTATTGCGGTAAGTTTGGACGGTTCCTGTGCCGCGACCAATAACCGGATTCGGGTTGGCTCCGATTTTGAGCAAATTATCGAGGGACTTAAGCTGATCATTGCGAAGAAAAAAGAACAGGGATTGAAATATCCTTATACAAATATCGTCTTTACAGCGATGCAATCCAATATCAATGAACTACCGGCCATGATCCGGCTGGCCCATCAACTTGGTTTGGATGAAGTGAAGGTTGTATATTTAACCGTCTTCGGGGAAGAATTGTTCCACGAATCCTTGTGGGATCACCCAAACCAAGTGAAGGATGTTTTCTCTGAAGCGATAGAGCTTGCAGACCGGTTGGATATCCATATCAAACTTCCTTTTCTTCAAGGTGAGGATCCATCCGGGTCAGCCTATCACAAACACTGCTCCGCGGGGCGGCGCGACCTTTTTATTGGATCGGATGGGTATGTCCGCCCCTGTCAATCCACTGCGTTGAAACTCTTTCCAATCCAAAAGTACAATACCCTTGAGGATATGTGGAATTCCCATGAATTTCAGGATTTCAGGGCAATTGTTAATGAGCCCGCCAAAATGCCCAAAGAGTGCCGGCGTTGTTACCACTCCTCCTTTGCAAATTGGAATCGTAAAGCAGCTTTCATCCAAACTGGGCAAGAATTTGCTCCGGTTTGGGAACATAACCTCCGTAAAGAATAAAAAAGCAAAGGTGGTTTTAATGAATCTTATCCCAGAATCTCCCGCTTCAAAAAAATGGACTGTATATATCACCACTCACAAAAATATTTTTCCTGAACTTTATTCCAAAGATTCAAATTTTAATTCCAGCAATTACAAATTCATTAATATTTCCTCCAACCAGCCGAAAATTACTAACCAGTTATTTCATGTGATTAACCTTCCGAAAGAGCCGGGTTATATTCCAATGGGTGATTATTATTATGATTCAAGAGTTATATATAATATTTACAAAAACCAGCGTTTTTATGAAGGATTGGATTTTATCGGTTTTCTCCATTATGACTTTGAATTTAAATTGCCGGATGGATCGGGAAATGTAACGAAAAAAATTAATAAGTATTTGCGCGATAAAACAAAAGCACATATCTCCTTTTCTACCCACAATATTCAAATGATATACAACCAAAGGATTTTGGCGGATGAAAAGCAACCGAATACACTTTCCGGTTCGGGTTATAACTGCATTGACTATATTCTGAACGATTATAACAACTATTTTCATACCAGTTATACCCTGAATGATTTGTACCAAAAACATGATGTAAACATGTGTTCCTGTTTTTTGATTGATGTTCATAGATTTATTAAAATGATGAAATTCATTTCATCCATCATTGAAAGCAAAAAATTAAAAGTATTTGACAGACAACATATTTTAAGGATTCACGGGCATCTGCTGGAAAGGTATTTCGGTGTTTTCTTAATGTTGAAATATGATCAGTTTTTAAATCTACCGTTACCCCATCTTGGGCATCTTAAACACAAATAACTAGATAAGGGTTTATCACATTTCTTCCAGAGAAGTGTAATAAACCCAGCCTTTTTCGAAACATTTGCCAATCCGGCATGATAAATGCGTTGGGACTAAATTATTTATAGTTTTACTCGACTTTCGCAGTTAAAATTCAATAATAAAGACTTGATATATAAGGATTTAAACATGATTATTTGTTAACATTCTACTTTCCGCCTTGTAAAACATTTCGCTTTCCGATTTCCGGCCTGGTAACTCAAGCGTAAGGGGATTGATTATTCGCTATT
>JAEZJQ010000031.1 GCA_023436305.1 Bacillota bacterium
TTAAACCGAAACCAAGAAAGGAATTTGCAAGTTTGTGTGGAATTTTAATCCAAAATATTTAGCAAAATTTACCCGTTGGAGACGGGGAAAAATCCTAATCATAGTGGGGGATATTTATGAAAAAGACAATATTGATTATTGGTTTGGCAGTCGTGATTTTGGCCGGTGGTTTGCTTTATTTTTATCAGCATAGTCAGGATGTTAAGGTCGCATTAACCAATTCCGATTTTGAAATAGCGGGAGTCAAAATCGGCGCATCCCAGGACGATGTCCAAAAAATACTGGGAGAACCCACCGCCAAGAAAAACAGCGGGAATAACGATACGAAATATGAGACTTGGCAATACCCTGATTTGACGGTTGTTTTTATGATTACAGGCGACAATCAAAGTTTTGTTAATTCAATCACCGTTACCGGCCAGAAATATCAGACTTATCGCGGCATTAAAGTCGGAGATTCGAGTCAATCGATCAAGGCCAAGTATGGGAAGAAAGGCCAACAAAGCGAGAATTTCTATGTTTATAAGGAATCTTTCGTTCACATGATCGAATTTGTCGTCGATAACGGCAAAACTACGGCCATTATAATCGCTAAATTAGCGAAATAATCACCCTATAAACCGGTGGCCGGCTTTAGATCTTCTGCCGCTAGGAGTCTGTGCGAGTAACACTTATCGATTATCCGCACAGACTCCTAGTTCATTCTAAATATTTAATGAATCCAAAAAAACGAACCTGTTGATCTCCCGCAGATATTCAACCGGTTCGTTTTTTTACTTTACGCAAACTGTACTTTATTGCCCGCAAATAAATCCTATCATAGTGATTTTTTCAAAGTCTTTATCAAAATCCAACAACTTTGTGGTATTCTTTGGCAACCTCCTCCAGATACATTTCCGGCGGAACATGATAATATCGATTCGGCGGCTTAACGAATCGTTTTGCGGAGTAATTCATCCATCAAGCGGTTCTTTGGTTGCACAAACCAAAATGAGGAGGAGTATTTTATGAAAAGACTGCGTTTGCTATTGGTAGTCAATTTGGTGGCAATGATCCTGTTAACCAGTCTCGTTTCCGGCGCCAAGCAGATTGTAATCGGTTTATCGATGGCCACTCTACAAGAAGAACGCTGGCAAAAAGACCGGGATATGTTTATCGCCGAAGTTCAGAAAACGGGCGGTAAAGTATTGGTCCAAGGCGCGAACAATGACGACGCCCTCCAGATTTCCCAAGCTGAAAACCTGCTTTCCCAGGGGGTTGATGTTTTGGTGGTCATTCCCCACGATGCCGGCGCATGCGCCAAGATTGTGGACTCCGCTCATAAATCCAAAGTACCGGTTATCGCATACGACCGGCTTATTAAAAACTGTGACCTCGATCTCTATATCTCATTTGATAACGAATATGTTGGTTTCTTACAAGCGCAATATGTCACCAAAGTCAAATCGACCGGAACTTTCGTATATATTGGCGGATCCCCAACTGACAATAATGCATTTTTGCTCCGCACCGGTTCCATGAAAGTCCTGGAACCGCTCATCAAAGCCAAAAAGATCACATTGGCTTACGATCAATTCACCCCCGACTGGAAACCGGAAGTTGCTCAAGCCAATATGGAAAACGCACTCACCAAACTGAACAACAAAGTAGATGCCGTGGTCGCCGCCAATGACGGTACCGCCGGCGGAGTAATCCGGGCTCTGGCCGAACAGGGTCTAGCCGGTAAAGTCCCCGTCTCCGGTCAGGATGCCGATCTGGCCGCTTGCCAACGGATCGTGGAAGGCACCCAGACAGTGACGGTTTATAAACCGATTAAGATGATTGCTCAAGCTGCCGCTCAAGCCGCCGTGGCGATGGCGAACCACAAAAAAGTCACCCAAGCCACCAAGAAAGTTAACAACGGCAAGATTGATGTCCCGTTCTGGGCACTGCAACCCATCCCGGTAGATAAAAAGAATATAATGGTCGTCATTAATGACGGCTTCCATAAACTCGAAGATGTTTACAAGAATGTCCCCAAGAAAGATTGGCCGAAAAAATAACTAAAACAGATTTGAATTTAGAGAGAGGAAACGTATATATATATGCGTTTCCTCTCTCTTCTTGCTCATTACTCCGATGAATTCGATTTCACGCCCATGTTTGCATGGGAAAATAATAAAATGATTCTAAATGTTCCTTTTGGGACAGCCCCGAATATGCAATATGAAAGGTGGTCGTCCGATGACGGAAAACATCCTGGAGATACGCCAGATAAGCAAGGAGTTCCCGGGAGTCAAGGCCCTCAAAAATGTTAGTATCAATGTCAAAAGAGGTTCCATTCATGCATTATGCGGTGAAAACGGCGCCGGTAAGTCGACATTGATGAAAATTTTAAGCGGTGTTTATCCTTATGGTTCGTATAGCGGTGATATTATCATCGACGGCCAAGTCAAGTCCTTCTCTAATATCCGTGCCTCCGAGGAGGCCGGAATCGCCATTATCAATCAAGAGTTGTCAGTTGTTAAATATCTAACCATCGGGGAAAATATTTTTCTGGGGAACGAACCCAACCGGTTTGGGGTCATCAATTGGTCCCGGTTATATTTCGAGACCTCCCGGTGGTTGAATGAAGTTGGTTTAAAGATCAATCCCCGCACCAAAATCGGTAACCTGGGGGTTGGTCAACAGCAAATGGTGGAGATTGCCAAGGCTGTCTCCAAACAAGCCAAGATTTTATTACTGGATGAACCAACCGCTGCATTAACGGAGAGTGAAGTCGCCACTTTGATGGGTATCCTTCGTAAACTACAAGCGGGTGGAGTTACCTGTATCTATATATCCCACAGAATCGGAGAAGTATTTGAGATCGCCGATACGATTACCGTATTACGGGATGGCGCTACCATCGCCACCAAGCCGGTTCAGGAAACCTCTGAAAATGAAGTGATTTCCGTGATGGTCGGCCGGGAACTGTCGGAACGTTTTCCCCGGATATCCCATCAATCCGGGGATGTGGTCCTGGAAGTAAAAAACTTCAATGTGTATGACCCCGATAACCAGAATCGCAAAATCATTCATAATGCCAACTTTTCCGTCCGCCAGGGTGAAATTCTGGGAATTGCCGGATTGATGGGCGCGGGTCGAACGGAACTGGTAAACAGCCTTTTCGGTGGGTTCCCCGGGCTCAAGCATGGCCAGGTATTTATTGAAAGGAAATTAGTCAATATTAAATCGCCCAAAGATGCCATTAAATATGGTTTGGCATTGGTGACGGAGGATCGGAAACGATACGGATTGGTTTTAGACCAGAATGTAAAAAAGAACCTGACTTTAGCTCATCTGTCCGCGCTATGCAACTTTGGGGTCATTAATTTTAATGAAGAAAATAAGATAAGTGATGCGTCGATCCAGTCGTTAAAGATCAAAACTCCCTCACTCGAAACCAAGGCCAATAATTTGAGTGGTGGTAATCAGCAAAAAGTCGTTGTCGGCAAATGGCTGATGACCAAACCCAAAATTTTAATCATGGATGAACCGACCCGCGGTATCGATGTCGGTGCCAAGTTCGAAATTTATAATATCATGAATCAATTGAAACTGGAAGGTGTCGCCATCATCATGGTTTCCTCGGAATTACCGGAGATACTGGGGATGAGCGACCGGATTATTGTCATGCATGAAGGAACGTTGAACGGTGAATTCGCTCATCATGAGGCGGATCAAGAAAAAATAATGCTGGCTGCGACAGGAGGTAAATAATCATGACTGTTATGGAAAATCCAACCGTTACTCCCGGACAAAGTTTCTGGAACCGCCTCAGTTTGCGATTTGATGTCCGGGCATATACCATGATCATCGCGCTCGTCGGGATCTGGGTGCTGTTTACTGTTCTCACCGGGGGTAAATTTATATTGCCACGGAATATATCCAACCTATCCCGGCAAATGTGTATCACTTCGGTTTTAGCCATCGGCATGGTAATGGTGATCGTTGCCACCCATATCGATCTCTCGGTGGGTTCCGTTTTGGGGCTAACCGCCGGGCTAGCGGCGGTTCTGCAAGTATGGTATCGTTGGCCCACTGTGCCGGTCATCTTGGTTACCTTGGCGCTGGGAGCAGTCATCGGTTTATGGCATGGCTACTGGGTGGCTTTTCAAAAAGTTCCGGCATTTATCGTTACTTTGGCTGGTTTACTTGCGTATCGCGGCGTATTGTTGTGGATTTTAAAGGGAGCTACTGTATCCCACCTGAATCTTGATTTCATGCAAATTATGGGTGGGTATCTCGATCTATTGCCGGGTTTGATTTTGACCGCGATCGCGATTTTTTTCCTGATTTATGGCCGGCTACGTTCCCGGATGTCCAAATTAAAATACGGATTTGAAGTGCGTCCCTGGTGGCTTGAGTTATCCACCATCGTCTTTTTCTGCATACTCATCGGGGTAGCCGTCTGGGTCTTTTATCAGTATGACGGAATTCCTTACCCGATCGTGCTGGTACTGCTCATGGTTTTGCTTTTTACGTTTATCACTAATAATACGCAGTTCGGCCGCCAGGTCTACGCCATGGGCGGCAATGTGGAAGCCGCCCGGTTATCCGGTATCAATATCCGGATGCGGACGGTCATGGTTTTTGTTTTGGCCAGTGTCATGGCTGCCGTCGGCGGTGTCTTTTTTGCCTCCCGGTTGGATGCCGCCACCATTACCGCCGGACAAAATGCCGAACTTGACGCCATTGCCTCCTGCGTAATCGGTGGTACCAGCTTCTCCGGTGGCACCGGCACAATTCCGGGAGCTATCATCGGCGCCCTGGTCATGGCCAGTGTTGATAACGGCATGAGTATGATGAATATGGACGCCTGCTGGCAAATGGTGATCAAAGGGCTTATTTTATTACTGGCCGTCTGGCTGGATATGAGGACGAAGAAGTAAATCCAGTCAAGGTTGCTAGAATCACACGAATAGTAGGAATAAAACACAATAATTGATTATCCTTACATTCGCAAAAAATATTTTAAACCGAAACCAAGAGAGGAATTTGCAAATTTTTGTGGAATATTAACCCAAAATATTTAGTATATTTACCCGTTTGCGACGGGAAAAAATCCTAAACATATTGGGTGATATTTATGAAAAAGACATTATTGATTATTGGTTTGGCAATAGTGGTTTTGGCCGGCGGTTTGTTATATTTTTATCAATACAGTCAGAGTGTTAAACCGGTCGAATTAACCGATTCCGATTTTGAAATTGCGGGAATTAAAATCGGCGCATCCCAGGACGATGTCCAAAAAATACTGGGAGAACCTTCCGCCAAAAAAAACTCCGAGAATGGTAATGGGAAATATGAAAATTGGCAATACCCTGATTTGACGGCTGTTTTTAAGGTGGGCGACAATCATAGTTTTGTTGATTCACTCATCGTTACCGGACAAAAATATCAGACTTATCGCGGGATTAAAGTCGGGGATCCGGGTCAAACGATCGAAGCCAAGTATGGGAAAGGCCAACAAAGGGAAGATTTCTATGTTTATAAAGAACCCTCCGTTCGCATGATTGAATTTGTAGCCAATAACGGCAAAGTTACGGCCATTATATTCGTAAAATTATCGGAATAATTACCCTAAAAACCGGTGGCCAACTTAGGTTCTCTTCCACTTGTTCTCTCTTTATATTTAATGAATCCAAAAAAGCGAACCGGTTGATTCTCTAGGAGTCTTCAACCGGTTCGCTTTTTTAAGTATCTTTTGACCTTTAATTTTCCGGCTCAATCACTCACTATTGTTTCCCCCATCGGTATCTCCATGTGAATATTAAAGCCTTTTTCGCCATCGGAACCGTAAATGATATGGCCGTTTAAACTTTGGACCCGCTCTTCCATGCCTTTCAGGCCGAATCCCTTACGAATATTTTTACATCCTTTCCCGTTATCGATAATGAAGAGCACCAGTTTTTCAGCGGAAAAACGGAGAATGATCCCGATCTTGGTGGCGTTGCCGTGCCGCAACGAGTTGGTGATGGCTTCCTGGCAGGTCTTGTAGATACAGTCGTTGAATGAAAATGATGAACGGATACTCATGTTTTTATAATAAAATTCTTCCCCGTTGACTGAAAAATCAACTTCCAAGCCTGATTTCTGGGCGCTCTCAATCAGCGTTTCCAATGAAGTAATGATGTTATTATTCCCAGCATTTTCAGGCATCAGGCCCATAATCGAACGCCGCAATTCTTCCAGTCCTTCCTGGGCAATTTCCACCGCTTGCGAGAGTTTATCCTTGGACTCTTCCGGGTCTTCTTCAAGTTTTATCCGGCTCACTTTTATCAGCATTATTAATAAGGTTAAAGTATGTCCCAGAGTGTCATGGACTTCCCGGGCCACCCGGTTTCGTTCCTTAACGACGGCTAACTCCTCAATGGTGGCGGCGTGTTCTTTCAGTTGCTGGTTTAAAATAGCCAGTTCCTCGTTTTTAACTACCAATTCATTGTTTTTCCCTTTTAATTCGGTATTCTTTTCATTTAATTGTTCGGTTCTTTCCTTGACCCGTTGCTCCAGTTCCTGGTTTAACTGGGTTAAACTGCTGTACAGTCTGGCGTTTTCAATGGAAATACCGGCTTGATTCAGCAATAAATTGATTGTTTTCAAGTCTTCCTCACCAAATAAACCGCTTACCAAATTGTTATCCAGATATAGAATCCCTAGCATGGTTCCCCGAAGCATGATTGGAGCAGCCAGCACCGAACGAATACCATGCAAAACCACACTGGATTGCATTTTAAACTCATCTTCAATGGAGGCGTCGGAGACGATAATCGGTTGCTTTTCGGCTTCCACCCGAGAGATGATACTGATACTGACCGTAAAACCTTTTTCAAATTCACCCTGAGATACATTCCGTAATACTTTCAATTCCAATTTTTGATGGTTTTCGGAATATAACCACAAAATGCCCCGTTCCGCCCCCACCAGCTCGATGGCGTTATCCATAATCTTTTCCAGTAACTCATCCGTATCCAGAATGGAACTGATATCGGCGCTGTTGGTAAGCACAGTTTCCATGCGGCGGTCAATTTTCAAACGGTTCTGTGCCGTTAATTCGGTGAAAACTTCCTGTTCTTCCACCGGAAGATTGATTCCCAACAATTCGCGGCATTTTTGGATATAGATTTTGGCATTGATTTCGGTAGCGATTTCATGGGCCTTCCGGTAATAGATAATCGCTTCACTTTTATCGGTTTGATTCAAGAAATTGCCGTATTCGAAATAGCTCCGGACCAATTGGTAACGGAGATTGTTTTTTTGTTGATGGGCGATACTCTTTAAAAAATACTGCTTGGCCCGCTGCAGCTGATTAATCAGCATAAAATATCTGGCGGAAACCAATAAGGCATTTCCATATTGAGTGACCCAAGGTCTGGTCTGTTTGCGCGCTTCCTTGCACATTGATTTTAACCTGGCCCGTTCCGGCCGGGAAATGTGAAGGGAACCGGTGGCAGTCCGGGTAATGATCCGTAAATAAGCCTCCGCCAAATACGGATAAATTTGCGATGTATAGTTTTTGATGAGCAGATTGCTTTTATCGATTTTTCGGGCGGCTTCCAGGTATTCAATGGCTTTGTCCAGGTTTACCTCAATTTTTAATATTCCTAACAACATGTTACCCACGCATAATAAGAAAGGCAGGCTGGTGATGGTTGTATCCTTGGAGTTCAAAACCTCATTCAACAACACTTCGGCTTTGGCAAGATCTCCGGTTTCGATATAACAGCGGGACATGTTGATTTTGGCCGAATACAGTCCGTAACTATCCTTGAGGCGGTTACTTAATTCCAGATACTGATTAAACAGGGAGATGCTTTTTTCATAATTGCCCATGTAATAATAATAAAAACTTAAACCGTTGATGGTCATTCCCAATTCCCAGAGATCACCCATTTTTTTAAATTTGGCGATGGCCATTTCAAAATGATGCATACTCTCTAACGGATTCCCCTGCCAAGCGCACTGGTAACCCAGGAACTGTAAACTCTGGGCTTCACCCCAGTCATCCCCTAATATTTTACGAAGGCGAATGGCTTTTTGATGATATTGATAAGCGGAATTGAAAAAAGGCAAACCCATCAGAAAACCGCCGTATTCGGCATTGGCCAACGCAGCTTCCTTGGTTTGGGCGATACCGGCATTGGCGACATTCAACTGCCGGATTAAATTATAGATTAATTTGCCATTGTCATTTAACATGTACATCCAGCTTAATGACTCGTAAGTCCAGATGATTTCTTTCTTTTTTTCATCCATGGCCGTAATCTCCCGGTGACGCAATACCAGTCCGCGCAATCCATAGATGATGTATTCTTTCAACACCGCGAGGAGCCGCTGCGCCAGATTTTGCGGCAACCGTTCCCCCAGCAAACTTAGGGCGTAACTTAAAGTGTTTTCACAATTCACCCAATCACCTTTTTTGAAATAGGCGATACCGATG
Source organism: Bacillota bacterium (assembly GCA_023436305.1). GTDB lineage: Bacteria > Bacillota > UBA4882 > UBA8346 > UBA8346 > JAEZJQ01. Next base: position 8,462 of record JAEZJQ010000031.1, read on the forward strand.
GTTTTGAACAGCCGGGCTTTAGTATAGCGATCCGCCACTGAATTCAATAAATTTTTGGCGATGGCAATGGCTTCGTCATTCTTCCCGATAACCAGATAAATCTTGCTCAGTTCTTCATTGGCGGTGAACCATTCCTGGCTGTTCTTCCGGTTTTTTTGCTCCAATAATTCAATACCGATATGGTAGAACCTGATAGCTTCCTCATTGGCATATGAATTTTGAGCTTTTCCGGCCGCAGGGATGACATAGGTCAACGCTTTTTCTTGATCACCGCTTTCCACGTAATGGTAAGCCAATTCATAAATGACTTTGTCATGACGCCCTTGATTCATAACCTCAATAGCCTGGGCAATCTGAAAGTGAATTTGGTGTTTTTCGTCTTCCGCCAGGGTATGATAAAAAGCATCCCGGATCCGGTCATGAACAAATAAAACCCGCCCATGTTCCGCGCTTCTCTCCAGTAACTGGATGGCGATAAAATCATCGATCATATTCACAACTTCAATTTTCGTCAGGGTTGTCAACCGGTATAATAATTCAATTTCGAACTCACGCCCGATGACCGCGCCCCGGGCCAGCAATTCCCATTGCTTTTCGGACAGATTTTCAATACGGCGCAGGATAATATCGATTAAGGAATTGGATACCGGGATTTCATTTAGTTTTTGAATCTCTTTTCTCCATTTTCCTTCTTCCCATTGAATGACTTTGGTCTCTACCAGTTCACGAATGATATTGATGGCAAAAAACGGATTTCCGTTGGATTTTTTGAATATATAATCGGAAAGTTCCCGGCTTTCATTCTTCTCGCCCAGAATATTTTCGATTAATTGATTGATTTTAAATTGATTAAATGGCTTAAGCTCAATGACCTCCAGATGATACCCGTGTTCGGCGGCTGATTTGCTAATCAATTCGATTTTATGCCCGGGCCGGATCTCGTTGTTACGATAGGTTCCCAGGACCAATAAATTAGCGCGGCTTATTTTACGGAGGATTTCGATTAATAAATTAAGACTGCTTTCATCGGCCCATTGCAAATCATCTAAAAACAACACACAGGCCTGGTTCGGATCCGTCAAATTGCAAAAGAAATCCGATAACACCAGAAGTGATCTTTGGTTTTCCCGTTCCGGTTCCAGGGAGATTAATTCTTTGGTTTCGCCAAATACCTTTTCCAAGCGCGAGTTCAGGTTGACGACAATGCCGCTCAGATCTCCCAGGACTTGTTTGAGCCGCTGGATTTCCCGGTCAGCGGTTTCTTTATTAAGATAAATGATCTTGTTGACGAATTCATCGATGGCGTCTTTAAACGGCTGATAGGGAAACTTATTCTCGTAATTGAGACAACGGCCCCGGATAAATAGACCGTTCCGTTCATAGACATAGGCTCTAATCTCTTCCACCAAGCGGCTTTTCCCGATGCCGGCTTCCCCGGCGATCAGACAAATACTGCCATTACCTTTAGCGGCATTGTCAAATTGATTTTTAACTTTCTGGATTTCCTGGTCCCGGCCCACCAGCCGGGTCTGATAGCTGAGCTTGATTTTCTGGTCTTTGCCCCCGATTTCAAAATCATATTCCCCGGCTTCAAAGCATTCCAAATCGGCCAGCAATCCCCGGGCGCTTTGATATCGCAGATCCGGGTCTTTCTGCAACAGTTTTAAAATGATGTCCTCCAATGCCGTTGGGATTACGGGATTGATTTTTTGGGGGCGGGTTGGGATGAACGCCACTTGTTGATGCAACAATTGATTGATCTCAACGCCTTTGAAGGGCGGTACGCCGGTGATTAAATGATAAAAAACCACCCCCAGAGAGTATAGATCGCTTCGTTCATCAATGCGCTTGTCCAGGATTCCGGTGGCTTCAGGAGACATATAGCCAAAGGTGCCGGCAATCATTTTTTCCTCGCGAATGGCGCTTAATTCCATCACCAGAGCCACCCCGAAATCCAGGAGTTTTAACTCGTTATGCACATTAAGAAAAATATTGCTGGGTTTTAAATCCCGGTGGATAATCCCGTGGTTATGGACGTAATTTAAGGCTTCGGCCAATTGTTTAATAATGGCGGTGATTTCGGTAATGGAAAAACGGGTTCCGTTTTCCAGCAGTCTGGATAAATTAGAACCCGCCAATAATTCCATGACAATAAAGGGGGTGGTTTCATATTCATACAGCCCGTATACCTCGATAATATTGGGATGCTTCAGTTTACTGACAATCTCGATCTCGCGGCGGAAACGGATTAAATCTTCCAGAAACGTGGAGGTTAAACTCTTTTTCATCAACTTTATAGCCACATCAATATCTTTATGGCGATCACGGGCCTGAAACACCTGGCTCATTCCACCTTCGCCCAATTGTTTGGTAATATGATAACGGCTGTTTAATGTTTTCCCAACCAGATTCAAATTGTTCCCCTTCTTTCCGCGGGATCGAGCCGCAAAATGACATCAATAGACTATAAATTACTCCGGTGATTAAAAATGTAAATTCATAAAGGCATAAATCCTGTTACACGTAATATCGGATGATATAAGCGCCTTATAGGAGTCATTAATATTATTATCGTCAAAGTTTCGTTTTACCTGTGGGTAAAAGCAGGAGTATGGAAATTTTTTTCCCCGGGGAAGGAAGACCTTGTTCAGCCATCGAAATACACTAAGGTAGGATTAATTTGAAATGTTACGCCGGGTGTTTTAGGAGTCTGTGCGGATAATCGATTTTCGAAGCGTATTTCGTATCAAGTGACATATTCTAATACAACAAATAGTTGTTTTAAGTTATTGAAAAGTGTTGCTCGCACAGACTCCTAGGATGAATGATGGACTGCGGACCGGCGAGTTGATATCCCGGTTGTAAACATGAAAGAAAGGAGTTAAAACAATGATTAAGGTATTGATTGTGGATGATAGTTTTATTTTTCGCAGTGGTTTGGAGACTATTCTGAAACAAGATCCGGAAATCGAAGTGCTCGGTTGCGCCGCCAACGGCAAGGAAGCCTTCGAGTTCTGCGGGCAAATGTCCCCGGACTTAATTCTGATGGATATCCGGATGGATGTTTGTAACGGCGTGGAAGGGGCCAAATTAATCAAGGATAAATATAAAGCCATTAAAATTGTAATGCTGACTACATTTGACGATAATGAATATATCACTCAAGCGTTAAAAAACGGCGCCGACGGGTACATATTGAAGGGTGTCAATGATGAAGATCTGATTATGACCATTAAGAGCACCATGAAAGGATTAAGTGTCTTTGAACAAAAGGTATTAAGCAATGTGAAGGATCAGTACCGGAATATCGGCGGCCATTCCAAAATCGAGATTGCATTATCGGAACGGGAGAAACAATTATTACAGGAGATCGTAGACGGAAAAACCAATAAAGAAATTGCTTCCAATTTTGGTCTGGCCGAAGGGACCATTAAAAATATGATATCCAATTTATTGGTAAAATTTAAATTGAATGACCGTACCCAACTGGCAATTTTTGCGGTAAAAAATAATTTGGTGTAGACCGGCGGCCTTGATGTAACTTTTAGCCTGGTCTAGGAGTCTGTGCGGCTAATGGATTTTTGAAACACATTTAGTATCAAGCGACATGTTCTAATGCAATATATAGTGGTTTTAAATTATTAAAACGTGTTACGCGCACAGACTCCTAGGGTTTCCGTATTTGTGGCTTGAGTCATGATGAAATGACTTTAGTCATTTTTTTATATTACTTTAGTCATTTCGTAAGTCATATCATTATTATCCTTACGTCACGTCTGGTGATGCACGAAAGTAATTCTTACTTCTGACCAACGACATCTAGCAATTGAAGGACAAACCAAGTAAGATAATATTAGAAGATAATATTATAAAAATTCATTTTTTATATAGAGGCGGAAACAATTGAAAGGTTCGATAAGCATTGATGGCTCACACAGTGCAAATTAATAACGATTTACTGAATGCAATGGTGTATACCGATTATGAAAACATTCTTGAATTACCGAAGAAATTTGGAAAAGACCCGCTGAAAATGGATTTTTTCAAGGTAATTCAGGACAAGTTAGTGGCTGGTGGATTAAATATTGTTGATTTTATCATCTATGGCAATTTCGAAAAGAAAGTATCGAACAGCAAATATCAAACGCATTTTCGGGCCTTGGGATTAAAGACTCGCCACACTTGCAATAACGGCAAAAATTCCAGTGATCTGGAATTAACGGTGGATGTCATAAAAGATTTGTATAGAAATCAAAATATAAATATATTTGTATTGATTTCCAGCGAACGGGATATTATTCCCCTTTTAAAAGCCATTAAATACGAGAATAAACTTTCTTACGTTATTTCCACCCAAAACGGATTTAATCAAACCGTGGCCAAATACGCCGATTTCCATGATTATATCGAGAACATCTTCCAACTGGAACCGCCGGATCCGGCCATGTATCATCAGGATGCAACCGAAATCATGATTAAAATTGATGATTTTGATGTGAAAGCCTTGAATCCGGTGGATATTGGCCGGGCTCAAGAGGTGGCCCGTTATTTCTACCGGTCAAATATTTGGAAGCGGGCGTCGGTTTTAGGTGAACCAGTCAGTTTAAAAGGTTATATGGATGTAATTTCCAAAGTGATCCATCGTTTCCGGGGTGATATTCTGGAAGATTTTAAAATGGCTCATTGTCTGAAATATGTTACTATCTACCAGGATCCACAACGGGGTTTGTGTTTAAAACAAGGGGTAAAAATTGATACTGTTTCCTTTTAAAATGAAACGATGCTTCATTTCTCGGAATTTGAAAGGGTGATTATGATGATCTATATTTTAAATCATTACTACCGGCTGAATTGTTTAAAAAGTGAGATTGCCGCCGCCCGTAAAGCTTTGGATGAAGCCTGGGCCAGCAGCGGCAGGACGGATCAAACGGTATTGGCCGCCGGAGATAATTTCGACCGGTTGATTAACGAATATGACCGGCTGGTCAAAGAAACCATGAATATCTCCGCGGAAAACCATCCCATGACAGACAGGAATAAATTTAGCTTTATCAAGCAATTTGCGCTCTAGCCGGTGGTCACAAGCAACCTTTTGGTTACCGTACGGCCGAACGCGGCGAGAATGGCTACCCACCCATCTTGCCTGTAACGAACATGCTTTGTAAAACCCCCTATATCTATTGAACAGCCAGTCAGACTGCGTTTTTCTATTTGTTTCCAATTTGTCTTTCGTAAAATATTGAATCGATGAAGGGAAATCAATTCATCCCCTTCATATTTTACATCGATTGATACGTGAGCGTTGCACTAACACCCAATTCCTAATTAACACCAAAATAATTTACAATCCAATCGACTGGGGGAAAAAGCAATGAAGCGACAAGATTTTTGTGGAAAAACAGCAGTGATTACCGGCGGTTCCAGCGGGATCGGGAAAGAGACGCTGCTTGAATTTGCCAAACTGGGAATGAACATCGTGGTTGGGACTCTGGCAACCGAACTCTTGGCGGACATTAAAGACGAATTGAAACAAAAAGGCGTTAAAATTATGGTTATTACCACGGATGTTTCTAAAAGGAACGAGGTACAACGCTTGATGCAAACTGCTGTGGAGCATTTCGGGCGTATTGATATTTTAGTCTGTTGCGCTGGAGTATATCATCGAGGGCCGATTGAAAAACTGACCTTGGCTGATCTGGAACGGGTCATGTCCGTAAATTTTTACGGAGTGGTTCATTGTGTTTATGAATTGCTGCCGATGATGATCAAGCAGCGGGGAGGACATATGGTATTCATTTCTTCCGTGGACGGCAAAAAAGGACTGCCGCGGGATTCCGGCTATGTAGCTACCAAGTTTGCCGTAGCCGGTTTTGTGGAGGTATTGCGGCAGGAAATCAAAAAATACGGCATTAATGTATCCACCATCTTCCCGGCCCGGATTGATACTCCGATGCTCTGTAATATCGCGGTACCTGTTGTTTCTCCGAAGGTTTCTCCCCGAAAGGTGGCCCTGGCTATCGTCCGCGCCATCGAGCGTAATAAAGCCGAAACATTGGTTCCATGGTTCGGAGCAAAACTGTTAATCATACTCAATGTCATATCTCCCCGATTCGCGGACTGGATGGTTCGAATCACTCACCTGGAAGGCTGGGACACCTGATAATACATAACAGTAAGGAGAATGAATGATTATGACCTACGACATCAAAAACAAACGGGTTCTGGTCACCGGAGCCACGGGTCTGATTGGCAGCCGTCTGACGTTGGCGCTCTTAAGTCAGGGATGCGCGGTACGGGTTATGGTCCGCAATCCGGAAAAAGCCAGGCCTTTGGCTGAAAAAGGAGCCGAAGTCGTTTATGGCGATATGACCGAGCCGCGAACCCTGGAAGTGGCGATCAAAGATTGTCAAGTAGTGTTTCATTTGGCCGGGATATTGGGCAGTCAATCCAAACCGTTATCGTATTTCCGGAAAGTGAATGTGGAGGGCTCAAGGATACTAGCGGAAGCGGCCTTGAAGGAGAACGTGGAACGCTTCATCTTTGCCGGCACCGCCTGGGTCTATGGTTTTCACGCCGGAGACGGAGTCAATGAAAAGGCGCCGCGCTGTTTGAGTAACGACCCGTATTGTGACACGAAACTGGAAGCCGAGAATATGATCCGGCAACTCATCCGTGATCGGGGGCTGCCCGGCGTTATCTTCCAGCCCGCCGAAGTTTACGGCCCGGAGGATCATACCTGGACCTTGGACCCTATAAATCTAATCAAATCCAGTCTGATGATGCTGCCATTGAAAGATCAGGGTGTAATCCAACCTATTTATATTGATGATGTCATCGAAGGAATCATGGCCGTTACAGCCAAGGGCGCCATAGGCGAAATTTATATTCTATGCGGCACACAGATCACCCCTGTCCGGGAATTTTTTACCCATTATGCCCGTATGGTCGGGAAGAAAAGCATTCCCTCGGCTCCCGGCTTTTTAATGTCCTTTTTCGCCGTTGTTTCACAAATGATAACCGGAATTATCGGCAAACAACCGTTGTTCACCCAGTGCGCCGTCCGGGGCGTCATGAAAACCACTACCTACAGTCATCAAAAAGCCGCCTCCGATCTTCAGTTCATCCCCAAAACCACCCTGGAACAGGGTATGCAACAGGTACAAGCCTGGCTGCGGACAATTGAGCAATAATTTATCACGATTTGAATCCTTCAATTTGATATATTCCCGAAGCCAAAAGCGCGCCTCCCCGGCGCGCTTTTGGTTGCC
>JAEZJQ010000050.1 GCA_023436305.1 Bacillota bacterium
AAGGGGGATAAAAAAATGGCGATTCTTAGTTTTAATGGGCGAGTCAATATCGCGGTCCGGATCGTAACGGAAAAATACCCGAAAGCGTGGCTTTATGAAGCTGACGGTACGGCATCCGCCGGTCCCACCACGGATCCGGCCAAAATCGATCAATTAAGAGTGGTCTTTGGAAATGAAAATAATACCACCGTAATCATCAAAGAGACAAACTACGGTGAATTCGGCGAACCAGTGCTTATCCAGGAACCCTGGCTGGAAGATGTGGTTATCAAATGGCCGGTCCAAATGGATCTGCCACAGGCCAATGAGTTGAAAGAAAAGGCCGGTTACAAGGAACCCTATGGGGCAGTCACCTTGCGTAATCCGCTGGGTCCGAAGCTCAGCAACCCATACTTCATTTTCGGCGGTAATCCTGCCAAACCCTATATTTTTGTCGATACAGTCACCGGTGAAGTGCATGCGGGTCACTAAAAAAACTTCACCCGGTTTGCTGAAGGCGTGGCGCAAAGGCTGCGCCCTTTTCTTTTTCCCCTAAAAAACCGGCATATTTACTATTATCTTTTCCGTTTATTAGTTTCGGAATATCATTATTCATTAAAGTTAGATATAATATGCACTCCGAATATTTACGTTTTTTAATGTTTACTACTTATATTTTATAATTTTTATCTGTTATATTTATGTTTCATGGCATTGTATCGATTTAACTATTTTTTATTTTTTTGATTATTTTTTAATTAGTCTTGACCGATAACTTAATATATTATTTTGTAAATCATTGAGTTTAGATAATAACAAATGAATATGATATTGCTCAATAACAATCGGAGGTACCAACATAATGAAATCGAATAATAGTTCCAATGCTGAATTGCCGGGAATTAACGGCGGCCAACTGGATTTAGGCAGTATCGGGGATATCGGCAAAAGTGTAAATCTTTTTCGAGGCGATGTTAATCTGCCGCTTAAACTGGTTTCACTTTCCGGTAGAAATAATCTTGATGCGAGTATTACGGCATTTTACGGGAGTAATGTTCATTATTTGGTCAATACCTGGAACAAAGATGCGCCTACCGATATTTTGGGCGCCGGTTGGTCGCTTCCTTTTGAAAAAATTGTGGTCGATATTACCAATATCAGTACCAATTATGACGATAAGTTTTATATCGTTTCCGGAGGCAATACTATACCTCTTTTTAGGACGGAAAAAAATGATGGCGCCATATACTTTCAAGCCAAAAACTTTAATTTTCAGAAAATAATTTATTATAATAACCCATCCGATCCGTTGCGCGAAAGATGGGAAATCGTGAAGGAAGATGGTTCAAGATATATTTACGGCGCTATCAAAAAAGGCAATGATTATTTCTATGGAATCAACGGAACCCAACAATGGGGTGTAAAATGGAAGAACTGGGTAGGAAGCACCGCGAACCGTTCCGGAACTCAATACCCTGTTGCCTGGAATCTGGCGGAAATCATAAATATATGGGGAGATTGTATTTATTTTGACTATGAAAATGATGATATTCCGATTGGTGGAAATAAAGACACCAATTATACCCGTTCGTCGCGGATCAAAAAAATTACCGACGTCTATGGACAAACAGTAAATTTTAATTATTCCCCCAAAGAGAGCTTTGAAATTCAACTGCCTGTTTTACCCGCTACTGACGTTAACGCCTTTCAATTCCAGTATGAAGAAAAATTTTTAGAGAACATATTTGTCAACAATGAAAACAGTGAACTTCTTTTTACTATCGATTTTGACTATGATTTTTACAATGTCAGTGATAAAACAACTGATGATCATTATAAAAAACGGTACTTGAAATCGGTAAAAATGGTCAACGGAAACGGCGCGGGATTACCGGGCATTACTTTTGATTATTACACCAAACCCACGGAAATAAATCCCGGCGCCATCAAAACCATTACTTTCCCGGAAGGCGGAATGGCTACATTTGAATACGAATCGGGCAAGTTGGCCAATACTTCCGTACGCAGGGAAATAAAATCTCCGGGAACGGATTATACGCCTTTGGTTTGGCATGGGCCTGATTATGTAGTGGTTGCCTGGTTCAGCAAATCAAGAAATAAAGTATTGGTTTCCGTATATTCATGGGGCGGCAATTGGAACGAATGGAAATACGAATTAATTACAACTTGTAATGTTGATGATTTTCATGGAATCAATTCCAGGGATTTCTTCACCATCTATTTTAAAGATCTCAATTTAGGCCGGTATCGGGTATTTCTTTTCAGGCAGGAAGAGTACCGGTTTGGAGAATGGACCGCTTATGAGGTTAAGCTGGATAACCGGTATACCAGCCTATCCCTTGCAGCCGGTAATGATTTTGTAAGTATATATTGTCCCAATGCAACTCAAATCAACATTCAGCAATGGAATTCTTTTTCCAAGAAATGGGATACATCGCTACCGGAAAGCAGGCAATTTACACATGTATCATTAGCGGCCAAAAATAACTTTTTTATATTTTCAGGTTATAACGATACGGCCAAGGAACTTTTGGTATGTTTATATTATTGTGATGAAAATCGCAGCTGGAAAATCGGTGGTTCAAAAACAATCCCGGGCGAAATCAACCTGGAATATACAAACTTTGAACGAATTTGGTCCATCGGAGACTGTTTTGCGGCTGCGGCCTATATCACCAAAACCGATCAGCGGAGTGTTTATTTTAATTTGCTGATTATCAGTTGGCGGATGGATTTTTCGCTGAATAATGTAAATGTTTATACATATAGCCAGGATATTCAATTAAAAAATGCCGTCAATCACATTATGATCAACAACAATTTAATCGGAATCGGACAAAGGGTCCTACGATACAATGGCGAAAAATGGATCGAAAAAGAAACTGTCGTCCCCGATGTTTCCAGTGAATATGCCTATATTTACAACGAAGATATCGTGATCACGGGAAAAAAGACTGGGATGTTACAGGATTTTTCATCCATGGTATACGACCCATACCAATATCGTTGGATTCCCGGAGACATTCAAGGTTCGCTAAGCGGGGATCAAATAACCGTGCCTTCATTTGCAGGCGACTATTGCGCAGCGGTAAACAATATTTATTACCGGGATCAAACTCTCAGATGGCATAAGATATACTCATTGCCTGCGAATGTTGACCCGGCCTCGATTCAAAACCGGGCGCCGGGATATTTGTTATATCAAATGACAAATGAACCCTTAAATACTTATCTGATGTTTTTAAAGGACGGAGCGGTAAAAGGCACGGCAAGAAAAATTAAAGATGAAAACATATACACCTCTCAGGAACCAGGAAAAGTTCTGGCGGGCGAATTTTCCTTTGTAACTTATCAAGGTACAAAATTTGAAGAAGCATCATCATTGTCTATATACCGGGTGATCAACGAATCCATCGCGGATGAACAAGTTGATTATTCCGTATCCAAAGTGTCCGTTTTTGACGGATATAATCAAGTGGACACGGTTTATCAATATGACCGGGATACCGCCGCTTACGATCCGGGCGGCAGAGTGTGCCAATTTTCCAAAGCCGGAACATATTACAAAGAAGCGGAGAACTCTTTCAGTTATACCGAAAATATCTATTTCAACGGCTTGAATCCTCAGATACCGGGCGTTATTTATCCTGATACCGACGAGTTTACCAATGTTAAAGAATTTTTCAGTTGTTTCAACGGCCAAATTTATCAAAGCGCCTCATATAATACCGGCGGCGCCAAAGTATCCGAAACAGTGAATTATCTGTACGCGTACGACCGGAAAAAAGATGGCGCACCACTTTTCGGAGTTTATACCAGGGCTCGTAAACAAATTGAATCGCTCTATCTTCCTCCCATCAATTCAGAGCCTTTAGCCAAAATTACCGAATATGACTATAACGAAAAAGGCCAATTAACAGTAACAGCTACTTATAATTATAATTCCGAAGGCCAAGCGGAAAGATTAACCGAGGAAAAGAAATATGGCTGGGAGGTTTATCCCCAATTACTCGATATCAACCTGCTCAATCTCGAAGTGCAAACCAAAAACCGGAACGAAACTAAGAATGTAACCACCCAGCTTTCGGTTTGTGTTCTTAAAAATTGGAGCGAAGACAAAGGTGGTAATCAATGGGGCTTACACAAAACTTACCAGTGGGACGGTACGGCCGGCCAAGAAATTTTTGACTTTCAGGCGTGGTCTTTGGATGGCGAACCGGATTCCGGCTGGATTAAAGATTTCGAGATTGCCGGAATGACTGCCAATGGCCTGGTAATTGAAACGATTGATATTGATAATATCCATCGTGCCACTTTATATGATTTAAAAGACCGCTTTGCGGTCGCAAAATTTACCAACGCCAGTATTACAAATAATGAAGCCGGTTATTACGGTTTTGAGGAATACGAAAATCCGGGCGGATGGTCCGTCTTTCCCGCGACTGAACCAATCAACGAGTATATTCATGAAGGCGATTCGTATACGGGGACCCGCAGGCTTATCCTCCAGGGGAAATCAGGGGTAAAATCCGGGCTTAAAAATACGTTTCAAATTCAAAACAACAGTAAAAAATTTATTCTATCCTGTTGGGTAAAAACAAGTATGAACTTTTCAGGCGCCGGCAACCTTTCCGGTTGGGAGATTTCTCTTGGCGATTCGGCTTCAAAAACAGTATTTGTGCCTGTTTTACCCACGAATGAAACCTGGCGGTATTTTTATACCATCATTGACATGGCTGCTTTCGGAATCAGCGCTGCCGGTCAGATCGAGCTTTTTGTCTTCAACATGCAGACCGGGGAATATATGCTGGTGGATGACATCGGTTTTGCCCCTTTTAACAGCACTTATATGGCTGAAATTTATGAAACGCGATATAAGCTGAATACCGCTTCGGTTGGGTTAACGGGCGAAACCCGCAGAATTGCCTATGATTCGTTTCAAATGCCCGTGGTTACAGTTGGAGACGGCGAACAGCCCCAGAAGCTTTCCGCTGGTTATACCTGGCGCAAATATCATGACGATTTTGATCCGGCGGACCCAAACAGTTTACTTGCCATAACCGTCCGGACCGGAGGAATTTTTGAAAGTTTCCATCACGGCAACCAATGGACCAACCATTGGGAAGCTTCAAACGGCTGGGAATTGGACGGACCTAAACTTGTCTATCATGGATCAGCAACGGGGGTTTTAACTCTAAAGGATTCGGATAACTACCAAAACTACGGCGTAAGGTTTAATATTCTCCCGGATGAGACCAGTAACGGCCCCATCGGTGTCAAGATCGGGCAAATACTTAAATTGCAATGGGATAAAGGCCAGTGGGAACTATATGATTCCACCCGGGGAATATTGGTGGATTCCTTCGCCCAGGCCCGGATGGACAGTAAAGATTGGCTTTTGATAGCGGGAAGGCACGGCCTAATCTTTTTTGCCGACGGAAGACAAGTCTTGAAATATAATTTCCCGGCGCCAATCGCCGGACAGTTTCAATTATTTACCGCAAATAAAATTTCACTTGATTATATTACGGTGTTTGTCGATCCGGTAACATCCATTGCTTACAGCGATAATTCCGGCAAACAAATCCAGGCTCAAAAACTGGATGACGGCAGTATTGTGGTTCAGGCAAATTGTTATGACCATTTGGGAAGACAAGCAATTACCACCAAGGCGGCCCGGTTTGATAATGAATTACTAAAATACCGACAGGATTTCGTCAAATCCATTGACTGGGACGAAGGGACAATGACTGGCGAAATATCCGATTTTTATCCGGCTGACGAAGGGTATCCCTACTCGCGGAAATTATATGAAAAATCGCCTTTGGCCCGAATCATTGAGCAAGGAGGTCCCGGCAAACTTCATGCCATTAATCTGAACACCCCTGAGGAAAGCCGTCATACCACCATCACCAAGTATTCCACCAATATCAAGGATGGGATTAACGATGATTTGCCTCCAGGTAAATATATTGTGGCCACTGAAATAGATGCGGATAAAAATACATTTGCCCGGATATCCGACCAATTGGGAAATACGGTTGGTGAAATTCAGGGGGTTAAAGCCGGCGGGAACGACAACTTTGCCATGTCGCGGCATTATTTCGACGCCTGTCAAAATAACACCCGGACCCAATTACCCAATTATTTTCGAGAAGACATACCCGGACATGAAAAATTCATTATCGAGAGAGGCTATGATTTCTTTGGCAGAATTGTCCGGGAGTCCAATCCGGACACCGCCCAGCCTTATTTGAGCATCTATGATAAAGCCGGAAGAATCCGTTTTGCACGGGATGCCAACGGGGCTGAACAGGGTTATTTGATCTATTGGATATATGATGGATTGGGCCGGAATGTTGAGAAAGGCATTTGCCAATCTGATTGGAATGAAGAGCAGCTTCAAAGGAACGCCGATGATCAAACCTGGCTGCCTGCTCCGGGTATTTCCTGTAAACGATATGAGTATGACGGCGACGGGTCGGATATCAATCTCATCGGCAGACTGACCAAGGTGTGGTCAAGCGACAGCGAAAGCAACTGCCGAATAAAGGTCGAAGAAGCGTTTGTTTATGATATTCGGGGCAATATTATCAAAAAAGCGGTCAAATCCTTCGACTACGATGACGGCGCCGACCATATCATTCACTATGAATACGACAACCTGAACAATGGTGTTAAAATAACTTATAATGCGGAAGATGTTGAACCGTTTTCCATCAATTATAATTATAATAACTTCGGGCTGGTGGACGAAATCAGTGGGACCGATGGTAATCTGGCGCGGTACGAATATAATTGCGACGGAAGTATTAAAACGGAGGTATATAACCCCCAAAAAAGCGCGGAGCTCACCCGGAGCTATACTTATAACCAAGCGGGATGGCTCATTCAATTACAAGATAAGTTTTTTAGCGAAACTTTGGATTATACCGGAAACGGTTATCATGGAGCGGGTTTTTATTCCGGCAAAATCGCCCGCGCTTCGTATCATTTTGATCATATCACAAGCCCGGGTGAGTTTGTGACATCGTATGAATATCAGTATGATTACGATAAACTCGGCAGGCTCCGAACCGCGGCCAATGACCGGGACGCCGCCTGGAGCCTGGGGGCAGGCAGCCCCTTGGCTTATGATTCCAATGGTAATGCCAGCCAATGGACCCGGGGAAACGAAACGCAGAATTTTGCTTACCATTCAGGGACTAACAAGCTAATCAATACCAATAATGACCTCGATGCCTCCTATCAATATAATGCCAACGGCGCCATCATTGTTGCAAATCCCAACGGCATTGCCGGGATAAACTACGACCAAGCCTCCGGAATGGCTTTATCCGTCCAAGTGAATCAAGGCGGTGTTACCCAAAACGTTTTTCTTAAGTATGATGGCGGCGATAAAAGAATTTTTAAGAAAAATCCCGATACGAGCAGACTCTATATTTTAAACACGAATGGCATGCCGTTGCTGGAAAGAACCACAGATTCCACCGGAACGGAAATCGTATCATTTAACATCTACGGACCGGCGGGTATGATTGCGGTAAAGCGGAACGGAAAACTTTACAATCTCATCAAGGACCACCTTTTTTCAACCAGAGTGGTCGTTGATGAGTCCGGGGTTTGCGCCGCATATAACTACACGCCGTTTGGAGAATTTATGGGCGCGGCTTATGAAATTCCCGGTTATCGTATGATCATCCCGTATTTGTTTACTGGCCAGGAATGGGACAGTGAAACCGGCTTGTATAATTTCAAAGCAAGATTTTATGATCCTTATTTGGGCCGTTTTTACAGCACCGACCCGGCAGGACAGTTCCCCGGGCCATATGTATATTCGGGTAACGATCCGGTCGCATATATCGATCCAAGCGGAGAGTTTTCCTGGGCTGCTTTAGGCGCTTTATTAGGAGGAATCCTTTTCTTGGGTGCCGGGATTGCCTTAGCTGCGTTCTCTGGAGGGACCTCAGCGGCGTTTGCCGGCGCCATCTTTGGAGGACTTATGGCAGGAGCGGGAGGAGCAAGCGCAGCTTATGGCGCAACCCATTTTAAAAATAAATTTAACGCCGCGGAGTGGGGCGCTATGACCGGCTTGGGTGCGGCCTTCGGAGCTTTAGCCGGCGGATTAAGCTGTGCTGGAGGGGGGGTTTTAATGGCTGGCGGTTATGGCATCGTAACCAATTCGGCTCTGGGTGGAGTTGAAGGCTTTGTATCCAATGGAGTCATGAATGTTATGAACGGACAGGATTTCTTGGATAATGCAGGGTTGGCGTTGGGAATTGGAATAGCGGCAAGCACGCTTATTTCAGGCCTCAACATGGCTAGAGTACGTTTATTTAATAAAAATGGGAGAATACGTAATGGAGGCGGATATCGAAATTATAATGCGCTTGAAGGTCATGGAGAATGGAGTCCAGAATTCGGATTTACTAAAGTGCCCAACGGTAAACAGCTTAAATTTTATGGGAAACACGAAAATACGATTTCAGATCGTTTAGGAGTACGTATAGCAAATAATAATAGTCATCTTCCCGTTCCGGAAACTATTTTACCTGGTCATAGAGTGTACAACTATACATTATATCCCCCAACAGGTCTAACTATTTCGCCAGGATCTATAACAGTAAACGAAGGAACTAAGACTCTTAACCAATTGTTGAATAATGTTAATGGCGAAATCAGATGGTCTGCCTGTAGATGTGTAGTTAGAAGTCGATGGATTGGGGTTACCGGTTTTTCCAATGGGTTATCTAATTTGTACCCGGAGTTATCCAATTAATCCAGTATTATTAATTTAATATGAAAAATCCGTTATTAGTTATTGGTTATTAGTGATTCATAAAAAGATAATAGCAAAGCTAGGTAGTTATTTTTCATTGTTTTTTGTGTCAGTTTCTGGCATGGGAGTTAATACGGTACAGAACATAACAAATAATCCAAAATTTAAGGAGGAGTTTTACAATGAAATTTACCGATCTTTCACCCGAACAGCAGCAAAGATGGCGGGACAATGTGGCCAGATTGGGGATTAACCCGGATACTGCCGGAAATAGGTATGCCCGTTATAAAATGATTCCCGATTTGCAGAAATTTAGAGAAATCGTTAATGCGCCCATTCAGGAAAATCAACGTAACCCGTCCATAACACATTCGGAGTTACAGTCAATTTCCGATAAGCGACTGCAAAATGTGGTGATGGCTCATGTCAGTGGCGCTTCAATGATCACCGATCAAAAAGTGATTGATGAAATTAACCGGAGATTTGAGGATGGTTTTATGGCTACGGTTTATGCTCACCCAAATCTAATGGTAACAGCAGAAAATCCCTTAATTATTGATTCGGCTACCGCCATAACTCAGTATGGCGCTATAACTATAAAATCCGGTGGTTACATAAAAATACTTGTGCCATGCGCTTTCGAATGCCAGAGCTTGGTGAAAGAGTTAAACAGTACTCCCGGCAGCGCGTATGATTTTTATGTTTTGGGAAGAGATGGAGCGCCAGGCGATAATGGGTCCAATGGCGAAGATGGCGCCAGCGGGTCAGCAGGCGCTGACGCTGTGGCAAATTGTTCTTCTGCTGATGTACCGGCTGGCCTTGGTACGGCCGGGACAAACGGGTTGGATGGAAAGCAGGGATCGAATGGGACTCAAGGCACGGATGGGACTGAAGTAGGTATCACGATTTATAGTTTGAACTCAGTAATTTCCATACTCAATCAGGGTGGCCAAGGCGGCGCCGGAGGCAATGGCGGCAGTGGTGGCAAAGGCGGTAATGGCGGCCAAGGCGGTAATGGGGATACATGTAATGGCGGATTGGTGAAAGGTGGACATGGCGGTAACGGCGGCAACGGAGGTAATGGCGGCAATGGCGGCAATGGCGGTAACGGAGGTAATGGCGGCAATTTAACGGTATATGTTAACTCATCGGCCATAAAGCAAGTCACTGTTGTTAATGGAAACGCGCCCGGCGGTAAACGCGGAGCAGAAGGGACCGGCGGTGTTGCCGGGCTACCTGGGGCAGGAGGGAGCCATGGCGGCGAAAACGGCGATCCCGGGACTCAAGGAAGTAACGGAAGTCCAGGTATCGACGGAAGCGCCGGAGATAAAGGGACCAGCAAAGTCCTCTCCATACCTCAACCATAAAGGCCCGCAAATCCAGCATCAAAAACATTTTGACTATATTTCACGCTTCCGGGTGTAGTATTTATATCGATAAAGCATATAACATTGATTTCTAAAACGAGGTTTAAAAAGTATGACAGACAATATGATAAAAGAAAATCCGATTGCGATTATCGGAATTGGCTGCCGTTTTCCCGGAGGCGCAAATAGTCCCGAATTATTTTGGCATCTTTTAAAAGAAGGGATCGACGCGATTGTGGATATCCCGAAGGATAGATGGGATATCCACCGTTTTTATGATCCGGACCCGCAAAAAACAGGCAAAATGTATACCCGGCAAGGAGGTTTCTTAAAAGAAAAACCGGGCGAGTTTGATGCGGATTTTTTTGGCATATCTCCCCGGGAAGCAATTCATATGGATCCGCAGCAGGGTCTACTGCTGGAAGTTGTATGGGAAGCTTTTGAGGATGCCGGGATTCCGGTGGAAAAATTAAAAGGAAGCAATACAGGTGTGTATATCGGTTGCTTTACCCTTGATTATCAGGTACTTCAATTTCGAATTTCAAACCGGCATCTGATAAAACCGAATACTGCGGCGGGCGTAACCATGGGTATGCTGGCCAACCGGATTTCATATACTTATGATTTACACGGGCCCAGTATTACCCTTGATACCGCGTGTTCATCAGCGCTTGTTTCGCTTCATCACGCTTACCGGAGTTTGTTGAACGGCGAATGCGATCTGGCCGTCGCGGGTGGAGTGAATATTATGTTTATCCCTGATTATTCCATCGCGATGTGCAAAGGACAGTTTCTTTCCCCCGACTCCAGGTGCAAAACCTTTGATAGGGACGCCAATGGTTATGTACGTGGGGAAGGCGCCGGAATTGTAATCTTAAAGCCTTTAACAAAAGCTATCGCCGATCATGACCCTATTTATGCGATTATTCGGGGAACCGGCATCAACCACGACGGCAAAACCGAAGGAATCACTTATCCAAGTAAAAATGCCCAAACCGCTTTATTGCGTAAAGTATATGCGCAAGCAGGTGTAAGTCCCGCGCAAGTCCAGTATATCGAAGCGCACGGGACAGGCACGAAGGCGGGAGATGTAATTGAAGCGAGCGCCATCGGGGAAGTACTTGGGAAAAAAGGCAGTGACGGCGCCAAACTCATCCTAGGATCGGTTAAAACCAATATTGGGCACCTTGAAGCCGCCGCCGGAGCGGCCGGACTGATAAAAACCGCTTTGTGCCTGAAACATAAGGCGATTCCCGCCAATCTTCATTATAAAAACCCAAACCCGCAAATTCCTTTTGATGAACTGGGCCTAAAAGTTTCCGGCGCTTACCAGCCGTTCCCGGATAAGGAAATCCCGATTATCGCCGGAGTGAATTCATTTGGCTACGGAGGCGCCAATGCCCATGTTATTTTGGAAGAATATATTCACAGCGATAATTTGGACGAAATCCCCGCTGAAAAAAGCGTCGGCCCTCAATTATTTCCTTTTTCCTCATCAAGTAGCCGGCGGCTGAACAACTTAATCGAAAAATATATCGAATTTTTGGATAAAAAGTCCGGCGCCAGTGATTCGTTATATGATATCGGTTATTCAACTTCACTGCGCCGGAGCCATCTTGACTACCGTCTGGCGATTGTAGCGGATTCAGTCGATGAACTGCAAAAGAAATTACGGAATTTCGCTTCCGGTATCACCGCTGAAAACGTCTTTACCGGCCGCGCCGATAAAAACCAAGATTCGAAAATAGTTTTTGTATATTCCGGAATGGGGCCGCAATGGTGGTATATGGGAAGAGAATTATATGAAACCGAACCCTCATTTAAAAAAGCATTTTTAGAATGCGACCGGATTTTTTACCAATACTCGGGCTGGCGCTTGGTAACTGAATTTCTGAAAGCTGAAACAGATACTTGCATCCATGAGGCAAGGATTGCCCAGCCGGTTAATTTTGCCTTTCAAGTGTCTTTGACCGCGGTGCTGAATTCTTGGGGATTCGTACCTGGCGCTGTAGTAGGGCATAGTGTTGGAGAAATAGCCGCCTTTTACGTCTCCGGCGCGTTGTCGCTTGAAAATGCCTTGTTATTAATTTATCACCGCAGCCGTATTCAGCAAAAAGCGGCTGGTCTTGGGTCCATGCTTGCCGCCAATATATCCGCCGCGAAAGCGAATGAGCTCATTCAAGAATTTACAAACCGGGTTTCCATAGCGGCCATCAACGGCTCGGATGCGGTTACTCTCTCAGGCGGCAGGGAGTGCCTGGAGAAAATCGCCCACTTTCTTGAACAGGAAAATATTTTTCACCGCTTTACCAACGTCGATATCGCCTATCACAGTAATCAGATGGATCGGCTAAAAGAAGAATTACTCGAAATTTTACAGACGATCGAGGCCAATAAGCCGCTCATTCCTTTATATTCAACCGTAACCGGAAGCATCATGGGAAACTATCCGGTTGACGCTCATTATTGGTGGCGGAATATCAGGGAGACAGTATTATTTGACCAAGCATTGAATCAAATTGGCGGCGACGGATACCGTTATTTTCTGGAAATCAGCGCCCATCCGGTTTTAGTCGGCTACATTCGAGAACACTTCGCCAGAAAAGCGCTTAAAAATTATACCTTTGCGGCTCAAAAGCGTGGCGCATCCCAAAAAGCCGCGCTCCTTGCCGCCGTAGGTTTGCTTTATGTCTCCGGATATCCGGCGCCATGGGATAAAATCTATTCCCGGAAGGGCAAATTTATTAAACTTCCATCGAACCCTTGGTTCAGAGAATATTATTTTAATGAATCCGACGAATGCAACGAAGAAAGGCTCGGGCCGCGAAAACATCCTTTGTTGGGCCCCAGGCTTAAAATGCCCCGTCTTACCCATCAAACAGAAATCAATCATTTATATATCCCCTATCTTGGCGATCATATGGTGAAAAGCAGTATTGTATTTCCAGGCGCCGGTTATGTGGAAATCGGCTTGGCTTTAGCCAAAGAAATCAGCGGTGGTGAAGAAAAGTCCGTTTTATTGGAATCACTTGAATTTCATAACCCATTCGTTATCAACCCGGTAAAAGAACCGCTTCTTCATGTGGAATACGATTCTTCCGAAGGAAAATACAGTGTCTACAGTACTTTAATGTATGACAGAACCTTGTGGAGCCTTCATGCTTCGGGTCGAATTGCCGCATTCGCAGCAGATCATCGGCCCCCTCATCTGGACTTGGAATTACTGAAATGTATTTGTAAAAACGGGGTTAATGTGGACGTTTTTTACCGCCAGCTTGCTTATCGGGGTCTTAATTACGGGCCAAGTTTTAAAACCATCAAAAAGCTGTGGAGCAACTCCGAAGCAATACTGGTGGAGATTGAATATACCAGCGTCACTGCCGGTGATTTAATAAATTATATTTTTCATCCGGTTATACTGGATGCCGGTTTTCAGGCCATGATTACAAAAACGGATAGTGTTACAGACTGGTACGGCTCACTAAAAACATATATACCGGTAAATATCGGTTCCATCAAATTTTATGCGACTCCTCCGGCGCATATTTACGGATATGGCAGAGTTATTGGTCAAAAACCGGATGAAATAAACTGTAATATCAGCTTTTTTGATCAAACCGGCAAAGTCTATCTGGAAATTGAAAAACTTTGCTGCAAAGCCATCGACTATTCCAAAATGAACTCGGAAATTAATATGCGTGAATTCCTTTATAATCTTAAGTGGGATGAATATATCGAAGCAAATTTAAATTTATATGAAACAAATAACGCAACATGGCTGGTTTTCTCCAAAGATACTCAAATAGCCACGGATTTATGCCAACATTTGAAGGTTCAAAGCGTAAATACAGTCAACATTACGCTAGGCGATTATTTTAAAGAAATTACCCCTAGGCATATAGTTATACGTAGAGATTGTTTGAAAGATTTCCAGGATATTATTGATGGCAGGTTAAATATAAAAAAAATTATTTATATCTGGGGCGCCGGTGCAGATGATAATAACGAAAATTATATTGATTATATCGATTACATCAGCATTGTCTATCTGTTACAAAGTTTAGCCAAAAGAAAACCGGAACATAAAATAAATTTATATTGGGTAACCGAAGGCAGCCACATTGTTAATCATCAAGAAAACTTTATATCGCCCTTTCATCGCTCGATATGGGGCTTAGTGAGAGTAATTTCAAATGAATATCCTTGGATAAATTATAAGCTTATTGATATGGATCCCAGTAATTTTAATATAGAACAGGTGGTCAAGATTTGTTTATCGGAAAGCAAAGTGACGGAATTTGCCATTCGTGCTGATAAAATATATGCCGCCAGGCTGCAAAAATATAACGAAGAAAATATTATTACGCAGGAAGATGAAAATAATAATGAAGCTATCAAAAATATCACCGATAACGGGACATTATTTAGTTCGAATGCCACTTACCTTGTAACCGGTGGTCTAAGTGGCTTGGGGCTTGAGGCGGCCAGATGGCTGGTGGGCCATGGCGCAAAACATCTAGCATTGGTTGGAAGAAAGGGAATATCATCTCAAGAGGCTTCTTTTATACTATCAACTCTGCAAGAAAATAATATCAATGTTCAAATATTCGCGCTTGATGTTACTTGTGAAGAAAAAGTAAAAGAAATGATCGATGTCATCAAAAAAACAATGCCTCCTTTAACGGGTATCATCCACGGCGCCGCGGTTTTAGAGGATAGTTTCATCGATGAGTTAGATGTTGATAAAATAAAAAAAGCTATCGCACCAAAAGCCTTGGGCGCCTTAAACTTGCATAAATTTGTGGATAATCAGCATCTGGATTTTTTTATTATGTTCGCTTCGATATCATCGGTTATTGGAAATCCGGGTCAGGGTAATTACGCAGCGGCAAATTCGTTTTTGGAAGGAATAGCGATGCATCGGCAAATTTGTGGATTGCCGGCTTTATGTATCAATTTAGGAATGATTTCCGAAGTCGGTATGGCGGTACAAAAACCGGAAATCTTCCGCCAATTGAAGAAATCAGGCATGAACGGTATTTCTCCGGTTGAAGTTCTTAATGCTGTTGAATACTTTTTAGAACAAAAGATGGATAATATTATTTTGGCAGACATGAATTGGCGGCAGTGGAGTAATATAAATCCACAACTCAATGGAATCTATAAATTCTCACCGCTTGTAGAAGAATTAACACCGGATGAAACAAACAAAAAAACCGGATTACTAAAAGAAAAACTAAAGTCCTTAAAAGAGGAAGAACGATTTGACTTTATGGAGAACTTAGTAACGGAAATGATCGCGATGATAATGAATATGCCTCAAGAACGGTTGGACACTCGAAAACAATTGAGAGATATGGGATTGGACTCGATAATGGCCTTTGAAATAGTTGCTTATCTAAGAACGAACTTCGGAGTTGAATTTACTGTAATGGATATTTTAAAAGATATAAATGTTTCAACACTAACCGATGAAATACTGCTACACTTGTAGTTTCCTGTTTTGTTCAGGATTTAAATGTGGTTTTTTCACATTGAAGTTTGATATAATAAACCAAAAGAATTCTTCATTCGGGAGTCATGAAAATGTTCTACTTCTTTTTCCACCGTAACCAGACCATCAAGGAACTCCGCAAAAACGCCGGTCTCACCGCCAAAGAACTGGCCATGAAAATCAAATGCGAGACCGTTGAAATCACCCGTATCGACCACCAACGCCTGAAAGACATCCCCCAGCCCATGCGCCACAGTCTTCTCCCCATCTTCCGGGGTGACCGGATGGATAGGATACCGTGGTAAAGCAGTCAAAAGTCAAATGTCTTTAAAACTTGATTCAATGTGTAACGTCAAAAATAAAAGTCACAGAAAATTAACTTGTGACCTTTAATCTTTGACGTTTGATTTTCCACATGCGACTGACAACTTTCAGTTTCCGGTTTTCACCCCTCTCTTTTTCCCATATTTTTATATCAAAAATTTTAGTTTTCTCTATTGACACTTCAATATTATTGTTATATTTTTAAGTAAAACGTTTGCAAGATTATTTTTTTTATAATATAGAAAAAACGTTTTCTTGGAGGGTTGTCGAGTGTCAACCATAACAATCAAAGATGTGGCAAAGCATGCTGAAGTGTCTATCGCCACCGTGTCAAGAGTCATCAATAAAAACTATTATGTCAGCCCCGAAACCAGTGAAAAAGTATTACAAGCCATCGATAAACTAAACTATTACCCCAACTCGGTGGCCCGTAGTTTGAAAAGCAACTCCACCTTGACCATCGGCTTCTTGGTCTCCGATATATCTAACGGTTATTTCATTTCCGTGATACGCGCGGTCGAAAATATTGTCAGCAAGGAAAACTATAATATTATCGTTTGCAGTACCCGCGATAAGATGGAAGAAGAACTGGTTTATCTAAAACTGCTGATGAGTAAACAAGTCGATGGTTTGATCATCAATACCTCGGGTAAAAATGACGATTTTATCACCTCACTCAGTAAACGCATGCCTATCGTTTTACTCAACCGGAAAATTAACCAAAATGATTTTATCGGGGATTTAATCGATAGCGATAATATGCAAGGCGCTTATGAGTTAACCGCCCACCTGTTATCATTGGGGCACCGAAAAATCGCGGTTATCAATGGAAACTTGACGGTCAGCACCGGAAGCGAACGTTTCGCGGGCTTTAAAAAAGCGATGCTGGAAGCGGGGATCGAAGTAAATAATGATTATCGTTACCGGTACGACGGCGATTTTACCATGGATTCCGGATTTCAGGGAGCCACGAAGCTCATGGAACCATCAGACCGCCCCACCGCAATTCTGGTTATGAATAACGCCATGACTATGGGCGCCATTAAATATTTCCGCGCCAAAGAAATTGATGTTCCGGGCGATATATCCATCGCCTGTTATGGAAATATCGATAATATTGAATTAATGTATGTTCAGCCCAGCATTGTCACCCTCAATCCGGTAACCATCGGCCATAAAATCGGCGAGTTCATGCTTGAACGAATTAAAAACGACAAATTAATGAACCGGAGTTTTATCTTTCACCCGCAACTGGCGCCCGGTAATGGGGTAAAACATTGTTAAACCATACTTTTTTAGTAAACCTTTTACTTGGCGGATTAACGCCCAACATTGATGAAAGGACCATAAAGCATGCTCTTACCGGAAACTGAAAAAAAAGAATTACTGGAACTGTACCAAGAACTACGAGTTTGCGATGTCCGTGACGGGATGGACTGGAATATGATGCATCACTATGGTTCCATGTCTTATGATATCCGGCCCTTATTTCGAACCCGGGCTGTCGGAATCGCGCTGACGGTCCGTTACCTGCCCTACCAGGAAGCGGTCCCCAAAATGACACCTGATGAATATTCCGAATGGGTCAACCGGTATTATCAAGAAATTTGCCCTTATCCATGGATAGAAGCTGTCACACCCGGTGATTTTATTGTGATTGACCAGAGCAATCTGCCGGTTGGCCTGATGGGTTCCCATAACACGCTGGTGGCTACCGGAAAAGGAGCGCGCGGTTTTGTTTCGAATGGTGGCGTCCGGGATACGGACGAGATCATCATTCAAAAAATTCCTTTTTGGTCACGCTATATATCCCAAACCATGGTTCAAGGCCGACTCAAATTTGACGCCTCCAATATACCGGTGAATGTGGGTGGTGTAGTGGTTCATCCCGGCGATGTGGTCGTTGCCGACGGTGATGGCGTAATTGTGGTTCCCCGAAAGCAAGCCTTTGAAGTGGCCAAATATGCCCACCGGGAGTTAAAGTCGGATAAAAAACAACGACGGCAATTATATGAAGAGATGGGAATTGAGCTGGACGAAACAGTACGATAACTAGGAATCTGTGCGGCTAGTCGTTTTTCGAAACATATTAGTATCAAGTGGCATGTTCTAATACAATATATATTGGTTTTGAGTTATTAAAACGTGTTACGCCTACAGACTCCTAGCGCGCATACATCCATGCAACGGCACGGAGGAAAAACCAATGGACTACTTTTCTGCGGCGGAATGGGGCAGAACTTTTATCTTACGGCTCGATCGGGGCGACTATGTACTCGAAAGCATCATTGAATTGATCAACAAAGAAAACATTAAAGATGCGGTAGTGGTTTCGGGCATCGGCAGCCTGGATGAATGCGTGATCCACATGGTAACCAATACAGAGACGCCATATCAAGAATATTTCAAGCGTTGGAGCAATCAACCCCTGGAATTGGCATCCGTCAGCGGCCTCATCATCAATGGCCAACCCCATTTACATACGGTAGTATCGGATACTGAGTCGGCTTGCGCCGGCCATCTGGAAAAGGGTTGCCGGATATTATGTTTGGGCGAGATTGTAATTACCGAGATGAAGGCTCTAAATCTGGCCCGAATCCCCGATGGAAAAACCGGAGTTTCCATTTTAACATCAAATCAAGCCCCATCCAACAATTAAAATTTTCATTCACCCATTTTGGACTTTATCCTGAATCCGGCAAGTAACAACTTACAAAATCTATTAAAATCAGGACTTGCCGAATGAGATTGAAAGTCTATCACCATTGCCCAAAAATGTGATACAATATATTGAACTTCGATATTCCTTCTTATCGCAATATCGATTTTACCACACCTATATCCTAAAAACGATAAAAACGGGGGTATAATAATGTCCGAAACCGCCAAGCAAATTGGAGAACGCATCCGTGAAATTCGTGAGGATTGTGGATTAACACCGGAACAGGCCGCCGCCAAACTTGGAATTCCAGTGAATACCTATTCCCAATATGAAAATGCAGCCACCGATATTCCCATCAGCTTACTTTATGAAATTGCCGGGATATTCAGCGTCGATCTCACCGATCTGCTTACCGGAGTCTCTCCCAAGCTGCATAGTTATTGCCTGGTCAAAGATGGCGAGGGATTAGAGATTGAAAGATATAAAGGTTATAAGTTTCAAAGCCTGGCTTTTAATTTCATCCATAAAAAGGTCGAACCGTTGCTGGTAACCATCGAACCGGAGGAAAATAAAAAAACCAGTCTGGTTACCCACCCCGGCCAGGAATTTAACTATGTGCTTGAAGGCAAAATCAAAGTGATCCTTGGCGGGCGCGAAGTGGAAATGTCCCGGGGAGATTCATTATACTTCGACCCGTTGATACCCCACGGCCAGGTAGCGCTTGATGGTAAACCGGCTAAATTCCTGACAGTAATCCTTCATGAAAATACAAACCAATAACACACGCACGCGAGTTAACGCATGTTCGTTAACTCACGTGGGTACGTTGTTCCAAAGGAGCAATTACTTATGTTGAAAAAATTTTTACCCCGGGACCAATTTGATTCCTATGAAGATTTTAAAGAAAACTACCGGGTGAATATCCCGGAAAATTTTAATTTCGCCTACGATGTGATGGACGCCTGGGCTTTGGAAAATCCGAATAAAATTGCCATGGTTTGGTGCAATGACCATGGCGAAGAGCACCGCTTCACCTTTGGTGATCTTAAACGGCTCACCGACAAGGCCGCCAACCTTTTCCACTCTCTGGATATCAGCAAAGGCGATGCGGTAATGCTTATACTCAAAAGGCATTGGCAGTACTGGGTTTGTACCTTGGCCCTCGAAAAAATCGGGGCCATATCCATCCCGGCAACTATTCAATTAACCAAAAAAGATCTGGTCTATCGTAACCAGGCCGCTTCGGTTAAAATGTTAGTGGTAGTCAATGAAGATGAGCTAATACGGACTATTGAGGCGGCTCTTCCGGACTCTCCCACGGTTCTCCGAAAAGCGCTCATTGGGGGCGTCAAGGATGGCTGGATTGATTTTAACGCCGAGTTGGAAAAAGCTTCACCGGAATGGGCCCGTCCCTCAAGCGCCGCCGCAGCCGGCGGAAGCGATCCCATGCTCATGTATTTCACTTCCGGAACCACCGGAATGCCGAAAATCGTGCTTCATGATTTTAATTATCCCATTGGCCATATTGTTACCGCCCATTACTGGCAGCGGCTCAGTGAAGAAGGCCTGCATCTTACCGTATCCGAATCCGGATGGGCCAAATGCGCCTGGGGAAAAATATACGGCCAATGGATCTGTGGAGTCAGCTTATTTGTGTATGATATGGACAAGTTTTTCCCGGATAGTCTGCTCAAAATGATAGAAAAATACCGGATCACCTCCTTTTGCGCCCCACCCACCATCTACCGGTTTTTTATCAAAGAGGATCTCTCCCGGTATGATCTTTCCAGCATTAAAATCGCCTGTACTGCCGGAGAGCCGCTGAATCCGGAAGTATATTACCAGTTTCAAAAGGCCACCGGCTTAAGCATTTTCGAAGGTTTTGGCCAGTCCGAATCCACCGTGCTCTGCGCCAATTTTGAATGGATCACCCCGAAACCGGGTTCCATGGGAAAACCCTCCCCACTTTATGATATTGATATCATTGATGATCAAGGGCATTCGTGTCCCTCCGGGGTTGAAGGCAATATCGTCATCCGGAATCTGGACCGGGAAATCCCGCCGGGGCTTTTCCGTGGTTATTACCGGGACGAAGAAGCCACCCGGAAAGTATGGCAGAATGGTGTTTATAACACTGGCGACGTTGCCTGGCGTGATGAAGATGGTTATTTTTGGTTTGTCGGCCGGTCGGATGACGTCATTAAGTGTTCCGGTTACCGGATCGGACCTTTCGAAGTTGAAAGCGCCTTGCTCGAACACCCTTCAGTGCTTGAATGCGCCGTAACCGCAGCTCCCGATCCAATACGCGGCCAAGTGGTAAAGGCCACCATAGTTCTGGCAAAAGATTGGGAACCCGGCAATATACTTATTAGGGAACTCCAGGAGCACGTTAAAAAGAGCACCGCTCCTTACAAATATCCCCGAATTGTGGAGTTCGTCAAGGAACTTCCCAAAACCATCAGCGGTAAAATTCGCCGCGTCGAGATACGGCAAACTAATCAGAACAAAAATACCCAATTATAAGAAAACACCCTTTGCAAAAAGGGTATTTTTTTTATCGGGTCACCGGATTAATCGATTACACCCAGTATCCAAGCAACTCGGAACATATCCGATTATTGCATTTGAAACTCATCACTGAAACCTGCAACTGCATTATGTTTTATTCTTCCGGCCGGATGCGATGTCAACCAAAATATTCATCAATTCCGCCAGAAAATAAAATAATATCAGGATTCCAAACGCCTCCAAGACACCTAAAATAATGGTGATAAGGCCACTGGCAAACACATTTTGAATCCTGTTAAATTCAGGTAATCGTAATAAATAGGGGTTTTGGAAAAAGTTCGCCAAACTACCTCCGGCCAACCAGTGAAAGATTCCACCGCCGACTCCTAAAAAAGCGATAAAACAAGCGTATAATTCCCCGGCCAATTTTAATGACAAGGACATAATCGGAATGATCTCGTAACCCGCTTCCGGTAAATCTTGAATATTTTCAGCCCGGATTACTAAGATATGAATCAACGCGTATAGTAAAATAACCAAGAGCAATTCTACAACGATCCCCCCCAAGATAACTCCGATGTCATCCGAAGTAAAGACCGTTTTCCAACCGTATATCCAAACTACCAATCCGGCAATCCCGGTAAAAACAGCCAATACTTTCAAAATAATGCTATAAATCTTTTTCAAAATCAATCCTTGAGAAATCAGTTCCAAAGCCGGTTTAATAAATAAATAGGGTTTCCAATCCACTTAATTCACTCTCCATTTTGGAATTATTATTCTAATTACCGGTTTTTATAAAATTCTAGTATTATTTTCGGCAGCATCAAAGAAATTGATAATAATTTCTCAGTGTTAAAAATTGGATTTGTAACATTGCGATAAAAAAACTACAACAAATTCTCCAATAATAGTATAATATCAGTGGTATCTCTCTTGATTCGTGATACGCACCCTAAATATAATCATTTATAATTGGAGGTATCCTAATGTCCGACCTGCCTGCCTACCAGAATGAACAGTTGAGTTTTGAGGAACGTGCCCGGGATTTGGTTTCCCGGATGACTCTTGAGGAAAAAGTAACCCAGATGGTTCATAAAGCGCCCGCTATCCCCCGGCTGGGCATTCCGGCTTATAACTGGTGGAACGAAGCTTTACACGGGGTGGCCAGAGCCGGTGTGGCCACTATTTTTCCTCAGGCGATTGGATTGGCGGCTACTTTTGATGAACAACTGATCTTTCAAGTCGCTGATGTGATATCCACGGAAGGCCGCGCTAAATACCATGAATTTCGACGAAAAGGCGATTCTGATATATTTAAAGGCCTGACATTCTGGTCTCCAAATATCAATATTTTCAGGGATCCGCGCTGGGGCAGGGGGCATGAGACATTTGGAGAAGATCCTTTTTTAACCGGACGAATCGCTGTTTCCTTCATCAAAGGAATTCAAGGCGATGATCCCAAATACCTGAAAGCGGCTGCCTGCGCCAAGCATTTCGCGGTTCATAGCGGTCCGGAAGGTGAACGGCACCACTTTAATGCGGTGGTATCCAAAAAAGACCTGCGCGAAACCTATCTTCCGGCTTTTAAAGAATGCGTCCGGGAAGCCCGGGTGGAAGCCGTTATGGGTGCCTATAACCGGGTCAACGATGAACCTTGTTGTGGAAACAAAATGTTGCTTCAGGAGATTCTCCGCCAGGAATGGGATTTTCAAGGGCATGTGGTATCGGACTGCTGGGCCATCAAAGACTTCCATGAAAACCATATGGTGACCCGGACCGCTCCGGAATCGGTGGCCCTGGCTTTGAATAGCGGTTGTGATCTGAATTGCGGGAATATGTATTTAAACTTACTTATCGCCCATCAGGAAGGACTAGTCACCGAAGAGGCCATCGACCGGGCGGTAACCCGGTTAATGATGACCCGGATGAAACTGGGGATGTTTGACTCGGACGCCAATGTTCCATATGCCGGGATCCCCTACGAACAAAATGATTGCGATGAACACCGCCGGTTCGCCGTTGAAGTCTCCCGGGAATCATTGGTACTCCTTAAAAATGAGTCCCGGATACTGCCGTTGGACCGGAACCGGATTAAGTCCATTGCCGTCATCGGGCCCAATGCCGCCAGTAAGCAAGCACTAATCGGAAATTACCACGGAACAGCATCCCAATACATTACCGTGCTGGATGGAATTCATCAGGCTTTAACCGGTACGAACACCCGGATTTATTACGCTGAAGGTTGCCCATTATATAAAGACCGAAGTGAATGGCTGTCTGAACCGAAGGATCGGCTCTCGGAAGCTGTTTCTGCGGCTGAACGGGCCGACGCCGTAGTTCTATGTCTGGGAATGGATGCGAGTATTGAGGGTGAAGAGGGCGATGTGTCCAATGAATACGGTAGTAGTGACAAACAAGATTTAAATCTGCCCGGAATCCAGCAAGAACTGATGGAAGTCCTTTCCCGGACCGGAAAGCCCATTATTTTGGTGTTGCTTTCCGGGAGCGCCCTGGCAATTTCCTGGGCCGATGCCCATATTCCGGCTATTATTCAAGCCTGGTATCCCGGCGCTCAAGGCGGTAAGGCCATCGCTTCCCTGATCTTCGGTGACTTCAGCCCGTCCGGACGGCTCCCGGTGACTTTTTACCGGACTGCCGAAGAACTCCCCGATTTCCACGATTATTCCATGATGGGCCGGACTTATCGCTATATGACCGGCGAAGCCCTCTACCCATTCGGATATGGACTGAGTTATACCCGGTTTGAATATGCCGATATCAAACTAAATACCCCCAGTATTAAAGCCGGGGAAAGTATTACTTGTAGCATAACAGTAAAAAATACTGGTGATTATGAGTCCGAAGAAGTTGTGCAATTCTATCTTAAGGATATTGAAGCTACCGGGAACGTTCCCAAATGGCAATTGCAAGGCTTCAAGAAGATCCATCTCCATCCTGGAGAAACGACCGAGGTTTCTTTCACTATAACCCCCCGCCAGATGGCTCTGATTGATAATAACGGACAATGTTACCTGGAACCCGGCATATTCGAAGTCTACCTGGGAGGCAGCCAACCCGATAAGCGCAGCCAAGATTTGACCCAAACCAAAGTACTCAAAGCCATTTATGAAGTAACCGGTGAACCAATGAAACTTGAATACTAATCAATATTTCCTCATTCCAAAATCAAGGGCAACGAAACCTCCGTTGCCCTTGATTTATTTACTGCAACTAAAAGATTCATTTACTTGTGGGTTTTCGAAAGCCTCCAAAAATATTCCGGGAGTGTAAAATTAAAATTATTTGGAACATTTCCAAGGAAAAAAACAATCATTATCGAATTTTTTAAAATGTTTAAGGCGGTATTCAATTATAGTTAATTGTATTCCCTGTCCTGAGTATCATTGCCGTCTGCATTCTACATTTCATCTTTACCCGTAAAACCGGAACGAAAGGCAGGTAATTTCCATGAAATATGATTTTTCAGTCGTAATTCCTTTTTATAACAAGACTGATGAACTTAACTTGGTGTTGAACGGACTTGCCAGGCAGATTTATGCGAAGAGTAAATTTGAAGTGGTAATCGTTGATGACGGCTCGGAAAACCGGATCGATGATTTGCTAAAAAAGTATTCGGGGATTTTAAATATAAAATATATCACTTTGGAACATACCGCAAACCGCGGACGGAACCGGAATGTAGGGGTAAAGGAAAGCCAAGGAGATAGAATCATCTTTCTCGATAGTGATATCATTCCCGTGAGTAATTTAATTTCAGCATTTAATGAAGCGACCCGAAATAAACCCAGACATGTTTCGGTCGGTTTTCGGAGCCTCCTGGCAAACGTCGATCGTAAACTTTTGAATGAAGAAGCCCTCGCGAATAATTGTGAGATCCTGCGGAGTTATCCGGCAAGTTCGGACAGCCGCTTTTTAGTGACCAACTATGAAAAAAGCTCTGGCCGTATAATGGATGGCAAATGGCAACTTTTATATACCCACTGTGTATGCATACCCAAAAAGGAATTTGAAGCAGTCGGCGGATTTGATGAAATTTTTTCAAAAAATTGGGGAGCCGAGGATGTTGAATTGGGTTTTCGCCTTTATCGAAATGGATGTACCATCGAAATGAATGAAGCCGCACACGGCTTTCATATTTTTCACCCGGAGAACTGGGTGGAAAGAACCGCATCGTTGCGAAAAAATTATGATATCTTTCTCCAAATGCACAAGCACTGGGTCATTGAATTGTTTATCAGGGAATACGAAACACTGGCTATCGAAATGATCGAAATCCAGGATAAAGTAAAAGAAAGAGCGTATATCATTTCCGAAATTCGAAATATTGATCAGGTAATTGCGAAGTTACCTGACCCGGTTTTAATTTGTGGTATTGAAAATGATACGTTGCTTCAATCCGAGAAAATTGAGACAGCATTCATTCCGGAAAGTCCATTCCATTCTCCTAAAATTATTAATTGGATGGGTATCAAAACCGATTATCCCGACGGTTATTTTAAAGTGGCGTTACTATCCAGGAGATATGAGGCGGTTAATTATGGTCTTTTCCGTATGTTATATGAAGAAATTCAACGAATTGCGGAAAAAGTTATTCTGGTTGACGAACAAACCGATATTCTCCCTCAAGTAACCGCCGTGGAACCGGTTCATCATCATTTCCCAAAACAAATTTTATTTTTAGTTTCCCCTGCGGAAAATTATTCGATTCACAAACATTTTATTAATTTAGCCGTTGCGCTTCATAAAAAGGGGGTTAAAACAGGTTATAATGTATTTTTTGATCCGTTTCACGAGACTAATCCCAACCAGGGTGTCATGCGTACTACCAATCTGGAGAAAATTGAAATCATTCAAAAACTGTTAAAACATGAGTTGGATTTTATCGGAGATTTTATTCCCGCGATCATTGATAAGAATATCTTGAAAACAACTACCAAGTGTATGGGACCGAGAATATTATGGGAGGAGCTAAATTATCGCAACCAGGAAAAAGTAGTTACTACTGACCTGGTTCCGCTGGTTGATGCAATTTTTCCGAGACGGTTGGCGGATCAGGGCTTTTACCCGGACGACAAACTGGTTGATTACCTTCCGGTCGGTGTGGATAATCAAAAGATTAATGATATCGAAGCCATACAAGAACCAAAAAATAAGAAATTTACTATTCTTTGGATGGATCAATACACTAGTTCCTATTCTCATCTGGACCTTATTTTGGAATCGTTTGCCACATTGTTTAATGGTCAAGATGACATAGAATTAAAAATTGTCCACACCGGAAAAAATACCGTCTTTACTTCATATAATCAATTTTATCGCCATAAAATATATGATGAGAATTATATTCGATTACATAATCAATATCAGGACGTTAAGAATATACGGTTTCATCAAGCCGAGTTGTCCGATGAGGAGTATTCCCGGGAAATCTATCAATGTGATTGTTTCATCAATTTAAATTCAATGCTAAAAATAAACAGTTGGGTTTTAGAATCGGTGGCATTTGGGAAGAAACCCATTATACTTGATAACCAAAATTATGATGGTTATTTTTCCGATCAAGAATGCTTTAAAGTAAAAGCTTATTTTGAGCCAGCTATGATTGGAAAAATTCCTATTGATACCGTTCGTTTGGACGAAGGAGATTCCGTTAAAAATTACTTGGTCGATATACCCGTCAAAGAATCTTTACAAGATATTTTCTTGAAGATTTATCAAAACAAAGATTCGGTTTTAATTAATGCGAATATCATCGATGATTTTAGAAACCGGCATGATTGGATGAACATTGCCGCAAAATTGGAGGAAATTTTATAAAAATAATTATCGCCAATTTTAATCCGTTGATATGGAAATCCGGTTAAAGTTGGCGATAATATTAAATGTCGAAGATCACCAGATGTCTATTTCCGGGAAGAACAACAGGTATTCACCGGAGTAGGGCTACCGCATCCGCAGCCTTGGACGGTTACTCCTTGATTCGAATTGGAAAGCTCCTCTTTTGAATATAACATCTCGCCAACACCGGCCGAACCAGCATTTATTTCCGATGAAGAACAACAACTATTGGATTGGGCAGTGCTATTGCATCCACACCCTTGACTTACCGCCACTTTACCGGAACCCCGCATAAGGTTCCCAAATGTTTGCAATATGGTTGTCTTTTTTTGGTTATTTTCCATGATAAAAGTTCCTCCTCATATCAAATATCGTAAATGTACGATAATTATAAATGATTATAAATAAAAAACAATTTATTGTCAAGCTCTCTTTCATAGCAAATTATTATTTCCTGCTGAAAGTGCATGTATAAATTATTTCGTATTTCTTGGGAATTAACTCTTGGAGTCTGTGCGATAATCGATTTTCGAATTGTATTAAGTATCGAGCGACACATTCTAATACAACATATAGTAGTTTTAAGTTATTGAAAAATGTTACTCGCAAACACTCCCAGCGAATTGTATAAAAAATTTCCTTGACAATATCGTAAATTAACGATAAACTAAATCGTAGATAAACGATATAGAGGTAAAAAATGGATGTTGTAGCCATTTGTGATGCACTGGGTAATAAAATCCGTTACCAGCTGATAAAATCACTCCGGGATAAGTCGATATCCACCTGCTGTAACCGGATCGAGTATTATGAAAACGGGGTCAGTGTCGGTGATGTTGTTAAGCTTACCGGTCTTGCCCAGTCAACTGTTTCACAGCACTTGGCGGTACTTGAAAATGCGGGATTGGTTTATAAGGAAAAAAGAGACCTTTGGAGTTGTTATTTTCTTAATAACGACGTCATTGAAAATTTCTTAGAGGAATTAAACCAGGATTTACATCCCCCAAAATCAAGTAAATAGAAGTTTTTTTACATCTGTATATCGTAAAAATACGATGTAAAGGAGAAGTGGAATGGAAAAATTTCTAACGGAGATACTCACAAAAATGGTGATGGAAGTCATCGGAAGCATTATTCACAACTGGCTCCCGCTAAGTTTAGCCATTGTTATTGCCGCTATTATGAAAGTATATATCGATTCTGAAAAACTAAAAAAAGTATTACTC
Source organism: Bacillota bacterium (assembly GCA_023436305.1). Taxonomy (GTDB): domain Bacteria; phylum Bacillota; class UBA4882; order UBA8346; family UBA8346; genus JAEZJQ01. The sequence goes on from JAEZJQ010000050.1 coordinate 28,223, forward strand.
CAAAAACCCAACGTATCGATATGGGCAAGTGTAACTGTTGGAGCGCTCACGCCGCTTTGTGCCTGCGGGACAATGGCGGTTATTGTAGGGATGCTCACTACAACTTTACCCTGGGGGCCAATTATGGCTTTCCTAACTTCTTCCCCGTTGATGAGCCCGGAAGGTTTTATAATGCTGGCTGGTGTTACCAGTTTTAACTTTGCAGTCGGTTTAACTGTTTCCTCAATCATTATTGGTCTCGGCTCCGGGTATGTCACACACGTAATCGAAAAAAAGACGAATTTCCTGAAAAATCAGACGCGATTTTCAAAAGAGGATCTACCCCAAACATGTGGTTGTAATACTGACGCAACTCCAATTACGATGCAATCCGAAACGTGCGGTTGTAGTTCTCCGGCTCCAATCCCAGTCCAAACATGCGGTTGTGGTGACCCAGCCCCTATTTCTAAACAAAGCTGTTGCGACAATCTGCAAACGGTATCCCAGCAAACTTGTTGCAGTAACTTACAATCAGTGCCAACAAAAAATGTAGGGACTCATATTCTTGATTTTATTAAGAAAATTAAATGGCGGGAATTGGGAGAAGTTGTTATAAATTTAGGCTTAAAACAGATAGTGCTTTTTTATTCTATATTCATAGCTATTGGTTACCTCATTACCTACTTTGTGCCTACCTCAGTCATCGTTAATCTGTTTGGCGTCAAAAATGTTACATCAGTCCCTTTAGCCGCCTTAATCGGTCTGCCTTTATATGTTACCACCGAATCTGCGATTCCTCTCATTAATTCATTAATGGGGCACGGCGCCAGTGGTGGTTCCATGCTGGCATTTATGATTACCGGGCAGGCCACGAGCGCATGGGTCGTCGCCGGAATAGCGACATTTATGAAAAAAAGAGTGATTAGTTTATATATTCTCTTCATATTATTCGGTGGAATTTTCTGCGGATATCTCTACGATCTAATTCTGTTAAATATAAAATAGAATTCACTAATATTCGGTATAGCCGGTTTTCATTCTCACAACCATACCTTATATTTTTGAAATAACGATAAAGCACACGGGGCTTGTCTTTTGTAGGCAAGCCTTCTTAAAAATAAACGAAGAGTTATTATTACAGGGAGGATAAAAGTGAAAAAGAATTGGCGGACTCTTTTGAGGCATTTTACTACTTCCTTTTTGGGGATGACTGTGCGGAATAAAAAACAAACCCGATTCCCGGTAAGGAAAATCAAGGTAAATCAGGCAGGTTATGTTCCATTCGAGAAGAAGGTCTTTTTTTATACGGCCGGCGCTGAAAGCTTCGAAGGAATAGTTTTTGAAATTATCCGCGCTTCAGACGGTAAAGTATTTCAAGGACAACTGGGCAAAGCAGTTCTGGATAATGACAGCGGTGACAGAAACTATAGCGGCGATTTTTCCTTTTTGACCGAACCCGGTAACTACACCATTAAAATTGGCGCGGAGGAATCCCATCCTTTTGAAATCACCGGTCAAAAGTACCTTAATTTGTTTTACGTTACAATGCGTTCTTATTATTTACAACGGTGCGGGATGGAGATTCATGATACAATTTCCGGCGTTTCCTATGCTGCTTGCCATTTGGATGATAGTTACCCGGACAACAATCCATTAGGACCCCGAATGGATACAACCGGTGGTTGGCACGACGCGGGCGACTATGGTAAATACATTCCTACTGCGGCTGTAACAGTGGCGCAGCTTCTTTTAATGTATGAACTATCACCGGAGACTTTCGCCCATTTTTCGTTGGATATTCCCAGAACTAAGAACGACCAACATCTATCCGATATCCTGGCTGAAATTAAATATGAACTGGACTGGATGTTAAAAATGCAGGATGGGAGCGACGGAGGGGTCTATTATAAGGTAACCAGCCACAAGTTCCCACCCATGGACTTGGCTCCCGAAGACGATGATGTGGAAATTCGTTATTACTATAGCAAAGGGACTGCGGTTACGGCAAATTTCGCAGGTGCTATTGCCATTGCCGCACGAGTGTATGAAAAAAAAGATCCCGAGTATGCCCAAAGACTTAAAAAGGCGGCGATTCAAGCTGGGGATTTCCTAATCAAATCAACCAGTGAAGTTCTGATCCCCTCCACAGGTGGAATAGGAGCCTATCAAACAACTTCCGTTAAAGACGACCTCTGTTGGGCTTATGCCGAACTTTACCGGCTAACGGAAAAGAGAGATTATCTAGATATGGCGCTCCAATATTGGGAGGCGAATTTTGTGCCGGTTATCACCTGGGATAACGTTTCTTTCCTGGCGGTTTATACCCTTCTTTCCTACTCTGGAACCCCCGTTAATCTGCGTGAGGAATGGAGGTCTGGCATGATTCAGTGGGCAAAGAGTATCCGGCCGCGAATTAATTCCAACGGTTACCGGGTGGCGTTGGTTTGGAGTGAGTATGTTTGGTCTTCCAATAAGACGGTACTGGCTTACGGGGTTACTTTCATCCTCATTCAGAAGCTCTTAGGAGAACTAGAATTCGAAGATGAAATTCAATTCTCCCTGGACTATGTTCTGGGCGTTAATCCCCTGAGCAAGGTTTATATTACCAAAGTTGGCACGGATTATGTCCGGCATCCCCACAATCGTATTGTGGAATCGAAGCGGATATTGATTCCGGGTTTACTGGTGGGAGGGCCGAACAATAAAGCGGAGGATGGACTCTATCCCCGCGATTTGGGTCCCAAAGGTTACATCGATGTAACGGGAGCTTGTTCCTGCAATGAAAATGCCATCGATTATAATGCGCCGCTTGTTTTTATAACAGGTTACTTATGGATGAAGATGGAGATTAAAAGGAAAATAGGCTCCTTGCCTGAAGGACAACAGACCCGTACAATGTGAGGGATAATATCACCGGTTTCTACGCTTACGATTCTTCTACCCAAAGTATACTGGTGACACCACGAGGATAATACCGGCTTCCAATAATAAGCCCGTTTTCAATCTGATCGCTCCAACACCAGTAAGATAATTCCTGGTTCAAAAGCCAGCTTGCATGAACTCTATCAGCCGCCACGTTTAGGTCATCGATTTCCAAACCCAGTATTTTTCGGGCCACAAATTGGCACAGATAAATTTTACTTAACCATGAATTGTTACTGGTTGACGATAGTTTCCATCCGCCATTCTCAAATAAACACACCCCAGGAACCAGAATATTTTTAAGATGCCGTGTTAGCGCTTGAATATACAATCCAAATCTCCCATCCGGATCAAGTGCTTCTTTACAATCGGTAAAATACGCAAAGACCAAACCTTCAATCGCGGGAATGATTTTCGATTGATTACCGGTTTCAAATACTGCGGGGATATATCCGGCATCGGTCATATGTTCAATAATCGTTTCGGTACATCGTTCCGCTTGTAAACCCGCTTCCAGGGCTAATTCGGTTACTCCTTGCCGCGTAAATATTTTTTCCAAAGCCACATACATAGCCCAGCATTTACCAGCCAAATAAATGTTATTTCTGGCTTGTCCTAAAGAGGCATCAAGGCAATCATACGTTGTAATTTCAGTTCCGCCCTTCGCGCGAGCGGTATCAAGTTTCATAACACCATTGCGTTGAGCAGGATCCGGATGATCGCGATTCAACATACTATGAAAACAGTCAATTAAAACACTGATATTTTTTTTCAGCCATTCAACGTCTTGCGTCTGGTTAATATAAACGGTTGCACAACATAGCCAATTTACAAGTTCCTCATGGGTCATATATGAATAACAACCGTTCAACCCGCATAGTTCATAAATGGAATATTGAGGCTTGGAAAAAACATTAGCAGCACCCATATCATGAGTAAAACTAATTCCCCCGGGATATTTCCGGGCTTCACCCGGAAAACATACTTCATCGTAATAACTGTATCGCTCTAAAAACATATCTAAAACATTACGAACCGTCCAGGGGTTCATTTTCATTTCATAGAAAAGTTGATCAACAGTTAAATCCAGAGTATTCATCATTCGATACTCGCCTTCATAAACAATCCAGAGCGGTTTGTTATTGTTATGCAATAATTGAGTACAACCATAATAACTTCGAACCGCATGAGCAACCATGAATTTCTGATCGGCTGACAGGCGGCTCTCATCAATGAACTTATCTGCCTCTTTGCACATCTGAACAATTTCATCATATTTTTCAAGAGCAAACTCAACGACTTGATCGATATTCTTAAAAAACCTTGTATAGTAATAGGTTGCATCCATCCCACTTGTTATAATTCCGCTTCGATAGAAACAAATCGCAAACTTAAATGTCCTTTTTTCTCCAGGGGGCACATCCGCTAATAGCAGACCATAACTTCCATGCGCAAAGGACCGATTTTCATCTAATTCATTATCCAATATTTCTTCCACATTTAATCCCAATCCCGTTTTGACCCCAATACTCCTGGAGGCGATGGCTGTAATATTCCCTTGTCCTATGCCAACGATTCCATTGTCGACCGTATCTTCCAATCGTCTCATTCCAGAATACGGATCATTTCTTTGATACCCAAAGATTGCGCGGCGAGCGTCTTTACCCTGGGAATTGTCAACGGTAATTTCAGCGAGTATCGCGGGGAGTAATGCCATTTTTAAATCCGTTTCGGGGGCGCTATCGGGATTAGGTATTGATCTTACCGGAGAGTAGATCCGAAAAATCAAATCTTTCGCTGACCAGGTATCCGTTGATACCCGGAAATCTCTTTTGATGTCATCATCTTTGAAATACCCAACTCGGGGTAGTTTATTCCATAACTCTTTGCTTTGTTTAATATTATCAGTGGTGTTGCTTTTATCGACCCATTGGAAAAAAGGAAATGCTTCAAAATAAGTTTTATCCGATGATTGTAAACCAATAAATATATCTTGATCGGTTGGTTTCGCCATTTCCATACCCAATCCGCCTTTTGCGCCTTTAAAGCCAAGTGTGAAACTTGCAAAAGCTCCAATCGGAGAATGATGGGCGTTAAAAAAAATATTCTCCATTAATGCTTCAACTCTCCCTATAAAACCAAGATTATTCTTTCCAGAATCTTATATTTGATTTTACCATGAATCACCACAATTGAAAACCCGCAAAAATACACCGAATGTCTACGATGGTAATCGCTACTATTTGCGATAAGTGAAGGCACCCCAGATCGAAAGGCCGCAAAGTGACAATTTGCCAAATCGCGGCCCCTTCACGCAGGGTGGTTTCAAGACGAATGTACATTCATTACTGCCGTTTTGAAATAACCGGCTTACGATTTTAACGGTTTCCAAAGCAAACCTGGATATTCATCCCAATAAAGCTGTTTTATCCGATTTTTATGCCGCCTTCTCTATTTCATCCACTTCTTTTACCGGGGAAGCCACCGAAATAATTTTATATATACCGCCTCCTACAATTGCACCAATAATAGGGGCTAAAATGTATACCAGGAAGAATCCACCTCGTGGACCCGGTATTGCGATACTCCCCCAACCGGTGATATAAGAAATCAGTCTGGGCCCGAAATCTCGAGCGGGATTAAAGCCTGCCTGTGAGAACGGCGCAAAAATAATGATGCATATGGCAAGCACCAGGCCAATAAAGTATGTCAAAATCCGAAATCCGGTCCGGGGTCCATCAAATTTTCTCCGGTCGGTAAGGGCAAAAACTCCCAAAGCCAGAAGTGCGGTCCCCAGAAATTCCGCAATAAATGCAATCACTTTGGAAACTTGGGCAAAAGCTTGTGGAGTAGTCCCGTAAATGGCCGGATTGGGAAAGTATTCCCCAAACATCATGGCCGACAGTTCACTTCCGACGTCACCCCGTACTAGATGGTGAACCGCTTCAAATTGAATTAAAGTTTTACTGAACATTCCATATAACACCGTTGCGGCAAGCATTGCCCCTATCAATTGCGCGGCGATGTAAGGAATAATTTTTTTGACCGGAAAACTATCGGGCCGGTAAATTGCCATGGATACCGTTATCGCTGGATTAAGATGAGCTCCGCTAATGGAACCGACCAGATAAATAGCCAGGTTAACTGCCAGTCCCCATACGATCGCCACCTGGAACAAACCAATATGGGCACCGCTGATTACGTCCACGGCCACTACACCACAACCGAAAAAAACTAGGACAAATGTCCCCACGATTTCTGCAAAGCATTCTTTGAAAAGTTTCGACAATGTTTTTCAGCGCCTTTCTGGAAAAGTTTAATTGTTTGAGAAGTTTACGAAAGTTATCATAGATACTTTCGAATTGCTGAACGAAGAAATTCATTTTTTACAAAAGTGGGAAAGGCATCAACTTTTATATTTAATTCACCACTAAAAGCATAAACTGTCATCGGGCAACTGCCGGCAGTTGGTGAGCCGTAGGATGACATTAATCCAGATTGAATAAGCTGATTTAATTCAGGCACCAAAGCATTGGGACAACAGGAATCTTTTTCTGCAGGATCGCTCCCTTGGAGAATAAAATAATCATTTTTGTTGTCAATCATATTTCGTAAACGTTCCTTCAAGATATCCGAAACTGACGTAACTTTGTTTATTTGGGGAAAAAAATTGGTACTGGCGCTCAAACTACTATCCAATAAGAAAATGGGGCCATACTTTTTATACAGATCCAGATAATTTTGAGCAAGCGGCGCGGACATATCCAGGGAAATATAATTATCCTCGCATAGAAGTTCTTTGGACTTTTTGGAGATAGCTACCGGTTTACCCCGGCGGATGATGGTCCCATTGGTGAGGCAGATACAGCGAAATGGACCGGTATAAATTATGCTCGTCTCCGCTTTTTCCTGTCCGTATAAAATCTGTTCGGCGACGGCGGCTGAGTCTTTTTGGAACGTATCACAGTCAAAAAGCAACGGATCGGTGGTGAGTCTTGCGTAAAGCTCCGGATCGGGAACCGAAATTTCCAGTTCCGGCTGATATACCGGCAACATATAAACATTGGCGGTCTTCTCGCATATCCGCATATTCTTGAATATGAAATGATTATCATCATCTAAAACCGCCAGCGCATTCCCCTTGTAATGGACGGACCGGCCGCTGTCATAACATTTCTCGGATAGTCCTTGCCAACCCACCAGCCGGTATTCTCTGGCGCTGGTTTTACTGATATTAATACCACGGTGGTTATTGGTTTCAAATTCATATAATGCTTCATAAAGATTTTCCAAAGAAATGTTGCAACTCCATTTTTGATATTTACCATCTTGACTTTTTTCTATTACCAATTCTATATTTGCCATGTTAGTCACTCCTTTATTTGTCTTTCAATAACCTTTATCAAAGTATTGGTCATTGCATAAACTTCTTCCGCTTCGGTATGATAGCCCATGGATATCCGTAAAGTACCGAAAGCAGTTTTCATATCCCGGCCCATGGCCATGATAACTCGAGGCGGGATTTCCATGCTGGAATGGCAAGCCGATCCTGAAGATAATGCATATCCGAACATGGCCATTTCAGTAACAGTAACACTGCCTTTAATTCCAGGAATGGAGAAGGATACAATTCCAGGCAATCCGTTGGTTTTCGAATTAATTACTGTTTCCGGGAACCGGGCTTTAATTTGAGTTATAATATATTCGCTATACTCTTTTAACCTATCTTCAACCCAGGCCATTCTATCCAAAGACAGTTCCAGAGCGGTAACCGCCGCGGCAAAACCCGCTACATTTTCAGTTCCAGCCCGTAAATTCTTTTCTTGCGGGCCCCCTGAAATATGGCTGGTTAATAATTCGGGTGACCCGGTTATCACTCCACCATTACCGCGTGGCGCTCCGAATTTATGAGAGGAGAAAGTATAAAACATTCCTTTAAAATCTTTGATGTTAATGGGGATATGTCCGACTACCTGAACCCCATCAATATGTAATAACACATTCTTTTGGGTACAAATCTCGATTATCCGATTAAGATCCTGTTGCACAACCCCGGTTTCATTATTGCCATGAAGCACACATACCAGGGAATAATTTGAAGAAAGTACCTTTTCCAAAGCGCTGATATTAATCTGTCCCTGATTATCAATATGTAAAGTATCAACTTGGTTCGGATTTTTTTTGGTTACGTAATAACAAGATTCATGAGAATCATGAGCCACTAATATTTTTTTATCCGGGTACCGGTGCAGTACTGAATTCAAGATTAGATTATTGGCTTCTGAACCGCCCGAAGTAAGGATAACCGATGCATTTGTAATCCCCAATAATTTTAAAAACTGTTCTCTGCTTTGATTTAAAATATTCCTGGCCATCAATCCAAGATTATGATTTGAAGAAGGATTTCCGAAAGCGGACAATGATATGTCTTTAAAAACATTGATACTCTCCGGGAAAGGAGGAGCAGTTGCCGCATAATCAAAATAACTTTTCATGTGAGTTACACTTTTAATCTCCCTTCATTCATTTTAAAACTATTGATATTATTTAATGTGTACTTTCAATTTCTTTCATTGGTTCAATTTATCGGTTCAGCATTTCCCGCGCAACAAGATAAACTTTTTTAGGTGGTTTTCAAAACCAAGCCGGCATATTTTTTCATCGAGTCAAGAATAACTTCTTCACTCCAAAAACACGATTCATCACCCGAAACTAGCTTTGCCAATTTACATCCTCCCAGACAAACGGGAAGGAGCTTGCAAGTTAAACATTTCTCACGAGCGCTGTTGTCCTCTTCAAAAATTGACTTTTCCCAAAATTCTGCTCTTTCATTGAAAATAATTTCACCATCCAAAGTGATCTCGCCTATACTTTCATCTTTTTCCACCATTAGCGTATCGCATGAAAAGACGGCGCCATCCGCTCCGATAATATGAATATTTTTGTTTCTTCCGGTGCACCAGGTATATCTTGGCTGAGGCAACGGATTGAACACATTAACCATTTTCTGCACAGCATCTTTGGATAAAGCGTTCAAAACCTTGAATGCCAAATCGATTTGCCCCCTAACACCCTCCGATGAATTACAAATATCACCGGCCACCGACTCAACATCATTTCGGGTTGTTTTAAAATGGTATACGGGTCTGAAAAAAATATTGAACCGCCGATCCGGCCCAAAATCAGCTACAAACTTGTATAAAAAGGATTCCATGGACTGAATGCTGTTCTTTAAAAAGTTTGCCCGGATATGAAATGTGAATTCTTTATCTTTCCCCATTAACTTGCTGATATTCTTTAGATTATTATATATAACATCAAATGTCGGCTCTCCGGTTTGTAATCGTCGCAGTTGATTATGACTTTCCTTATCGCCGTCGATAGTTACCTGAAAAGTGCCTATCCCTGAATCAAGGAGCAGTTTAAATAAATTCGGGGTTAAAAGATAACCGTTGGTATATAATACACTATTGATAATCATATTTTTATCCGAGCTTTTCAGTTGATTGATTTTTTTCATAAAACCAATTATCTTGTCCGAAGCCAATAACGGTTCCCCGCCAAACCAGGATAATTGTAATGCCATCCCCTTACTATGTTGCGAAACCTTTTTCTCAATATATTTATATATAGCGTCATAGACCCATTCTTCCATGAAAAGGTTTCTTTGCTGATAGACAAAACAATACGGACAAGTAAAGTTACAGGCCTCAGCAGGCAAAATAATAAGCTGAATCAGATTCTTCAATCTTCCATAGCTTTCGTGCCAATACTTAATATCATCAAGCTCGTTTCTATCACCTTTGACGATAAATCCTTGTTTGAGCAAATCAACCACCGGAGTGTTGTTCTCACTGAAATACCTACCCTGTAAAACATCCATTACCGCGGTTTTTTTATCAGGCTCGATCAATGAAATGGCACCGGTTTTGGTGTTATAAATCATTAGTTTCCCATCGTCAAGCTCCAGCGTATAGTTATATAAACTTTCCTTATATGCCGGCGATACAGGTTTCGCAATATTTTTTTCCATTAAAATTACCTTTACGGATATAGAAGCATTGAATGAGAGGATACGAACTCAAAGTAATTATTAATCTCGGTTCGGTCGCGCGCTTTGTGTGCGAAGTATATATTACTTTTTTTAAAAAAATACAAAATTTGCTAAATCGGATTTCCATCAAAATTCGGCAAGTCTTGTTTCTAGAAAAATATTAAAGTTACTTGCCGAGTTCTTGATTAAATCAAAAAGGGATGGCTGCAAAATTTTCCCGTCCCTTTTTGACTTGTATAGACGCAGGAACTTTCTCTTTTTCGTTTATAATTCCCTACTGGAACCACAGCAAGTACAGGAAACCACACCACCTTCCTTGCAATTGCAGCCCTCCCCCACGATTGCCGAAGTAAGTTCTGTGAGGTCAACCAGTTCATCGTTGAATATTTTTGCTTCCAGGAAAGTTGCTTCACGTAAATTTTCCATTCCTGTCACCTCCTTTCCACTTGGTGAAATTTCGATATTATATATTAGTGAAACTCATTATGAAGTCCATTACGCACTCAACACTAATTTGCCGAAAAGATTGGGGTCCATTTCTACCACCATACCCGGAGACCATTCCCACCACCATTGTGCGGCAAATGGATATGGGCGTTCCCTTTCATAAAGTACCGTATTAAACCTTAATGTTTGACCGGCTCCCGGTTGGATTCCAAATTCTGTCCAAGGAACGGCCACTTGGTAGACGAGAGAGTTCCCGTTTCTTTCAATCGAAATTTTGGCTTCATCCACATTTCCAAGAAAATCCTTGGTGGTATCTTTCATATAAAGGCGATACAGCACCGGCTGTCCGTTATCATAACCGATTCCATACTCCCATGGCATATTATTGGTATCGCTTTTGAGGCAAAAACGCACCAAATTTTCTTGCAAGGGTTTTTCCGTGGTTAAATTCCCGTCCAAAATGTTTATCTTGAGGTAAAAATAATTTTCATCCCACAGATTATATATCTGGCCGGTAAAATTTTGCGTACCGTAAATGGCGCCCCTTAGTTGTTCTTTACGGTTAAGACTGATAACATTTGCCTCATCCCATACCGAAGAATTTACAAGCGGTGACTGGTTGGTATATCTCGATACGGCAGCGGGCAAGACAACTTGAGGGCTACGTTTTCTAAACTTTGAGTCAAATACCTCCGAAACCATCGGCCGGTTTCGAATTTCAGAAAGTAAAATCATCGCCTGCTCAATCACGTGCCTAACCAGTTCGCATTTAACCAGATCAGGAATATCGAAAGACTGGTTGTTAAGCCAGGCGGCGTGGGCGCAACCGCCACCACACACTTTGATTGCCCAGCACTTTGTACACTCTTCTTTTAAGTGTACGTGCATCTTATGCAATAAGGTATTCCTTTTTTCATTCCAGACGTTATTTTCCTCGAAAACATTTCCGACTTTGAATTCTTTAAAACCAATAACACTTTGACAAGAATATATATCCCCGATACTATTAACAACAATTGTATCCCTCAAGGCCGGACACCGGTATTTCGTTACAATACCCTTGAAAATGGTATAAAAGAACCTGCCGAAAAGGTCGTCACCATCAATACAGAATAAGTAGTGAAGAAGTTGGGCATCATCTTGAGACAATAGAAATTGGATAAACTTCGTGTATTCCTCTTTAACAAAATTGACATTATCCTTTGTAATTGCGAACGGATTATCATATCCTGCCCTGATGGGTTTAATGCGTATTAACCGGAAACCTAAATTGTACAGATGCAAAAAAACTTCCGTGACGTGTGGATACTTCCCGTTTAGAACCGCGGATGCCACCGTAGGCCATGTGGCATTGCAATCTTTTACATACTGCTCGATAACATGATAAGTCCCGGCGCCATTTGAAAAATGCCTTACTTCATCCTGAATATATTGAGGGCCGTCAATGCTTATATTTATCTCTCCCATATCAGACAATTCCCATAATTGACGGGATTTTTCGGCTGTCAGGAGTGTTGCGTTCGTAGCATTAAACCGGCTCGAAAGCCGTTTGCCATTTTGGTTTCCCCATTGTTCAAGATATTCTTTTAATTCCTTTAAAAGTGGAATATGCATCAGAACTTCCCCAAAAAGTGAAAAATTAAAAATAAATCGTTTATTGGGCGAGGGGGCTATAAATCTTTCGATTATCCGATCGATCAGTTGAAATATCTGTTCCTTTGAAATATTTACATGATGATCTTTACTGTAACAGTATTCACAATCCAGATTACATACATTGGGAATGGTAAGATTTATGGATCTTACAACCATCTCCGTATCCGGTATTTCCCGGGAAAAATCCTCATGGGAGAAGTAGTCGATATATTGGAGCGTGTTATATTCTTTTACTGCATCCCCCATTTCGCCTTCACGAGCCACTTCACCCTGGAACACTCTTAAGGCATAATCGTCCATTTCCAGGCATCTTGATGTATTGACATCCAATCCCAAATATTTATCCTTGTATGGGAAAATATGCCACCGGGTTCCAGACGTGGAAATATCGGTTTGCTCTATTGTCTGTGTTACTTTTTGTTCACAACCGCACCCGCACTGTTTAAAACTCAACTGGGTTGTAATAAATTCTTCCAGTGATTCCTCCGAAATAACCCTTCCCGAAGATATCACACAATCATCAATCATGATAATTGGAGTGGTATAATTTAAAAATCCTTTCTGATTCTTTTCATATGAAATTTTTTTTAAATGAATCTCGGGATATTTCATCTTAATATTAGTTAAACGTTCATACATGGTAGTACACTTATCACATTCCTGGTTAGGGGAAACTAATGTTACTTCCATTGTTTATCCTCCTTTTATGTTTGTAAAAAGTAGATTTGACCTTATTTCTACTGTAAAGCCGTTTTAGTGTTTGTTATATTAAAGTTATGATACTCATCCGAGCCATTTTTTCAATTTTTTCCATAACAGCTGATTCGGTAACTTCGGGATACTGAGATATGATAATTTCACAAATTTGTTTGACAGTATTGGTACCATCACAGTACTTGTGTATCCCCCAGCTATCTATCCGATCAAGATTAAGCATGATATTAAACATGGTTAGTCCCTTAAAATGCTTAAAACTTAATAATTTGAGATTTTGTACCGGGAAACGCAACATATTACTACCGATATTTTGGTCTTTCGTTACAACAAACTCGGGATTCCATACTGGAAACAAATCTTTGTTTCGCTGTTTTTCAGCAACATTAACCATTTTTTGACCTCCATTTTTAATTATATGATTTAAAATTGATTAACCCCGAACTAACCAAATATGTTTCCCATACCAATACTATTTCTCCTTATATCGTATTTTTACAATATAAAAGGGCAAAAAAATATTAATCGCATGATTTTGATGTATATAAATCTCGTCTTAACTCTTTCAAATATTCTTCAATAACGTCGGTATTTAAAAAATAACAGGTCCAATGCTCCCTCTTTTCCTTATTAAGTAAACCGGCTTTCTCAAGTACGGCCAGGTGCTGGGAGACAGTCGGCTGGGCAAGACTGGTAAGCTTAACTACATCCCCAACACTAACCCCATTTTCATAATACTCGATCCGGTCACAACAAGTGGAAATTGACCTATCCTTTAATGACTTGATAATTTGATAGCGGGTTTTGTTGCCTAGAGCATCACAAATTTTTACTATGTCCATTTTCTCTCACTTTTTTATTGGAATATTATTTGTCCTTAAAAGTAACAATTAATAAAATTTAAAGAAACTCATTAATATGGCTTCTACACTTTCTTTGGTGAGTTTTATGTAATTATTTAAATTCTCCTATTTCTATTAAGATTAATATACATAACTATTTATGTCAAGACAGTTTTTGCCTAAACAGAAATATTTTATTCAAAGCCGGTTCCAGGGTAAAATGATATGCATTGCCGTAACTCTCCTTTGCTTGTGCTTGATGACAGTATCAGCTTCAAGTTTAAGCAAAGAAGAGCCGTTTATTCACTACTCACGGCTCCACTTTTTTAAACTTCGGATAGCGGGGGGTTCACTTCATAAACCAAAAAGCGGGTTTTGGTCCCCGCTTTTTGGCTTGGTGTAAGTGTATATTCGCTATCGTTCGGCGAATCATTTATAATAATCAGAGGATTCATACGTCCGGGAAACAACTATAAAAACCATGATTTTTTATACTTAAATCATACTACTGATATCCCGGGTTAACAATAGGTCTAGAAGCGCATTTTTATTCCTTGAAAACAAACTTTAAATTGGTATGCTTTTCCCCGTTTCAAATTCCATTTTTTACTTGCTATTCATCTCGGGAACGCTTATAATATTTTATGCATGTCTGCAAGCAGTTTAAATAAAATCGCAGAGTTTTACATTGTCCTCCTATTGTCGTATCGATGACTATGTATAGAAAATCCTGACTCTCCCCACAAAATTCACTCCTTTTTTTGAGAATCAGTATTGAAACTCCCCAACTGTTTGTTCACGCGTAAATAATCGAATAAAGGATTTCATCGATGAAAAATTTGATCTTTCAAGAACTGAACTTATCTCGCGAAGTTCAAAAAGCCATTACTGAAATGGGATTTGAGGAGGCAACCCCGATTCAGTCCCAATCCATTCCTCATATTTTAAAAGGAAAAGACGTTACCGGCCAAGCCCAGACGGGGACTGGGAAAACCTGCGCCTTCGGAATCCCGGCCATTGAAATGATTCATTCCGATATCACCGGAATTCAGGTTCTGGTCCTCTGCCCCACCCGGGAACTGGCTATCCAGACAGCGGAAGAATTAAAAAATGTGGCCAAATACAAACGGGGCATAAAAATTTTGCCGATTTACGGTGGACAGCCCATTGAACGCCAAATTACGGCCCTGAAATCGAACCCCCAGATCATAATCGGGACGCCCGGCCGGGTCATGGATCATATGCGCCGGCGGACCTTAAAGCTGATGAATTTAAGGATGCTCATTCTGGATGAAGCCGACGAGATGTTAAATATGGGTTTTCGTGAAGATATCGACACCATTTTGGAAGAGGTGCCCAAGCAAAAACAGACCATTCTCTTCTCAGCAACCATGTCCAAGGAAATTATGGAACTTACCCATAAATATCAAAAAACGCCTATATTCATTAGAGCGGTCCACCAGGAGTTAACCGTACCCAATATCGAGCAATTCTATCTGGAAGTCCGGGAATCCACCAAACCGGATATGCTTTCCAGGCTTATCGACGCTTATGATCTTAAATTATCGCTGGTTTTTTGCAATACCAAGAAACGAGTCGATGAACTGGCCGCCAACCTGCAATCCAGAGGCTATATGGCGGAAGCGCTTCACGGTGATATGCGGCAGGCACAACGGGATAAAGTAATGACCCAATTTCGCAAGGGATCCATTGATGTTTTAATTGCCACCGATGTGGCAGCCCGTGGGATTGATGTAGATGATATCGAAGCGGTCTTCAATTACGATTTACCCACCGATGAAGAATACTATGTGCACCGGATCGGCCGGACCGGCAGGGCCGGGAAAGCCGGGAAAGCTTTTTCCTTTGTATCGGGCCGGGAAATATATAAACTGAAAGAAATTCAACGGTATACCAAATCCATAATCCGTCCTCAGAAACCGCCTTCACTGGCGGATATTGAAGAAAAGAAAATTCACAATATCCTGGACAACTTAAAAACAACCGTAGCCGCGGGCCATCTGTCCAAGTATGTGAATTATATTGAAAAAATGCTGGAAGAATCCGGCTTTCAAAACGAGCAGGGCAATGATATTACGACTCTGGACATTGCCGCCGCCTTCTTAAAATTAGCCGCCGGTTCGGGCAATCGCCCGGCGAACTTGGATGAAAATCGTGATAATTTTGAAAATACGGGCGCCAAAAATAGTGACATGGTACGGCTGTTCATCAATGCCGGCCGCAATAATCAAATTCAACCCAAACACATTATTCAGGGTATTTCCGCCCGGACCGGCCTGCCCGAAAAGTCCATCGGCGCCATCAACATCTATGACCGGTTTACTTTTGCCGAAGTTCCCCGGGAATATGCCGCCGAAGTTCTGATATCGATGAAAAATTCCACCCTGAACGGCCAGAGAATCAACATTGAGAAGGCCACATCCAAAAACTAAAGCGATTTTAAAGTGTATCTTTATTAAAACCCAGACCGTAGGTCCGGGTTTTTTATTTTTTAATTCCGCGACGAGCCAGACCATCAACTTTTGCATTTGCGTAAACCCCGGCAAGGCGCGTCCGGGCCTTTGCAAAGTCGAATTAACAAAAAGTCAAAATTAGATTAAATTTTTAATAAATCACAGGAGTTTAAACAAGTTTGCCGAAACATAAAAGTGATTTATGGTTAGGTTTACATACTAGAATTCAAGCAATTTGGCAATGTGGAAAAGAACCCTTTTCAAAAAGTGATGGTATATAAATACCAAGATTTACTGGGTATCTATGAAACCCATAATATTCGAGATGACCATGAAAGGAGGGTAAAGCGGCGATTAACAATTAATTTACAGAGAGATTTTCAGTCACACAATTAATTTATCATTATCAAATAGCCAAAATCTAAAAAACATCAAGGAAAGCTAAAAACTGAGTATCGCGAAAACAAGCCGATTCTTCGAAGGAGGTAAAAAATGATAAAATGGAAAATAAAAGGATTTATTTGTTTGATCTTGGTATTACTTCTGGTGATCGCCGGCAGTAACCGAATGATATTAGCGGAGACTATCACCGGCAGGATCTTGCAACCGGATGGCATCCAATTTAATGATTCACCGAATTCTTGGGTGGAAATCGGCTTTCATGACGCCACCTGGCAATTTTCTCTCTGGTTTCACGCTAACAGTGATGGAACTTTCGAGATAAACCAAAGTATTCCAAGCGGAGATTATAAATTAACCGCTTATACCCGGGGACACGCTAATCCTTACGGCAGTTCGGCCGACCTAAATATTCATGTCACCGCAAACGCCTTGATTACCCAGGATTTAACATTAACCAATCAATTAGTCATCGGCCAGGTATATAAACCGGATGGAACTCCATTTACACCCGGATGGGCGGTGGGGCGCGATATGGGTGGTAGCGTACATCTACGAAACGGAGATGGTGTGGATGTTATCACCGTTGCACCTGTTGATTTTGATGGCACATACCGGTTGGGCGGAAACATCCCCGATGGAGATTATCAATTAATCGTTGATTCCTGGGGTACTGATAACCCTTACACCTGTTCATCACCAATCACGGTACATATTGTCTCCGGCCAAGTCTTAACTCAAGATCTCACTATCAATTATCGTTTAAGCGGTAAAATCTTATGCCCCGATGGCAGTCCATTCAATTTTTCTGATGACTCCTGGGCCAATATTATTGTCCGCAATACCAACTATGAATTTTCCAAATGGTATAATGTCTGGGGCGATGGAACATATGGAGTCGACGAAAATATTCCCGATGGTGATTACTACCTATCCGTTTATGCCCGGGGAAAGGACAATCCCTATGCCAGTTCGCAAGAGATAAGCATTCGGATAGAATATGGTGTTACGATAGTCAGGGATTTAATTCTGACCAATCAGCTCGTTAAGGGCCGGGTATTCATACCGGACGGAACTCCCTTTGTGGCAGGATGGGCAACAGGCCGAGACATGGATGCGAATGTACATTTACAAACCATGGACGGTCTGGATGTTGCTAACTCATCACCCATTGATACCGATGGTTCCTATCGATTGGGCGCGGACATTCCCGACGGAAATTATCAAATAGTCGTTTATACCTGGGGCAGTGACAATCCATTTATCAATCCATTAATATTACCGGTATATATTGTCTCCGGCCAAGTATGGGTTCAAGATATTTATTTACCTTACAAATAGACATCGAATATCAATACCGCTGGAAATTATACCGTTGTTGAGGGATGGCAGTTGCAATGATTCCTTGGTTCTCTGCGGAAAGTGGGTTTTAAATTTTAAATATATCAAAGGTCAGAGTAGAGCAATCTACCCTGACCTCTAAATCTTTTATTTCTTGGCCAGATACTTGCGAATATCCACCGCCACGGCGCTGACAATGATTACCCCTTTAATGATTAACTGCCAATATGGATCCAACCCGATATAAGTAAATCCATAGTTAATTACTCCAAAAATCAGCACCCCGGCCAGTACTCCCGGAATGGTTCCAATACCGCCGGTGGTGGAAACTCCACCAACAACACAAGCGGCGATAGCATCCAACTCATACATATTGCCATAGTTATTGGTAGCACCGCCGGTTCTTGCCGCTTCCAGAACCCCGGCCAGTCCATATAAAGCTCCGGCAATGGCATACATGGTCAAAATAGTCCGCCCCACATTAATACCCGAGACCTTGGCCGCGTTAATATTGCCGCCGATAGCGTAAGTGTTTTTTCCAAAACGGGTTTTATTCATTAAGATCCACATAAAGATAGTTACCGCAAGCGCAATAAGCACAATATAGGGTATCGAATAATCACCGGAACCAATCGCCCCCGACCCGAGCGTGGTAAAATCGTCGCGAAGTCCACCAATGGGTTGCGAGTTATTGGGCGGTAGATTAAAATAAATCGAGTTTATACCAAGGATAATAACCATCGTTCCCAGTGTAGCAATAAACGGAGGCACTCCAAATCTGGAAATAATGAATCCATTGAGCAGCCCGAAGAGCAGCCCGACCAAAATCGCAATTAAAATCGGTATGAATAGCCAAATTGCTCCCAACCAAGGGACAGTTTCTAATAATTTCGGCAGTCCCGGAAAAAACAGTCTCAGATAGGTAGGCGCTTGTAACATGGAAGCTGAAATAACCGCTGCAAAGCCTACCATCCGCCCGGAAGAAAGGTCAGCTCCACCGGTTAAAATGGCAAACATAGCACCGAGGGCAATGATCACCCGCGTTGATGACTGGATCAGAATATCCCTTAGACATCTGGGCTGAAAGAAGGTCGGATCGATAAAAATGATAACCACAACAAGTAAGACTAAAACAAAATAGATGACATTCTCAGATATAAATTTAATTGTGTTTTTATAATTCACCGCTGGAAGCCCTCCTTCAATTATGCTTTTTACGCATTAAGAACAATGTGAAAACTTAAAAATTAGCCACATATACCGCTTTTTTAATTATGCGATAAATTGAGCGGCCAAACGCATAATTTCTTCCTGAGTGGCGCTTTTCCCATCGACAAAACCGGAAAGACGACCTTCACACATTACCATAATCCGATCGGACATCCCAATCAACTCCGGCATTTCCGAAGAGATCATGATAATACTTTTCCCTTCCTTGGCGAGCCCCGCAATAATCGTATATATTTCATACTTGGCGCCGACGTCGATCCCACGAGTGGGTTCGTCGAGTAGCAATATTTCCGGTTCGGTCAACAACCACCTTCCAAATAAAACTTTCTGCTGGTTGCCACCGGACAGGTCCTTTATCATTGTTTTCAGCGACGGAGTTTTTACCCGAAGCCGTTGAATGCTTTTTTCACCATCCGCTTTGCATTGTTTATCATCAAGCAGGAGAAACCTAATATAACGGGCCAGATTGGCAATGATCACATTCTCCAATACCGTAAGGACTGAAAAAATGCCGGATACACGGCGTTCCTCGGTTAACAACGCCATTTTATACTTTTTGGCTTCTTCGGGAGACTTGATATTCACTTGTTTCCCGTTTAAGAAAATACTTCCCGACTGAATCGCCCGGATGCCGAAAAGCGCCTCAATGAGTTCGGTCCGTTGAGCCCCGACCAATCCACCGATGCCCAAGATTTCACCCTTGTGTAATTCGAACGAAATATTTTTAAACGATTTGGGATGCGGAGAGGTCAGGCCTTCCACCTTCAGCACCACTCCCCCGGGAGCATTATCCCGTTCGGGGAACCGGTTGGTTAGATCCCGCCCCACCATTTTGGAAATAATCAAGTCATTGGTCAACTCCGTAGCAGGCCAGGTACCTACCCGTTTACCATCCCGCATAATGGTCACATCATCGGAAATTCGTAAGATCTCTTCAATTTTATGAGAAATGTAAATTACCGCTACCCCTTGACCGCGGAGTCCCCGGATTATTTTAAACAGATGTTCCACTTCGTTTTCGGTCAACGAAGACGTAGGTTCATCCATGATGATTACTTTCGAATTATACGAAACCGCCTTGGCGATTTCCATGGATTGCACTTTTGATACAGACAGGTTTCCTACAATGGTCCGTGGATCAATATTCATTTCGAGGCTCTCAAAAAGTTGCCGCGTATCCCGGTACATTTTTTTATGATCAATGAATGGCAACGGCCCGAAATTCTTCACCGGAAACCGGCCCAGCCAGATATTTTCCATGACACTACGGAAAGGTACCGGATGCAATTCCTGATGAATCATGGAAATCCCATAATCCAACGCGTTTTTGGAATTATCGATCACTACCCTATGGCCGCCTAGAATGATCTCCCCGGAATCCTGTTTATAAATCCCGAAAAGACATTTCATCAACGTGGACTTTCCGGCGCCATTCTCACCCATCAAGGCATGTACGGTACCGGGACGTACTTTCAACGTAACATCATCCAGCGCCTTAACCCCGGGAAATTCTTTGGAAATATGATTCATTTCAAGTAAATAACTATGTTGATCCATCGTAACGCCCCCCTGCAATCAGGTTGATGACAGTATCCATCATTATTCCTATTCTAAACCTGCTGCTTTTTGGACAAATTTTTTATGAAAAAATTCTTTGAAAGAGGTAGAAATATTTTGAAAAACGGGGGAGCAAGTCAAGCATGACTGCTCCCCGCCAATTTTATAACTTCAAATAACAAACGGATTACTCGGCGTCCTTTATATTGGCCAAGGTAATCGGTTTATACGGTACCCAGACATATTTCCCATCGGTAATATCATAACCGATATTGGCCTTGGTCGGGGCTTTGCCTTGGGCTAAGACATAAGCAAGCAACAGGGTCGCTTTACCTTGGTTCCTGGCATCATTGAGCACAGTCCCCAGTAGGGTCTTGTCTTTTAATGCCGCTAAAGCGGGGGCAGTCGCATCGACGCCGACTACCGGCATAAATTTACCATCTTTAAAGTATCCGGCGGCTTTTAAGGCTTCGATGGCGCCGAGGGCCATATCGTCATTATTCGCGAGAACCGCTTCAATGTTATCGCCATTGGCGGCTAAAAATGCAGCCATCTTTTCTTGACCTTTTACACGATCCCACATACCGGTATCTTCAGCTAATTTTTGGACTTTGATTCCCGCATCTTCAATGGCTTTAATGGAATATTTGGTCCGCAGTTCGGCATCCTGATGTCCGGGTTCACCTTTTAACATAACATATTGCATCACGCCATCCTTATTCTTGTCCGCTTCCGGATGAGCCTTCCAGTAATCGACTAAAAGTTTGCCTTCCATTGTGCCTGATTGTTCGGCAATGGCTCCGACGTAATAAACTTTATTCCATTTGGCGATATCTTCTTTAAACGGTTCGCGATTGAATAACACCAAAGGAATATTGGCCTTCTTGGCTTTGTCAATAATAACGCCGCAAGCGGCACGATCAACTGGATTAATGGCAAGAGCTTTCACCTTTTTGGTAATGAAAAGGTCAACTTTATCATTACAAGTGGCTTGCGAGTTCTGGGCATCAACGATATCAACCTTAGCGCCTTTTTCTTTGGCGGTGGCCGCAATATTGTTGCGTACTGCCGTCATAAAGGTATCGTCAAACTTGTAAATCACACAACCGATATTAATCGGCTGAGCCGCGTTTACAGTCACTCCAACCATTAGTACCGTGAATACGATAACCAATAAAATCGCTTTTTTCATTGAATTCCCTCCATAAATTATTTAGAAAACTCGCTTACCAAGAAATGTAAGGATCCCAGCCACCACCCCTTTCGAAAATTTCCATTAGACCCCCAAAACATCCGATTTGAGCCAATATAACTCCGGAAGAAAAACAGGGGGATTAAAGGAGGTATTGATATATTACGAAAGAAAAACTATTTTATATATCAATAACTCTATCTATTTTCCTCTTTAACAAAGAAACAAACCTTCTCTTTTTTAGGTAATTCTATTCAAAATATTTCTGATAAATCTTATCCGAATATTATATCGGCATAAAAAAACATTTCTGAAGTTACAGCATTTCATCCCAAGAAGTAAATGATGGAAATATTCACGTTCGCCATCTTCGCCCCCTTCCGGTCCAAGAACCCCCCAAAAATAGGAATCCCTGCATCTGGCTTACAATGCCATCTCGGTGTGGCTGAAGAAAAACAAATATCAAATCACCGGTCCGGGAATGCTACTTGAAAGGTAATTGGGATGAACCGGACCCGAACCAATGGATCACCGAGTTGCAGTTCCTGATGGACCGAAAATAATGAAGTGGCTATAAATGTCAACCGTTAATTAAAACCAAGGGCTGTCCCGAAACCAGGCATACCCTTAGCTTTAATTATATTCATTGATTTACTCCAAAGAGAACCATACATGGTCTTTCACCCATGTCCTACGACTACCACGATACGCGATACGCCATATGCTATACGCGCTCTTTCACTCTCGCAACAGTCCGATCCGCCTATGCTTCTTGGCTTTCTTTTGTTCATACAACAGATTATCGGCTTGGGCCAGCAGTTGTTCAATCTTGGTGTTTTCATCACCGCCGAAAGGCACGGCGCCGATACTGATGGAAATCAGATACGGCTTGCCGGAATGGCGGTTGTATTCGTCAATCAGCCGGTTTAAACGGGTTTGTAATTCCTGAATGAAGCTTTCCGAAGAGTCCACCGTAAAAATTGTAAACTCATCACCCCCCAGGCGGGCAATGATATCGGCGTTACGAAACGCTTTACGAAGCAGCAACCCGGTTTGTATAATGGCAATGTCCCCTTCTTCATGACCGAAAGTATCATTTATCAGTTTTAACCCATCAAGATCGGCGTAAAAAAGCAGGCCGCTCTTTTTCATTCGGCGCGCCAGATCCAGATTTTGACGGGCAAGGCTCAGAAAACCTCTCCGGTTGTTAAGCCCGGTAAGCTCATCGGTTTGACTGATACAATTCAAACGTTCATTGTAAATCTCCAGTTCATGAAGGGCGTCACGCAGCCGGTTTTCTATCTGTTTCCGGGCTTTAATCAGATAATATAGTTTCAGAGCACAGCTAATCTCCACGAAGATGGATTCATACATATAGCTGTCATCGATTTTAAACTCGCAGAGCATGAGGCCCAGTTGCTCCTCCATAAAAAATAGCGGGTTCAGCACCATGACATAACGCTCATTTCGAGGCAGCAACTCATTATTCAAGATACGGTTGGTTGGAATGTTCTGGCCTTTATGTTTTAATTCCAGTCCTTCTTTATTATAAGCCATTAATAATTCCGCGCCGGGAGGCATGACCCATACTTGATCGCGGTAGTGGCTTATTTCTCTTTCATACAAATAAATATAGCAGCTACTTAAGCCCAATTGTTTTAATTCCTGGGAGATGGCATCCAGCGATTCGCCCGTATCATATATTTTGGGGATCATTCCACTCAATACGCCCCTCAATACACGGACATCATTGTGGTGAATCGCCCACAAACGGGCGTTTCTCCGGATAAAAACCTGCATGACCGATACCCGTAATTCATCAAAAAAGTCGGCGATTAGAATTAAATTTTTATGGCCACTGGCAAAGCGGAGAATTCTTTTCCGCAGGCGGGTAATCATGTTTTGCAGATATAAAATATCGTCGTCACCGATATTTTGTTGATTGATGGCGGTCATCATATAATTTAACAATTCCTGGGTATGAAAGGGACCATCCGGATTTTCAAAGACTTTGAATATTTGATCGATAAAATTGATGATCACTTTCTTTTTGATCTTTGTTTGGTTCATCTCCCGCATTTCATTGTTCACAAAAACTTCCTGGATCTTGCCGAGATGCCTGATGGAGCCTTTTCCTAATTCCAGTACCGGAGCCTTGCTCATATACTGAAACTCCTTGGATAGGCAGCCGCAAGACTCCCGGATGACCATTTCCGTATTCATAATAGTAGTTGCGGAAACCCGTTCACCGCGAATCAATGATGAAGCCAGATCTACCGACTTCTTAGCCATTTCGTAAATGGGCTGGCGGATTGTGGTCAATGAAGGGCTGGAAATTCTGGCGCCTTCCACATCATCAAACCCGACCACCGCTACATCTTCCGGTATCCGGATATTTCTGCTTTGAAGCGCCGTTAAAGCTGTTAACGCCATCTCATCATTAGCGGCCACCACAGCGTCAAATTTAACTTTGCGGACATCCAAAAGCGTGTTAACAGCCTCAACCGCCGCATAACAAGTAAAATCACCCGGGCAGACCAGATCGGGATCATACGAAATCTTGTTCTCATTTAGGACCTCAAGGTATGCCGCATAACGTTCCTCCGCTTCCATATTTAACACGGGACCTCTGATAAAAGCGATACGCCGGCAATGATGTTCGCGAATCAAATGGTTTAAAGCGTCGTGAAGACCCTTTTTATTGTTTACCAGAATATTTACCGCTTCCGGAAGTGGAATGGTGATACTAACAATGGGCATGGGCAAATAGCGGCGATAAAATTGTTCATATTCCTCTCTGGTGAAATAATTGCAGTACTGTCCGGAGGGAAGAATCAGGGCGTCCACATTATCGATGCTCACCAGATCATAAATCACATTGCATTGGTATTGATAAAAATAAGGGATTTTCGGTGTTTTGCCCGGAAATACCAGCAAATTTACGTCATTATCCATGGCGCCGTCAAAAATGCCACGATTAAATAAACCGGCGTAGTCTCCTTCTAATTCAGCGATAAAAAATGCAACCGTGGGCCTTTTATTGGAGGTATTTTTGGGCACGACAGCCCCTCCTTGAGCGATGAATGGAAAAGGCATATTCTTTCCAAAATTTGCCCGAACTTTAACCTGAATCCGGCAAGCAATTTAAGAATCACGCCATATAAGAACTCTACAACTAAACTATCAAGTTTAGTGAATCTACTCGATTAGGCCAGTTTTTCTGCGCCTTATCAGAAAATTAAAAGCACTTGCCGAATAAAAATTTAAGTCATATATATAATCGGTTTTTTGAAGATGAAAATATAGTGTCTTTTGTGGTTTTTTACAACGAATAAAGCGTCAATTCATAACTATTCTAAAGATTTTACAATAACTTTTAAAGAATTATATATATCCCTTTTCCAACATTTTTTATCCAAACAACGTTCCAACCGCAGTAAACCCCAAAGAACAGCGGCTAACCCGGCAAACACGATGATTTGGGCAATCATGGATTGAAAGCAAAGCCATTCCAGCAAATCCAATCAGCACAGCCGCAACTGCTCCAAAAAAGATCCACAGCAGATTAAGGACGGTGATTATTCCCCATATCAAAAAAATACCCTTTCTAAATTAGAAAGGTCTCGATGCCGGTCCTGATGATATAAGGTTTTCGTCAACTTAAAAACTAGCCCAGGCCTGTAAAATATCACTAAGAAACCCGGCCTGGGCTAGTTTTTATTCACACTTGATTGATTAGTTCGATTTTATATTTTCCATAATCTTTTGATTGAGGTTATCAATGTCACTCTTGTTTATTTTATAAACATATTGTCGTTCACTGCTGGTGATATAATATCCGGATCCGGGAGCGGCATAAATCGATAATACTAGATCTTGAGCATCTTTAGCGTTAAAAGAGCATGTATACCGGTAAATGGGCTGCAACGCCTTGATGCTTTCAGCGGTGGCCGGCCGGCCCGGTTTTGAATCATTAAATCCAGTTACATTTAATTGACTCAATGATACCCATATGGCGGTTAAACTATCCCCTTTTAATTCCTGTTCCGGCTTCCCCTCTCGTTGATACTTCACCGACCGGACTTGATCTCTGCCATAAATAACCAATCGTTTATCCAGTTGGGTTCCCGGATCAAACTGCCAGTCCAGGGTGGCGAAACTGCCAAGCATAAATACGGATGTGGGACGCAAACTGCTGGTGAGATAATAATTATCCTCAACTTTATTGGCCTTTATCACAATCGTATTTCCGTCGTTTAAAATTAGATTCAGCCGGTATTCCGGATTATCCAGCCCGTATGCTTTCAAATCTGCGGCATTATCGATGATTTCATCGGAATTCAGTACATTGAGGGAATTAATTACCTGAGTTACCTGCGCCGGGGTCATCCGTTCCCGGAAAGGGGCCTCCAAAGTCCATGAACCGTTTTCATTGGCCAGTAAATAACCCGGCATATTCCGGTTGTGAAATTCCACTTGTCGTACACTCTTACTGTCTATCTCCAGAACCTTTTTCTCCCGGACATTATTCATATCATAATTCAAGTTGGTTCTGATCGAGGAATTAATCACCATCACCTCAGGTTTATCGGTGAATTTGGCATAATATGACCCCTGAAAAGCAGTTTCGGCGCTGATTAACAGTGTTACACTCCGATACTTCTTATATCCGATTTTCACAGTCAAGGCCGGTTTGTCCAAACCGTATTCCGCTAAATTATTGACACCGGCAATTGTGCTCTCGGCTTCAAATTTTTCAAAGACCTTGACCATGTTGGTGACGGTGGTGACGTTGACAATATCTTGAAAAGGTTTGTCCAATTTCCATGCGCCCGGACCGGTACGGCGCACGGTGTATTGTTGCTTAAGGCCTTGATCATCGATTTTGGTAACCTCGATGGTTTCCACCGAAAGTTCCGGGATTTGGAGCATCAGTTTTTTATTGACCGCATTTTCCTGGGTTGAAAGCAGCCACCAAAGAGCGCCACCCATAGACAGTAAGACCAAGCCCAGGATGATTGTATTTTGTAAGCTGCTCTTTTTTTTCATCGAGCCCGCCTCCTGAACCAGATAACCCCACCGGCAACCAGAAATAGCGCCGGGAAAATGATGAATACGAACAACTGAATCCATTGGCCCTGGGCGGGAGTTAATGTTACCCTGGTAAAATCTATCTCTTTCGGTAGAATGGAAATGCGATCCTCTTGTCCCAGAAGCCACTGAGTCATGTTGTAAAAGAGGTTCAAGTTTCCACCCTCACTGATGATTCCGTCTTGCAAAAATGAAGACGAGCCCATCACCACCAACCGGCCTTCCGTACCGTTTTTTTCGGCTCCTCCGCGGCGGTGGGCTACGATTCCCAATGGAACCGGGCCTTTGGTTTCAAACGAATCCTGGCTAGGTACTTTCTGGGGATTTGTTTCCGCCCAGGACTTCGGGCTGCTCTCCAGGATTACGGATGCAATGGCATCCCCTTGATAATCCGCCATCTTGACTAAAGCCCGGTTAGCCTGGAGTATTGTATTGATTTTGCCGTTCATTAAGTCATTGGTAATGTTATGGCTACGGTAATAAGGGATAATGGTTGCATTGTCGAACATGGCATGGCGGTTCGGATCAGCTTCAACCACGAGACTATCCTCGATATCAATTCCCCATTTTTTTATCAAGCCGTTAATATTCGGAATCATTGCTTTTTTCAGCCCATAATCCAAAAAGATCATCAACCGTCCGCCGTTATCCATATAACCTTCAATGAGTTTGACTTCCTGAGCCAGCAGATCACGATCCGGTCCGGCGATAATTAATTCGGCACAATCGGCGGGAATGGCGCCTTGTTTGGCCAAATCCAAGGTTTTGACCCCGTATCCTTCACCGGCCATATAGTTTTTAGCCCGGGCGAATTCTTTTTCACCATGGCCTTGCAATAAATAAAGATTTTTGGTCTCAACATTGAGCATTTTGTTGATTGTCCGGGTTAACGCCTGTTCACCGGCAAATGAGGGCATGCCGCCATATTCTTCCGGGTTCTTGATAAGTTCCTGCGGCAAGAGTTTCATAACTTTATTTCCCTGGATCAACACCATGGTGCCGATATCCTGAACTTGTTGAATCTGATACTTTTTAGCCTCAGCGGGTCTTTTATAAGGATCGATGAACTCAAAATCGATCTTGGCGCCCCGTTTTTGATATTGTTTTACCAAATCCTCCACCGTTTCCCGGCTGCCATCACCGGTTTGGAAAAAAGCGTATATTTTCAAACGGTTAGGTTGCTTGTTCAACTCCCGAATGGTTTGAATGGATTGTTCGCTTAAAGAATACATTTGATTTTTGGTAAGATCCAACCGGTAACTGAACCGGGTCGCCAGCAGGTTAATGACCACCGTTACGGCCAGCGCGATGATAACTATCAAAAGCGTGTTGCAACTAAAAATAAATTTGCTAATATTGGGTATGGGACTTGATTTTTTCATCATTGATTCGCTGTTAGGATTGCTCATGATTACCGCCACCTCCGCGCTTCAACCTGCCGTATGGTAAGGAATATAAATAAGGCCGTCACCGATAAATAAAAGATGATATTGGCCGTATCCAAAATTCCTTTCGTAAAATCAGCAAAATAATTAATAAGGGATATGGAATTGAAAATCTGGCTCATGACTCCGGTAAAAGCGCCGGCCAGCCAGTTAACCAGCCAAAGCAGCAATAAAATGGTGAAGCTCACCGCCCCGGCGACGATTTGATTATCGGTCAGAGATGAAGTAAAAAGACCGATGGAGAGGAAAGTTAAACCCAATAAAAATAAGCCGATGAAACTGGAGATGATAGGTCCCAATTCCGGCCGGGCTATGGTCAGCACAATGAAGAGATGGACCAGAATTGTACTGATAATAATCAAGAAGGAGACTGTTAATGCCGCCATTTTTCCCAAAACGATCTCCGCCGAGGTAATGGGAGAGGTCATCAAAAACTCCTCAGTCCCCAGCTTCCGTTCTTCGGCCAACGAACGCATGGTCAAGAGGGGGATGATAATTAAGAAGACAATCACCAAATCACCAAAACTGTATTGAAGATTGGCAATACCCCCATTACCCCGGCCCAAAAACATCAAGATAAAGAAAAATCCATAAATCAAGACAAACAGGGCCAGCAAGATATAAATGATTGGGGATAAGAAATAAGACGATAATTCACGGCGCATGATCGTCACAATATTACGCATTGGCCGCGTCCTCCCTTCCGTCGCCGTTTTGGCCGGTTTCAGAACCGTCCTCGAATTCCTCTGTTTCTGTAGTGGTTAATTGCAGGAATATCTCTTCCAGACTTAGATTAATGGTATGCATCTCCAGGATGAGTACTTTATTCGCGGCAAATGCTTGCATGATGTCTTCCCGGATATCGCCCTCTTCCCCACTTTGAACGGTAAACCGATGGCTTTCCTGGGCGGAGTTTTTGCCCGGGCCGGTATATGTGACATCATTCAACATTTTGAGTGAACTGAGAATCTTTTCAATGGTTTCCTTCGGCGCTTTGGCTTCTAACTCAATTTTTTGACCACTGTTTAGCTGGCGGGACAAACCTTCCGGAGTATCCACGGCTACCAGCCGACCTTGAGCAATGATTGCCACCTTGCTACAAATCATATTCACTTCCGGGAGAATATGAGAGCTGAGAATCACCGTATGTTCCCGGGCCAGATTTTTAATCAGATCCCGCATTTCGATGATTTGTTTTGGATCCAGACCAATGGTGGGCTCATCAAAGATTAAAACCGGCGGGGAGTTCAGTAGCGCTTGCGCCAGTCCCACTCTTTGTTTATACCCCCGGGAAAGACTGCCGATCAATTGGGCCAATACCCCATCAAGCCCTGTGAGTCCCACAACCCGGTTAATTTCATCTCCCAGACGGTTTTTAGCGACTCCTTTTAAACAGGCGGCGAACCGCAAATAGCCGGCTACCGTCATCTCCGGATAAATAGGCGGATTTTCGGGCATATACCCGATTTGCCGCCGGACTTCCACCGGATTGTCCGCGATGTCATAATCACCGACCTTAATCGAACCGCTATTTGGGCACAAATAACCGGTGATCAAGCGCATGGTGGTTGTTTTTCCGGCTCCGTTCGGCCCCAACAGCCCCATGATCTCGCCCTTGGCAACACTGAAACTGATTTCTCTAACCCCTTTTTGATT
Organism: Bacillota bacterium; assembly: GCA_023436305.1. Lineage (GTDB taxonomy): Bacteria > Bacillota > UBA4882 > UBA8346 > UBA8346 > JAEZJQ01. The sequence continues at coordinate 58,222 of JAEZJQ010000050.1, forward strand.
TGGATAAACTTTGGTTAGATTCGTTACTTCGATCACGTTTGCATCAACCTCCTTCGGTGTGTTTGTCAAAATTAGATGTATTATTATAAAGTTGCATTCCGGGAAAATCGGCATTCAAGGTTGCAACCGGCAGCAGGGATGAGGTGGAAGATAGAGAGTTATGGGATGCAAGAAATTGTAACGAAAATATTACAAAATGGTTCCCGAATTATTAAATTTTAGGGATGGATATGGCCGCACAGATATGGTTTGTAAATGATTGGAAAACAATTCAGTAATTAACGTATTATTCAATAGTATAATATATTTGGGGTGGAAAAGCAAAAAAAGAATATGATTCTTTTTTCGTTGGGGGAATAATGTAGAGGCTGTCTAAACGACAAAGATATTCAATATATAGCAAACCTGAAAGAACAAATCACTATATATTTCATATCTTTGTCGTGTGTTCATCCGTTTGTTTATCCGATAACTTGTTGTTTGACATCCACTAATTTTACAAATTCCTCCACCAGATACGGATCGAATTGGACTCCGGCACCCTTTTTCAATTCAGTCAAGGCTTCCTCCCAGGCAAGGGCTTGCCGGTAAGGACGATCATTGATCATGGCGTCATAAGCATCAACAATTGCCAAAATCCTACATTCTAAGGGAATTTCCTCCCCCTTCAGCTCTAACGGATACCCATTACCGTTCCACCACTCATGATGCCGTAATATCAAATCGGTAATAGGGGCTAAATCGGGCGAAGACTGGGCGATACGGTAACCGATCTCAGAATGACGCTGCATTTCCAAAATTTCTTCGGGTGTTAATTTCCCGGGTTTCAGCAGAATCCGATCGGGAATTCCCACCTTTCCAATGTCATGAAATTGGGCTAATAATCGTAAATCGGTGAGACGATGCTCCGGAAATCCCACCGCGGTTGCCAGTTTAACCACTGTATCTTGCAGTCTTTCCGTATGCTCTTCAGTGATCACATCCCGGGCTTCCAATGTTTTCATAAGGGTATTGATCATGGTACTCCGGACACTTTTACTCCGGTATAATTTCTCCCGGTACATGTTATTGTCGGCGTTTTTAAAGAGATCCACCATACTTATGCTGGAATCGTTCCGGAAAGCGCATCCAATCGACATACTTAAATGGACTCCCACTTCAAAACTGTTATAATTCTCCACCGCTTTTTCGATGCGTTTCACCGCCTGTTCAACCAGAATAGAGGGGGTTTTGGTGAGAATAACGGCAAATTCATCCCCGCCAATCCTGGCGATTACATCATTATCACGAAAAGATTCCTGAATGGACCAAGCCGCCGCTAATAATAACCAATCTCCGGCATCATGCCCCAAAGTATCATTGATTAACTTCAACCCGTCAATATCACAAAGAATGATTCCCAAAGGGTTATAACTTTCCGTATCAAAGTTCAGACACGCTTGTTCAAAAAAGGTCCGGTTATATACTCCGGTCAATGAGTCTCTCATACTCATAAATTTCAATTGTTCTTCCATCTCAATCCGCTCGGTAACATTTCTGGCAATACCTTCCAAAGCAAAGACTTTTCCGCTATTATCGGTTACCGGGTGAATACACTGCTCGATCCAGACGATTTGTCCATTGCGATGAATCCAGGGAATAGAAAGGGGTTTGGTGTAATCAAATTCACCGGTAGTGATCTGTTGCATTACCTTCAAATAATCGGGATGAACGATGGTGAAAATGATGTTCGGATTCTGATAATGCTCTTCCGGGGTATAACCGGTGATTTCAAATATTGCGGAGCTTATGAATTCATACTTGAGTTCCGGAATAATCTGCAGACGATAAACGATATCCCGGGCATTTTCAGCCATAAAGCGGTAGCGGGCCTCACTTTGACTCAAATCATGGCGGACTTTTTGAAAATAAAACAGCAAAATACCAATGATACAGGTGGTAATACAAATGGCCGATACCAGATAACCCCAGGATTTAAACCATCCATTTTGCCGCATGAAAGGATAATCCAGCAAGCTAAAACCTGCGATGACCAATACCCAACCGCATACGATTCCACCGGTCCCCGTAAACCGCCAATTACGAAACAGCACTAACCCTGCATAAAGAAATAGCAAGGTAATAAAAATATATACGGGTAATGTATAAAAAATAATAGGCAATGGGATAACAAACCGGAAACCAATCCAGATTCCGGTGATTAGACAACAATATTTCACCCATAATGGCATTTTTTTATTTAAGAAAATATAGATACCGTTTAATAAAAGAGCGCTGGCAATCAGGAAAGCATATTCTTCTCCCATGATTCCCAAATTCATTGGGATAACCCAAAATGATAACAAAGTAAATATAGGACCCCATGCAAAACCAAGGGATGCCATAGCCCAAATTTTGATGTACTGTTCACGATATTGATAGTAAAGATAAAAGAATATCGCCGCCACCATCAAAGCGCTACTGGCCATTAAAATAACGGATGGAATTATACATTCCATGGTTTTCCCCCCGGCTTTGTTGTTCGATGGTTATAATGAATTCAATGTTGGTGATTGTATAAAAACGGCTTAATAATCATTTTAGGTTTTATATTACTTCAATACTTCTACTGATAATCCTTTAAGTGAATTAAAACCTTTCCATAAATTTTTTGATGACTACACAACAAGAATAGCCATATTAACGGTGGAGGCGTAACCGAACGGATAAACGTCTCCATACCGAAAAGTGATGCCGCCGGCTCCGAACGTAATAATTCCCATTTTATAATCTCTGTCAAACACCGTCCTTCATAATCTCATTCATGGTCCTTACCGCGCAAATCTTCCCGCACATGGTACAGGTATCATCCAATTCCGGCTTGGATTCTTCCCTGTATCGCCTGGCTTTATCCGGATCAATGGCCAAACTGAACATCCGCTCCCAATCAATAGCGGCCCGGGCCTCGCTCATTTTCCGATCCCACTCAGCCGCGCCCGGAATACCCTTGGCCAGATCTCCCGCATGGGCGGCGATTTTGGAAGCGATGATCCCTTCCTCCATATCGGCTAGTGTCGGAAGCCGCAGATGTTCAGCGGGAGTCACATAACAAAGAAAATCGGCTCCGGCGGACGCGGCAATGGCTCCGCCAATGGCGCTGGTGATATGGTCATACCCCGGAGCCACATCGGTTACCAACGGACCCAATATATAAAACGGCGCGCCGTGGCAGAGTTTCTTTTCCATTACCACATTGGCGGAAATTTCATCAATTTTCATATGCCCCGGCCCTTCAATCATGACTTGCACATTTCTAGCCCAAGCTCGCTTGGTTAATTCTCCCAAGGTAATCAATTCTTGAATCTGGCTGGCGTCGGTGGCATCCTTGATACAGCCGGGCCGGAGCGCGTCGCCAAGGCTCAAGGTTACATCATACTTTTCACAGATGTCGAGAATCCGGTCAAATTGTTCGAAAAACGGATTTTCACTTTGATTCAACTCCATCCAGGCGTAGAGCAAGGAGCCGCCCCGCGAAACGATATTGGTCAATCGCGGATTGTTTTTGAATCGCTGCACCGCGATCCGGTTCAATCCGGCATGAACGGTCATGAAATCCACGCCATCCTCCGCGTGCCGCCGGATTACCGCGATGAATTCATCCGGGCTGATCTCCCGAAGTTCTTTATCATAAAAGCCGATAGCGTCATAAACCGGTACCGTGCCAACGGCCGCCGGGGAAATTTCCAGTAATTTGCGCCGAAACTCCGCCGTCTTCCCAAAGGAACTCAGATCCATAATGGCGTCTACCTTTAACTCCAAGGCTCTTTTTATTTTTATCAATTCATTTTCAAAATTATCGCAATCCTTGGAAATCCCCAGGTTGACATTGATTTTAGTGGATAACCCAGCCCCGATTCCGCAAGGATCGATGGCGCGGTGATTTTTATTGGCGGCGATGACCACTTTCCCCTCAGCCACCAACCCGGCGATTTTCTCAATATTTATGGACTCCCGTTCGGCCACCCGCCGCATTTCCTTGGTAATGATCCCTTTTCGGGCCGCATCCATCTGGGTCGTATAATTCATTTTAAGTTCCTCCTACTAAAATATTGGTTTTTTATGTACTCAGCATGTAAAAGAGTGCAGAGAAGCTCTGCCGGGGCGCGGGGTGTCCCCGCTAAGTTATTTAACCCTTATATTAACTCCCTGAAATCCTGAATATATCCATCCGCAATCCGTTCCATTTCCGGTTTCTCATGAGCCGATGCGAGGTCATAAACCGCAAGCACTTTCATTCCCGCCAGTTTGGCTCCATTTATCGCATGCAGGCAATCTTCAAATACAATACAATCCCGGGGATTAACATTAAGCTTTTGGGCGGCCAGCAGAAAAATATCGGGATATTCCTTCCCCTTACCGATGTCGTCAATGGTTACAACCGTTTGAAAAAACGAGAAAATTTCATGCCGCCGCAACACCGCTTCCACCAACTCTCTACTGGTTGCGGTGGCGATACCCATTCGAATGTTATTCCCCTTCAATTTTATAAGATATTCCCGTACTCCGGGTTTTAATTCGATATTTCCGGCATACTCCCGGTAAGCCATGGCATTCCATATCGCAATCAACTGTTCACTCTGATCCGGCAAGGAAAATCTCCGGATATAATATCCGGCTGTTTCGCTGAAACTTAAGTTTTTCACTATCCGGCTTAAATCATCGGGCGCTTTGATCCCCCGGGCGGCTAAAAAATCCCGGCCGATTTTATCCCAAACCCCCATGGAGTCGATTAAGGTACCGTCCAGATCGAAGATAGCCGCCTTCATCACCCGCCGGTCTCCTTGCAGGCACATGCGCCAATAATTTCCCCGGCCATCCGTTTCAAATTTTCAGCAGCTTTACGGGGATCGTTCTTGGCGAAAATCGCCGATACCACTGCTATCCCTTGAATTCCCGACGTTTTTAACATTGGCATATTGGTTTCGTTGATGCCGCCAATGGCCACCACCGGAATCGCAACCCCACCGGTTATTCGTTCTAATTCCCGGCATTCCACGTAACCCGCGTCGTTTTTGGTCCCGGTCGGGAATACCGCGCCCGCCCCCAGATAGTCGGCGCCGTCTTTTTCGGCCTGAACGGCTTCCGCCACATTGGCTACTGAAACTCCCAAAATCTTCCCGGGCCCCAGCAGACGCCGGGCAGTTAACGCCGGCATATCGTCCTGGCCAACGTGCAGGCCGGCAGCATCTACCGCCAGTGCAATATCAAGCCGGTCATTGATGATTAACGGGATACCATACCGCGTGGTCACCTGTTTGACTTCCGCAGCCATATTTATAAAATCCCGGGTTGATATGTTTTTTTCTCTGAGCTGGACCATGGTTGCGCCTCCAAGAATGGCCTGTTCCACTTGATCAACAAACCGCTTTCCGTTCAGCCAACTCCGGTCCGTTACTACATAAAGTATAGGGTCGAATTGTTTAACCAATGCTGATTTTCCCTTCATTCATTAATGTTTCATCGTCCATCCGGCTAATCTCGTCCATGAGGAAGACCCGGAAGCTTCCATTTCCAAGTCCGGCGGTTTCAACCCTCCGGTAAGCCTTTTGACCGGCAATTCCCATGGCCATTATCGCCGCCGCCGTAGCCACGGCATGGTCTTCCTTCACACCGCAAAAAGCCCCGATTAACGAGGTACACATACACCCTGTACCCGTAATACCGGCCATCATGGCATGCCCGTTTTTAATAAAACAACTCCTTGTTCCATCCGAAACCACATCAATGACTCCGGTAATCGCAACCACACTTCCGGTCTTTTGGGCTAAATCCATTGCAATTCCCTTTACAGCTTCAATACCATCCGCGCCGGTTGAATCGCTTTCACCGGCGTCGACTCCACGGGTGCTTCCTCCCGCCCCGCTAACCGCCTTAATCTCTGAAATATTACCCCGGATAACCGCCAACTTCACTTCATCAATCAACCGGGCCGCCGTATCCGTTCTAAGTCCGGTGGCCCCCGCTCCCACCGGATCAAGCACCACCGGTATCCCTCTTTTATTGGCCATTTTTCCAGTATCCAGCATCGCCGTTATCGTACGCTGGTTCAAGGTCCCGATATTCAATACCACCGCCGACGAAATGGCGACTATATCACCGACCTCCCTGATATCATCGGCCATCACCGGTGCCGCCCCTATGGCCAACACTATATTAGCGCAATCATTTACCGTGACGTAATTGGTAATATGATGTACCAGCGGCTTTTCGGTCTTGATCGTTCGTAAAATACCCGGAACGCCCTCGTCAAACCAATTTTTCATCAGTGTTTCCTCCTTGTAAGAATCTGTTAAGTCTAAGACCCCAGTTCAATGTCACAACTTTTGACTCCATGAAATTGATTCACCGGCCCTTTTCCTTTACCGATCTTCAGCGAATATTGTATGGCCGCGCTAATAAATTCCTTGGCCATTCGGACAGCGGACAACGGGTCCCGGCCTTTGGCCAGATAGGCGGCGATGGCGGACGAAAGGGTGCATCCGGTGCCATGAGTATTATCGGTGGCAATTCGTTTGGCTTCCAATAAAGTAAAATTTGTTCCATCATAAAAAACATCAATAGGATCTCCGGTTAAATGCCCACCTTTCACCAGCACCATTCTGGAACCCATTTGATGGAGCGTATATGCGGCCTTTTTCATATCTTCCGGATTGGTAACGGTTGTCCCGGTCAAGATCCCGGCTTCGGTAAGATTGGGAGTCACCAAATCAACCACTGGCAGCAACTGCTCAATAAGGACGTTCCGCGCCTCCCCGGGTAGAAGGATCGAGCCGCTGGTGGAGGCCAGAACCGGATCGAGGACAATGTTCCCGGCGTGGTAATGACGAAGCATTCCGGCGGCCACGGCGATATTCCCGGAGCTGCCCAGCATTCCGATCTTCACGGCGTCCGCTCCGATATCCGTTAAAACCGACTCTAACTGTTTCCGGACCATCTCCGGCCCGATAACCTCTATGGCCTGAACTCCCAGAGTATTCTGGGCGGTAAGCGCCGTGATTACCGTCACGCCATAAACCCCTAGCGCGGAAAAAGTCTTAAGATCCGCTTGAATTCCCGCTCCGGCCCCGGAGTCGGACCCCGCGATTGTCAATGCTGTCGGCAAAGAAATAACCCCCTGAAATAAAAAATGCCTACCTGAATGGTAAGCGTATTTTCATGGCTTTCCTACGGCGGTTTTAACCGCTTCAGGTTCAAAGGGTTGGGACAAAATCCCTCTCAGCGAACGCACCCCTAGCTTAATATTCATTTTTCCCATATAAATATTATCACTTCATGGTTTCAAAGTAAAGAAAATTAACGTTGAATGATACCCTTATCATTGTTAACAGATTTTTATAATACCCGTATTCCCATGGTAATATATATAATCGTATACTGAAACTAGCTTCTCCATTTTCAATCAAATTTTGACAATATTATATTAAAATGGTAATATATGAACATTAATATAAATAAATTGGGGGAGGGATATTCAATGAAAAAACACTTATCAATTTTTATCCTGGGTATTGTACTATGGGGATTTATTTTTATTAATTCAGGTTGTGGAGGGTCCTCCGTCCCCATACAATCTTCCATTTGGCGTGACGATGGAACAGGAACGGGTTTTACGCAATTTTACACCAACGATCCGAATGAATATAATTATAATTTTTGGTGTGCGCTTTCTACACCCCAAACCCCTATGATTTCAGTGGAAACACAAGTTAAAAAGATTTCCGGAAATCAATATTGGGGTTATGGCGTTCTCTATTGTTATCAAGATAGCAACAATTTTTATTGTTTGTTAATAACCACTAACAATTATTATTGTGTTTATAAAAGGGTAGATGGCATATTCTCCCCGGTATTGGATTGGAGACACTCCTCCATTTTATATTCAGGTTATGATGTATTAAATAAAATAAGGATCAATCTTTCTACAACTACCCCAAATTCCTTCACTGTATACTTCAATGATTTATGGGATTATACCTTTATTGATTCAAGCTTTACAAGTGGCGACAGTGGTTTTTATGCTACTTGCGGTAAATCCGGTGATGAAAATTTTCCAAATGTTCCGGTGGACGTGAGGTTTAACCAACTTACACCCGCACTTTCTTCAGCAAGTATAAAAACCTTCAATGAAACCACAAGCAATTCAAATAAGTCTATACCTAATTGTATTGAGAAAGCTTATTAATTATCGAATTATCAGTTGAGAAATGTATGATTTATTCAATTTAACACTTTATAGTAGAAAAGCACCTCTCTCCATAGGTGCTTTTTTATGCCACTACAATTCGGATTACCCTTTCAATAACCCGACCGGGCATCAATACCCTTATTTTATACGTAAGCCGAACCAGCTTCACCATGATCGAACGTTTTTTGACAATAATATATTAAAATGGTAAGATATGAATATCCAGGCTAAAAATTTTGGGGGGATTATTGAATGAAAAAGCACTTAACTATTTTTGTCCTAGCTATTTTACTTCTGTTATCCACTTTTTTTAATCTGGGTTGCGGAGGGCCCATCCAAGATCCCTACGAAGATCCCTCGATACAATCTTCCGTCTGGCGTGATGACGGAACGGGATTAGGGTATATGCAATTTTACACCAATGATCCAAGGGAGGTATCCTCCAATTTTTGGCACCGGAACTTAAACAGTAAGGTTCCAATGACTTCAGTGTTAACTAAAGTAAAAAAGATTTCCGGAAATGCCGATTATGGATTTGGAATCATCTTTTGTTACCAGGATTCTGATAATTTTTATCGTTTGTTGATCGATACTAGGGGCTATTATTCCGTTTATGAAAAGGTCAATGGTGTTTACGGCGCATTAATCGATTGGAGCTTCTCTGATAATTTATATACCGGTTATAATACCGTAAATATTATAAAGGTCGAGCATTCGTCAGATACATTTACAATTTATTTCAATGATATCCAAGAGAATTACTTTATAGATCTCAGCTTTGCGAGTGGTGACACCGGATTTTTTGCTTCCACCGGGAAGTATTACGAAGAAAGATTTCCGAATATCCCAGTGGATGTCAGATTCAAACAACTTGAGCCCGGATGGTCCGCATCAAGCATTAAAACCTTAAATGAAGCCCCAACCAATTCATCTGAGGCTGTACTTAATTGCACTGAGAAAGTTCGTAAATAATCGAATTATTAGTGAAGAAACATAGGGTTTTATTCAATTTAACCCAGTATATTCAAAAGCACCTATCTCCATAGGTGCTTTTGAATGCCGCTACAAATCCGAATTAACCTTCCATAACCTGGCCGGGATGAATGCCCTTATTTGTGCTGTAAGAAACGATTAAATCGCTCAATCACTTTGTTCTTCCCGGTGGTCAAATCGCCATCCCCAATCGCCATAATCTTATTCTCCACGGCTGTAACCATGGCCGCCCGTTCGGCATCGGTAAAATACGGTTTGGCGTATTCCCGAACCCCGCCGCCAATCCGGGGACCGCGTAGTGAATCGTTAAGATATACCGGACCATATTGGGCATATTCAACCAGAAGCCCATCAGTCATATAATCGTAGGCGAGTTGCAATGTGTTTTTTCCTTTATTATACGAAGCCTGTTCGCCGATGGTATTGGTAATTCCGTTGGCGGTATCTAAGATCGGGTTGACGAACAGATCATTTATCTCTGCATATGTATAAAATATTCTATCAATCGGGGCCGCTCCTCCGGATGGAACCAAATATATATTATATGGATCATCGCCGTGGGCCAAACCGCGATCAATCGTAGGAAAAGCCGTCCGGCTATGGGTGCCCCCGAAATTGATTATCGCCTGTTCCACCGGGATATTGACGCTGCGTAACACTGCGGCGTAAAGGCCGGAAGTACACCAACAACCTGTGGTAACGTAACCCTTGCCTTCCAATGGATAGAGTATCTTATCCGCCGGGGCCGGTCCTGCGTAACCGTATTGGTCCATATTGTTATTCGGACTGCCCATGTGCTGTAAATGAGCCCTCATCCAGTTGGTAAGCGCATACACGGTATCCATTTGGCTATCTTGAACCAAACCGAGATTGGAGAGAAATTCATAACTGATTTTGGGATTCCAGGCGGTACATTCACCCACCTTATAATAAAACAGATATTGATTGGTAGTCGAAATATAAGTTATCAATTTCCGGCCATCCAACAACCAGACCAATTGCGAGTCGGTAAAATTCAAGAGGCTCCAAGGGACAACCTGATGGACTTCCGCCCATAATGATTGAGCAATATAGGAAAGATATATCTGCCAGGCGTCACCGGCCGATATGTAGCCATTGGAGTTTACCGCCGGAGGCGCAATGACCGGCAACGGTTCCCCATTTTCCAGAGTTGATATAACATTCATCAGATCATTCCGCTCCGAGGCGGACCATGCCCCGTAATTTCGATCGCCATTGCCATTCCGCCAAACCATATTATTTTGAATCAGCGGTAAAGCCAGCAAAGTATTGTAGGCCGCTAATGAATACCCGTTGGGCAGCATCTCTTCCCGGACATTGTTGGTATCATCCAACTCATCATAGAGATTATTAGTGTTTAGCAATACCCGTACTTTACTATCCGGATTGACGGGAATGGCCGGATTGGGAGTAATCACCGTCCAACCGCCATTTGCGGCCAACGCGGGCAAGCTTGGCGTAAGATCGGCTGCAACACTTTCGTTCACAATGACCCGCATTCGAACCGCCAAATTGCTCAAAGAAGCAGCGTTTCCGATATTCTTGACGGTAATTATCAGATTACTGCCGGTATCCAGACTGAGATCGCCAATTATAAAATCGGGTCCGGTTAAAGCAGGCGGGGTCATGGTCCGGGAGAGGGTGTTTTGAAACTCATTGAGTTCCCGAATTTCATAGCCGGAATCGACCACAACGGCGATCCGGCGATTGCTGCCGCTCATCCGGAAATTGGTTCGAATGGTGGTGCTGCCACCCGGATTACGGAATGATTGATTGGCCAGATACGACAGACTGTAGCCGCCAACAGCTTTCCCGTCAATAAATATGCTTAAACTCCCCACGCCCTCCGGAACCTCCAGATTCCCTTCATTTTTAAAAGTTACGTTCAAAACGTTCCCGGAGTCAAAGAATAACGCTGTGGGGATTAAATCAGAGCCGTTAATTAGCGGTAACTTGTAAATACCCGTAGGAATAGGCTTTATCGGAAGCGTAATAATCGGGCTGATTCCCATATCCCGAATGATTGTATCGGCCATTAAATCGGTGCGATTAGCGCCAACGACACCCACAATCAACAACAAAACAATTAAGGTCCTTTGAATAAGTTTTGGAGAATAGTTCATTTTCATTAAAAAATCCCGCCTTTATCTAAATGATGTCATAATATTTATATTTATTATATCATAACATTATTGCTCTTTTAAATTTTCCTCGTCTCAAAAAGCAAAATATTAACGGAATTCGCAACTATAAAACCACATTCTCTCCTTTATAATTGATAAATCCGGGTCCATTATCATCCACCTTGGTAATTCCCATAGCAATCCGGTAAATCCCATCAGCGGCTTCTTCCGGTTCGATCTGGGCGGTGGCCCGGCCCATGTCCGTATTCATTCTACCGGGATGCATCGCGTAAATTTTATATTTTTCCCCCATAGTAGCCCGTAAGATGAATACTGCCTTATTCGCGGCGGTCTTGGATATGGAATAAGCCGGAAAATTAGCGCCGGAACCGGAAATACTGCCGGCTTCCGACGTAATGAAGATCATCATGCCCCGGCCATCAGCACGCATCAAGGGCAGAAAATGCTTGATGGTGATAACGGTACCGATGGTATTGATTTCAAGGGAACGACGCAACTCTTCAATATCCATCTCCCCGATTGCCGCTTTTCTGTCCCCTGGCATCAATACACCGGCATTGTTGATTAAAATATCAATTTTGCCATATATGTTTGATATTTGCTGCGCCGCATCCTTAATGGAAGCTTCATTCGTAACATCCATAGGGATTACATTGATTTTACCGGCGCTGGAAGCTGCAAAATCATTCAATAAAACCGCATCCTCCCTCCCGTAAGCTCCCGCGGTCACCTGATGGCCATTGGCCGCAAACACTTTCACTAAAGACAACCCGAGACCCTTATTCGCTCCGGTAACAATCGTATTCATCATTCCCATCTCCTTTAAATATTTGTTAAAAAAACAAACTCCACCGGATATTTTTTAATTGTAGCTTTGCAACAATATGTTATAATTATTATGTAATTTGAATTACCCATGGCCTTAATCATCAGACACCCACCTCTAAAGAATCCCCGAAAATAACCGAAAGTTTATATGAATGATTCACTTGCCATAAAATTTATATAATTCCATTCACCAGTCAAAATACTTTAAAATCCTGTTTGATGGCAGTGAAAATATATATGAAAAGGGATTGTCCATGAATATCATTTGTGTGTTTAAATCATGGCTTAAAAAACTGAACGATAACTTTTTACATAGCACACTTCACAAGGTTGAATTTTTCATTTATATTTTTTCCTACCTTGCGGTAAATTGGCTGGTATTTAGTGATCACATACCATATCGATATAAAGGAGTCGTTTCGGTTGTCCAGTCATTTATCCTATTTTATCTCGCGTTCCGTTTCCGGTATTTAGGCCTGGCCTTCGCAATATTTTTTAATTTAAACGAGATTCGCATGCTTTTTCAAACGTACACCGTGGGAGACCATCCGGAATTATTGATTGCTCCCTTTGTCAAAACTTTCACCATCATTAGTGTAACCTTTATCGCGATTCTCTGCACTAAACAGGAACAGCAGCGGATACTTCTAAAGCGCCTTTCCATCACCGATGAGTTGACCGGAATTTACAATCAACGGTTTTTCCATGAAACCCTTGCCGCTGAAATCGAAAAAGCAAACAAAAACGGCGGTTCAGTAGGACTAATTGTGATGGATATTGACGGCTTTAAGATGTTTAATGACATCTACGGCCACGATTACGGGGATATAGTTCTCAAGGGAACCGGCGCATTACTGAAGACCATTGCCTCCGCCGAAAACCGGTTCGTATGCCGGTACGGCGGTGATGAATTCGCCATCATTCTTTCCAACACCGACACTCAAACCATTGAACAAATTGCTTATAACTTTAAAAATAGCATCAAGGAACAGGGTAATAATTACTATCCGGATAATTTGCACGATAAAATTACGTTATCCATGGGGCTATCAGAATACCCCCATCTGTCATCCAGTAAGGATGACTTGATATCCCACGCTGATATGGCTTTATATCACGCCAAAAATTTAGGAAAAGATAAAATTCATTTTTACCAGGATGTGGTTAATTATATCCGGAAAGGTCTTAGTTCGGACCACCAACAGCTTATCGGAATATTTAAAGCCTTGTTAAGCACGATATCGGTAAAGGATAAGTACACTTTAGCCCACTGTGAAAGGGTATCAAGTTACGTCGTCATCATTGGTGAGTTACTGAATCTGAACGCTAGAGATATAACCATTCTCCAATACGCGGGACTCCTTCATGATATCGGCAAGATCGAACTCCCCAAATCAGTGTTGAACAAGAAGGAACCCTTAACCGACGAAGAATACGCCCAGGTCCGGATGCATCCGGTTTATAGTGAAAACATCGTGGAACCTCTGGAAAACATGGAACAATTAAGGGATTATATCCGTCATCATCATGAACGGTATGATGGTCAAGGGTATCCGGATGGACTTGCGGGTGAGCAGATCAGCTTGGGGGCAAGAATCCTTTGTATTGCCGATTCATTTGACGCCATGATGTCGGAACGCCCTTATTGTCCAAGTATGAACCAGGAACAGGCCGCTTTGGAACTGCAACGCTGTGCGGGAACTCAGTTTGATCCCGCAATCGTCAAGATTTTTGTAAAAGCCATACAACTAAAAAAACTAAAGTGTCCTAAAATGCTGGCTTGAAATTTTGAAACACTCAATCGCCATAACTCATACCAAATCCCGCCGGATAGAGAACCGCACCGTTTTTATCCGGTAACGGCACCGGCAATTTTCCCTTGGGATTTAATCCGCCAAATATGGCACGAAGCCCCGCCTCCACCCCACCGCCGTTCCAATCGCTATATGCGGCCAAATATGCTTTCACTTCCGGAATAAACTGAATGTCATAAGGGTTACGGATAGCAACGGCAACGATTCTTTTATCCTTTTCATTGGCATACGCAACCAACTCCCGGGCATATGCCGCGATAAAACTGCTTTGAGGCGCCATATCCTTGGCGGTTACGGTCCGGGTGAATAAAATGATGTAATCACCTTCGAGAACGGCTTTTTTTTGTTCCGGTGTCAGTGAATCAAGGTTTTCATAATTAAAACCGGTTACCGGCAGATCCCCGCCGCATATTCCCGGAACGATCCCCTGGATTGCGCTTTCTACCATTTCCTTGCCCTGGGAAGACGGCGCAAAAAATATAACTTTTTGGCCACCCGCAGGCCGGAAAGGTAACGTCTGATTTACATTTCTGACCAGAGTCACCGCTTCCCCGGCGGCTTTCTGTTTCAATCTATCGCCCGCTTGGCTTCCGACTATCTTTAAGGATATGTTCCCCAAGCCTTGGGCGGGGTTTTGTTTTTTTAATCCCAGAATCCCTCTTTTTTGCTTTAACGCCAAAATCCTTTTTACCGAAGCATCTATCCGGGCTAGCGGTATGTTACCGTTTTTGACTTGCTGAACAATATACGGAATGGTCATATCGATCTCCCGGGGCATCAAGAGTATGTCGGCTCCGGCATTAATCGCCATGGCGGCGGCCTGGGATTGGCCGTATCGTTTGGTTATCGCTTTCATATCCAGGGCATCGGTGATGATTACACCTTGAAATCCCATTCGTTCCCGTAAAAGTCCCGTCAGACATTTTGGCGACAAGGTGGCGGGTAAGGCCGGCCCCTCCTCAATTCCCGGAAAAGTAATATGGGCGGTCATAATCATGTCCACTTGGTGTTCAATCATGGTATAATAAGGCTTTAGCTCGATGGATTCCAGCCGTTCCATATTATGTAGGATGGCGGGAAGATCAATATGGGAGTCAACCCCGGTATCCCCATGGCCGGGAAAATGTTTGACCGCGGAGATTACCCCGGCGTCGTTTAAACCCTCCATAAATTTTAGGCCCAACCGGGTTACCAGTTCGGGGTTGCCGCCAAAAGAGCGGACCCCGATGATGGGGTTATCGGGATTGTTGTTTACGTCGATGACCGGCGCGAAGTTTACATTAAAACCTAAAGCTTTCAACTCTTTTCCCACCGTCTTGGCCACCCGGTAGGTCAGCCGCTCATCACCGGTGGCGCCAAGCGCCATATTACCAGGCATGGTTGTAGCATACTTCATCCGCGCCACGACTCCGCCCTCCTGATCCACGGCCATGAACAATGGAATTTTGGGTGAATTCCATTGAAATTCTCCAATCAGGCGCTTCGTTTGAAGCGCTTCCACCGTATTCTCCTCAAACAGAATAATCCCGCCCGGCGTATACTTTTGGATAGCCGCCGCAATATCTTCATTGATCTCCGTTACAGCCACTCCCTGATATTTTCGGAAATCAAGCATGAACATTTGGCCGACCTTCTCCTCCACAGTCATGCCCGCCAGGATTTCACCGGCTTTTCGCAACTCCGATTCATTGAAAACAGTTTGAACCATGGATTGATCCCCCATAAAATTCGCCGTCATCATCAAATACATCATCATGGAAATGATTGCCCCGCCTTTTAATCCGAAGATATACAAGGTAACCTCCTGTATTTCCGCTACTTCCCGCAACTCACAGGTACGCCGTCCAAAGGCATATATGTTATTATTCTAATAAATCGTTCTTCATGATCCCTCTGATTCCTCCTTAATTTTCCAAAGTTCACGAAATCGCGGTAGCAGAGGTTCGGTCATGATATTGTTGTAAATTATATGCATTAATCCCCATATTATAGAGCCGGTTAAAACCGCTCTTTTTTTATAACCAACCGGCGTCCTTTTCGAAATCCATGGTTGACTTCGGCGGATTGAACCCGCATAATGAAGATGATTTATTGATCTAGGAGTCTGTGTGGATAACCGATTTTCAAGCGTATTTAGTATCGGGTGACATATTCGAATAGTGGTTTTAAGCGATTGAAAAGTGTTACTCGCACAGACTCCGGGCGTGAGGAAAGGATGCGAACCGCCATGAAAACCATCACCTGGAACCCAAAGTCCTACCAAATCAACGGCCGTTCTCAGTTTCTCATCTCCGGTGAATTCCATTACTTCCGGGTTCCCAAAGCGGATTGGCCCAGGCGGCTGCAATTGTTTAAGGATGCCGGCGGTAATTGCGTGGCCACCTATATTCCCTGGATTTTACACGAACCGGTGGAAGGGGATATCCGTTTCGGGGATATTCCCGAACGGGACCTGGAGGGTTTTTTGGCCCTCTGCCGGGAGATGGATATTTTCACCATCTGCCGCCCCGGCCCTTACCAGTATTCAGAGCTGAAATATGATGGTTTACCGGGGTGGCTTTGCGAGAATTACCCTGAACTCGGAGCGCTGGACATTCATGGCAAACCGTTTCGGAAAGCTTCCGTTTCCTATCTGCATCCCGTATTTTTAGCGAAAGCCAAGCGCTGGTTTGACGCGGTATGCCCGATCATCGCCCGCTACAGTTTGAGCCGGGGCGGACCGGTGGCTTTTGTGCAGTTTGATAATGAGCTCGCCGGAGTCCATGTCTGGTTTGGCGGTGGTTGGGATTACCATCCGGAAACCATGGGTTTTGGGACGGAAAACGGGCGGTACCCCAACTTTTTACGGGCTAAATATGAAAATATCGGCCAGCTCAATCAATGCTACGGGACGAATTATGAGGAATTTAAGGATGTCAGGCCATTTTCCGGTTCTTCCCCGGACAAACCCGAAGAATATCGCCGGATGAAAGATTATCAGGATTTTTATTTAGCCACCATTGCCGAATATTCGGCGTTATTGGCGGGATGGATGCGAAATTCGGGGATTGATTGCGATCTGGTGCATAACTCCGCCAATCCCAATATGAACCCGTATTTTCTGGAGACCGCCGCCCGGTTGAAACCCAATTTTATCCTGGGTTCCGATCATTATTACAACCTGGATCTGGACTGGGAGAGTAACAACCCCACACCGAAATACGCCGTAAAAGTGTTTTATTCCAACGAAATGTTGCGGCTTATGGATTATCCGGCCACCGTTTTCGAGCTGCCCGGCGGGAGCTGTTCCGATTGGCCGCCGGTGACGCCGGAGGATGTAAAGTGCTGTTATCTGTTGAATGTGGCCTTGGGAATGAAGGGGTTGAATTATTATATCTTTACCGGCGGGCCCAACCCGCTTAATACCGGCGCCAATGGCGATAGTTACGATTACGGGGCCGGTGTAGGAGCCGACGGCGCCATCCGGCCGCTTTATCTTACTCAAAAAGAGTTCGGGGCATTCTTACAAAAAAACTCGTGGCTAGCGGAGGCCGAAAAGGTTAGTGATTTAAATATCGGCCTAGATTGGGAACATAGCCGGAGCCGCTCCTTCAATTCCAGTCAAAGCCCTGCTCAATTCAGTAATGCCGACGCCTGGACCTTCCTCCAGAAAGGCTTGATGATCACCGCGTTTTGCAGCTCTTATTCGCCCAGCCTTTTGGATCTGCGGGATGATTCATTGGTCCAAACGGTGGACAAACCCCTAATTATCGCTACTTCCGATTGTATGGCGGCATCCATTCAAAAACAGCTGATCGATTTTGTCAAAAACGGCGGCAAGCTGTTGCTGGTCCCGGCAATTCCGAACCAGGACGAAAATCTGAACCCCTGTACCATTCTGCGGGATTTTCTTGGCGCAACCGTGGAGCCATGTCTTGAAACTTTCTCCAGGGTTAATGCCGGGCCGGTCCAAAATGTGCCTGCCAATGTGAGACTTTTCATGTGCCAAAAACTGCCGGAAGGGGCCGAAAGTCTTGCCGTGGAAGAAACCTCCGGCGCCATCATCAGTTGGCGCAAAAAATTTCCCGGCGGCGGTATGGTTATCTGGTTGGGGTTATGCTGGAAGTATACCAGATATGAACATTCCCGGCTGTTCAAATATTTGTTGGGGGAAATGAAATGGGACAGCCCAGTTGTGGATTGCGACAATCCGAATGTATGGACCTCGCTGCGGAGTGACGGGAAACGGAGTATGTTGTTCATGATGAATCTGTTTTCAGCGCCGATGGGGGCTGGGGTGAAGGTGAAAGCGAGCGATGGTGAGTATAGGGATTTGGGGAGATTTGAGTTGAGGCCGATGGAGGTTAGGACGGTGGATGTAAAGCTTTGACCTCAATCCACGGGATTGCTTCAAGAGTTATTCTTTCATCGACTAAATGCTCATAAAATGCTACCCCTGGGCTGCATTCCACAAATCTTTTGATTTTTGATTACTACACCATTCCGCAAATTCATAAATCTTTTTTAGTTCTTCCTTATCGTTATCCTCATGAGCTTTTCTGACTCTAGGTAATAAAGCGAAAAACAAAGTATAAATAGTATCATCTTTACCTGAAAAAGTTTGCCTTCCATCCGGAAATAATTCTAATGCTTTTCTTCTCCAAGTGCTCATTTTCTACCCCTATATAAAGAATCATGATTAAGCAATCGCTGCTTGCTACCCACAGACGGAAATTCAAAAGTGTGTAGTTCATCAAATTCGTAACTCCATCAAGTATGTACCTAAGAAGAATGTAACTGAGTTTCTTACTGATTTACGACTGGTTTA
>JAEZJQ010000069.1 GCA_023436305.1 Bacillota bacterium
CCGTGGGCTTCGATGTATGATATGGTTTCGGGATCGATTTTGGCCTCTTTCCAAGCCTTGATGATTAATTCTTTCTGGGCTTCGGCATTGGGCGCGGCAATACCGCTGGAAGCGCCATCGTTGTTGATGGCGCCGCCTTTGATTACAGCGTGGACATGATCGTGGTCGGCAATGGCCTTGTCCAACGGTTTCAGGATCAAAGCCCCGAACCCTTCGCCCCATATGGTGCCACTGGCGTTTTTATCGAAGGTTCTTACATGATCATCGCTTGATTCCACCATACCCATACTATGAGTCCCGTCCTTGGTATCCGTGAAGATCTGAACCTGGACTCCCCCGGCAATGGCCACATCGCATTCTTTATTTTTTAAAGCCCGGCATGCTTCATATAAGGCCACCAGACCCGAAGAACATGCCGTATCAATCACCATGCTCGGACTCCGGAAATTAAAAATATACGAAAGACGGCTGGCTAAAATACCCGTCCAGTTACCGGTCAATTGCATCTCATCCGGTTCGGTTACATATTTATACATGGTGGAATTGGTATGGTCCTTCCCCACGTATATTCCGACTTTCGCCCCGTATAATTTCGGGCCTCCATACCCGGCGTCTTCCATTGCTTCATAGGCCGTTTCCAAAAATACCCGCTGTAACGGATCCATATACATGGCTTCTTTGGGGGAGATTTTGAAAAAAGCGGCGTCGAATGTATCGACCTCATCCAGATAACCGCCTTTTACAAAATTATTGCCGTTGATGTTTTTCTCCGGTGAACTTTTGCTTAATAACCGGGCATAAATTGATTTTTCACATACCTCCAGCCATTCCTTTATTCGCGCTTGGGGAAAATCGTCGATACAATTGACTCCATTGGTTAAATTACGCCAATATTCGTCTAAATTCGCCGCTTTCGGAAACTTACCGGCCATGCCGATAATGGCGATATCGCTTTGATTATTTGACGATACATCCTGCAGTTCTTTCAGCATTATCTTGGCGTCATTAAGGGGCATTTGATTGGCGGCGACTTGATTGTAAATGTATTTCGTGATGGTTTTCATTCCGGATCACTCCTCATCCCTTAATGTCATTATTCGTTTCAGATTCCGGAGATAGAGTTCCAATAGATGAAGCATGGTTGATTCATGATACTCTAAGCAATGGTAATCCAGACTTATCGACAATTTTCCCGATAAAACGGCGGCGGTAATGTCAATGACATACTCTTTTGGCGACTCCGGGCTTTTGATAAATCCCATGGATATCTTCGATTCTTCAACCGGCAGGTTTCTATCGCCATCGTTCATGAAACCCAGGAAATTGAATATTATCTCCGGCGCTGCTTTAAATTTCGGCAGTTCTTCATTCAAGGGCAAAGTTATGAACCGCAAGATGTCATATCCTGCGCCATTTCCGGGAATACTTCGCAATGCATCCCTGGTGTAGCGGATCAGCTGGGACAGATTGCCCAAACCGGCGTCCGTGTGGCTCATATCCAGGATTACCGGGTAGGATATGGAAAGCCAGCCGATGGTTCTTGACAATCGAATTCCACCGGATGCCAAATTCCTGCCGTTGCCGATCAATCGAATCAATGCTTTGCTTTCCCCGGTCCAATCCTTCAGGGCCAAACCCAGGGCAATCAATAAAGTCTCCTGAACGCTCAAATCATCCGGCCTTTTTTTCAATAATCCGGTGGTAGCTTCTTCCGGCATAAACGCCGTAACAATCTTGCTGTATCGAAAACTACGATCGTTTACAATATTATCCTTTGGAAGAGATCGAATCGTGGTTTCTTCGATATTTCGCCAATAATCCAATTCCTGTAAAATCTTTTCCCCATGGCCGTAGTTATGAAGTTGAACGGCCCATTCTTTAAATGAGCTTGTTTTGTGCTTAAATTGAATATCCTCGCCGTTCAATGCCTGTAAATAACCCGTCTGTAAATCCTCCATGAGTATCTTTGAGGATTCGCCGTCAAATACCAGATGATGAACGGTAATGAGCAGATGGTCGCCATTTTTGGTCTTAAAAAGCCCAATTTTCATCAAGGGACCGTTTTCGAGATCGATGCTCCCTTGAATTTTTTCAGCTTCCATCTCAATTTGCTTGGTCGGCTCCAATATATTCGTAAAATCCAGTACTTTAAAATCAAATAGTACTCCATCCAAACCCCGGTTATATTGAATGATCTTCCCGTCCGCTTTTTGAAAAACCATTCTTAAAGCGTCATGGTATTCCACGATTTTGGTGAAGACTCGATGCAAAATGGCGGCGTCGAAACCTTCCCGGCCATAAATCATAACCGAAGCATTCCAATGATGGGGGTTGGGGAACCGGCGTTCAAAAAAACAGTTTTGAACAGGGATTAAAGGCACTTCATCCTCCACCATCCCGCTTATCTCTCCCGTTTGATCATCCTGACGTATCCTGGCAGCGATCTGCGCAATGGTATTCGCGGTAAAAAAATCGATGTCCGCTATATCCAGGCCGAATCGTTTGGCCTTTTCGACAAGTTGATACACCATTAACGAATGCCCGCCCAGTTCAAAGAAGTTGTCATGAATTCCGAATCTTTCAACCCCTAATACCTCTTGCCAGAGAATCCAAAGTTTGGTTTCGATCTCATCCCGGGGCGCCGCATACTCTACACCGGTATTAATCTTCCATTCCGGTTCCGGTACCCCATTTCGGTTGAATGGAGTACTGTTTTGAGGATTCACTCCCTTGATCACTGTTTTATTTGGTTTAGCCCAATATTTAACCCGTTCCAGGGGGTACACCGGTAAACTGATCCTGGTTACGTTTTGGTTTCGATATAATTGATCCCAATCGACATCAGCGCCTTGAACATAGAATTGGCAAAGAGTTTCACCGAATTCCCGGGAATCGGCAGTCCCGCCCGAAGTAGTCAAAAATTGGTTAAGTTTCTGATCGGCCAGGGCGGTGAGCCGTCTTCTCTCCATTTCGTTAATATCATTCTCTTCCCGGACCGTTTTGTGATCCGCCGCTGTTTGATGGAGCCCGACATAGATCCCTGGTTCGTGAATTTCCGCCGGATCTTTGGTTTCCAACCGGGCCAGTTTCGCTTGGATATCCTTCAGGTTCTCGATCCGGAAAGCGATCCGGTAAAGATAATGGCCCCTGCCGGTATTGGCGGTATAACAGATATCGGCCAGGTCGGATTCAGTTACGTTCGCGAAAAAAACGCGGTATTTTTTCAACAATTCTTGTAGCCCATTTTTATTGCGGGCCGATATGGTCAGAATCCAAGGACGGCCTTGATTTGCCATGGGTTCCCTGGGAACGGCGGGTGCTTCATCCAATATGATATGGCAATTGGTGCCACTGAAACCGAAGGCGCTGATACCAGCCCTTCTTGGATAATCTCCCCCCGGTTCCCAGGAGCGAATTTGATCATTCATATATACCGGGCTATCGCAAAAATTAATGTACGGATTTGGCGAATTAAAGTTGATGCTGGGAGGTATCTGATGATGCTTCAGCGCCAGCACTACTTTGATGATTGATGCCAATCCGGAAGCAGCCACCAGATGCCCCACATTGGTTTTGACCGATCCGATCCCACAAAACTGCTTTTTATCCGTAAATTCGTTAAAAGCGGAAGTAATACCCTTGATTTCGATGGGATCTCCCAACTTGGTCCCGGTGCCGTGAGCTTCAATGTACGATATGGTCTCCGGGTTAATTCCAGCCTCTTTCCAAGCCCTAAGGATTACTTCTTTCTGGGCATCCGCATTCGGGGCGGTGATTCCGCTGGATGTTCCGTCATTATTGATGGCACTACCTTTAATGACCGCATAGACATGATCATGATCAGCTAGGGCCTTATGTAACGGTTTCAGGATGACCACCCCCGCGCCTTCCCCCCATGCCGTACCATTGGCGTCTTTATCAAAGGTTCTTACGCGTTCATCCGGTGATTCCACCATGGTCATCGTAAAATTCGAGTCCTTTTTCCCCGGGAACAACTGAATATGAATACCCCCGGCAATTGCCAGATCACATTCATTATGAAATAATGCGCGACATGCTTCATGTAATGCCGCCAATCCCGAGGAACATGCCGTGTCAATCACCATACTGGGGCCTCGAAAATTAAAAATATGGGAAATTCGGCTGGCTAAAATGCCCGTCCAGGAACCGGTCAAATGCATCGGATCCGGTTCGGTCAGATATCGGTACATGGTGGGAGAGGTATGGTCCTTCCCGACAAAGACCCCTGCTTTGATACCAATTATTTTCTTCCCGCCGTACCCGGCGTCCTCGATGGCTTCATAAACCGTTTCCAAAAATATTCTTTGCAAAGGATCCATAAAGGTAGCTTCCCCGGGAGGAATCCGAAAAAAAGCCGCATCAAATTTATCAACCTCGCTTAAATAGCCACCTTTTCCATATAAATCATTGTCTCCGGCATTCGTATCCGCCGGAGAAAATCCGGTTAATAAACGGACCATAGCTGATTGGGCACATTGGTCCCGGAAATCGCTGATTCGGGTTTCCGGAAAGTTGTCAATACAATTGACCCCATGAATCAAATTATGCCAATATTCATCTAAATTGGCCGCCTTCGGAAACTTCCCGGCCATACCGATAATCGCCGTTTCGTTTCCGGTATTTGCCGCTTGCCTTTGCAATTCCATGAGCATGATTTTGGCGTCATGATGTGATAGTTGATTGGCGGCTACTTGGTTATAAATGTATTTGGTAATTTTTTTCATTTCGAATCATTGTTTAGATTAATTAACCGGTCCGCTTCATCCGCCGAGATCTCACCTTTGGACAAACTCATCAAGATCCGGTCAAGTTCCTCTTCACGGTTGACATTCATCTTGGGTTTACTTTCCGGATGCATCTTTCGATCCAAATAAGCGGCCATTTCAGATACCGTCTGATAAGTAAAAATATCGGTGATATCAACCAAACCGTCATAATCCTTTTCCATTTCCTTCAGCAAACGGGTGGCCAGGATGGAATCGCCTCCCAATTCCGAGAAGCTATCGTTGATATTCACTTCCTCCAATCCTAAAACCTTGGACCAGATTTGGGCAACATTCCGCTCGATCTCATTAAACTCCGACAGTTCCTTCCCTTTCATTACAATCCCGGCCCCGCTGTTGTGTTTTTCGGTGCGGGACGCGGCCGCGGGTGTTTTGGCTCTTCGTTGGAGCGCCGCGGCTAATCCGGGCGAAATCGCCAACGGTAACTCCCCCTGGCGAGCCAGGGATGTTTTCTCATCCAATTCTCCAATGATCACCCTGGCCACATCCAGGTTTATGATTTCATCAAAAGCCTTGAGCGCTGTCGCCGTCGGTAATGCCTTAAACATTCCGCCCATGTTCTGAACACCATAATCCACGGCCATACCTGTCTCTTTCCATGCGGGCCAGTTGATAGCCAGAGTTCTCGATCCTTTTTTATTCCGGTTAACCGCGAACGAGTCCAAAAAAGCATTGGCAGCCGTATAATCTCCCTGGCCGGGCCCGCCCAGAAATGCGTTCACGGATGAAAATAGTACCATAAAATCCGGAGAATCGTTCTGAGTCAAGTGATGGAGTAACCAGGTTCCTTTGATCTTCGGATTAATCACCTGTTCAAAAAGATGAGGATCCTTCCGGAAAATAAACCCGTCGCCGGCCACACCGGCACAATGAATGATACCTTTGATCCGGCCGTATTTGGTACGCAACGAGCTGAAAATTCCCTGGAGGCTACCGGCGTCTGTAATATCCGCCTGATATAAGAGAACTTCGGAACCGTTGGCTTCCATCGCTTGAATTGCTTCGATCTTCCGGCATAATTTCCGGTCATCGTTCGTAAGCAAAATCTCCGGCCAGGCTTCCCGTTTTGGTAATGAAGAACGATTTAGCAAACACAAATTAACTTTATGCTTGGAAGCAAGGTACTTGCCCATTTCGAGGCCCAAACCACCGGTTCCGCCGGTAATGACATATACGCCCTGGTCATTGATGTCCACCGCCCGGGGTTGGGTCTGGCTGAGATCCAGGGAACGAAATTCCTCAACATAACGGTTACCGTTACGATAAGCGACCCGCAATTCGGCGCTGGCGGTTATCTCTTCTAAAAGAGCGGCGGGGTTCACCGAATCGTCGATATCAATGCTCCGGCATTGGATATGATCATGTTCCTGGCCGATTACTTTTCCCAGGCCAAAGAAAGCGGCATGAAGCGGATTCACGCGGGGTTCATCCTTGGTTACTTCGGTGGCGTAATCCGCAACCAAGATGAGTGAAACCGGGCCCTTTATTTTATTTTCGATCAATCCTTTGGTTAAATGAAACAGGCTTTCCAATCCTCTTTTTTGTTGCGCTTCAATAAATTCCTCGCCACTGCCGGATTGTTCCCCGGTTAACGCCAGAAGATGGATGATCCGGGATACTCCCCGTTCCTGGATAGCGCCGCATAATTGCCGGTAATCTTCCGCCGCGGCGCCAACTGTGAATTCATTCACCGTCACCTGCCGGTAATCCCGACCGGCTGTTACATCAAGCACTTCCACCCCGGCCTTTTTCAACTCCCGGCTAAGCGCGGCCCCAACACCCTTTTCATCATGGAAAATCATGGTCGGACCGGGTTGAATATTTTGTTTTTCGGTGTTTAATGGTTTGGCAATCCAACCGATGTCATAGTAAAGTTCCCGCCCGGCCGCCGGACGCGCTTTAAAACTATCCTCCGGCACCTTTTTAATGATATAATTTTCCGCCTCGGCAATAACCGTCCCCGATTCATCCCATAATGTAATATCAAAGGAAGCCGTTTCCTGATTACCGGTGGCTTTAGTGTTTTTCCGAAGATAACTGTAAACTTTCCCGGATAATGGCTGCAAGATTTTTAAACTCCGGTAGCTGAACGGAAGATACAATCCGCTGCCGCTGCTACGAATACCGATATTTACCGCGCAGTCCATAATGGCGGGATGCAGCTTGTAATCGATCAAATCCGATGTAAATTCGGGCTTAAGTTCGAAATATGCCAAAGCGCTCTCGTTATGAAAATAAATCTTTTGAAGCGATTCCCACCTTAGCCCGGTCTCAATTACGCCGCCGCCAAATACTCCGGATCCGTCCCCTTGGTATTTGCCCTCGGTTTCAAATTCCTTCAATATTTCGGCAAACTGCGTATCGCGGTGTTCGGGAGGCGAATAACCATAAATCTTTCCCTCGGCGTGGGTGACCCAACCGGTTCCGTCAACCGCGCGGCTAATCACCGTAAATCCGTAATGATCCTTTTCCGATTTAATTACAGTCTGAACTTCCTTGATTTCATCCTCTTGCACCGCCAAAGGGGTTATGAAAAAGACATCTTTTAACTCCAGAACCATTCCGGGATAATAGCGCCGTCCGATCTGACTTGCCATTTCCAAATAAGTCGTCCCCGGAAGGATATAATTCCCAGCCACTTTATGTTCGCTTAACACCCAATGCCGCTCTGTGTTGAACCGGGTGATATAAATATCGCTCCCTAAAGATTCGGCCAGACAACTGTCCACTAAAGGATGTATCGCCTGGGAGGAGCGGGTTGAATTCGGATTATCGACGGGCGCCGGAATCTCGGGTTCACACCAGTAGCGTTTCCGGCGGAAAGGATAGACCGGCAAACTCATTTTTTGATATTTTTGGCCGCGATACAATTCTTCCCATTGAATTTCAGCCCCACGCACATAAATATCGCCGAGCCGGCGTAATAGATCCGGTTTTTCCTGGTCCGCCGCGCCGGCAAGTTGTTTTAACAAAAAGTCTGCTTCCTGGTTTAGCAACCGTCTTTGTTCTTCGCTGATTTCACCTTCCATCAATTTCGCTTTCGAAGCGCTAATCATTTTAAATGTATGATAAAAAACACCTTTTTCAGGATTAGCGGCAAGCGGCTGATCTTCAAGGCCGGTTATTTTTTCCCGCAGCTCCGATTCACCGGTGAAGACAAGCGCTAAACGGTACTCGTAATGTCCCCGTCCCGTATTGGCGGTATAACATAAATCGTCCAATCCGGCTCCGATGCCATTCGTAATGATTTCCCGATAGCTCTTCACCAGATCACGAAGAGAATCGGCATTTTTCGCCGATAACGCCAAAATCCGGGCCGTCTCTTTGGGACGAGACTCCCTTTCCGATGGCGCCGGAGCTTCTTCCAGCACCACATGACAGTTGGTCCCACTTAAGCCGAATGCGCTCACCCCGCATCTTCTGGGAAACTCTCCAGTTTCCCAATTGATCAGGTGATCATTGACATACACCGGTGATTCCGTAAAGTTAATTTTACGGTTTGGGGTAACGAAATTCAAGGTGGGAGGGATTTGTTTGTTTTTCAAGGCTAAAACCGCTTTAATGAAGGCTACGATTCCCGCCGCATGATCCAAATGTCCCACATTGGTTTTCACCGAGGCTACAGCGCAAAATTGTTTTTTATCGGTATAATGGCGGAATGCTTTTTGGATTCCACTAATCTCGATTGGATCGCCAAGCTTGGTCCCGGTCCCGTGAGCTTCTATATAAGAAATGGTTTCCGGGGCGATATCCGCGTCTTTCCATGCTTGTAAGATGACTTCCTCCTGGGCGGCGGAATTGGGAGCGGTGATCCCGATGGAATTGCCGTCCTGATTGATAGCGCTTCCCTTGATTACCGCATAAACATGATCACCATCCAGTAAAGCCCGTTTAAGTGGTTTTAATAATACCACTCCCGCTCCTTCGCCGATTCCGGTTCCGTCGGAACTATCGTCAAAGGTTCTAGCCCGGCCCTCCACGGATAAAACCCGGATTCCGGCTTCGTTTGCATTGGTTGTTAACGGGGCCAGAGTGACCTTAACCCCTCCGGCAACCGCCAGTTCACATTCTCCATTTCGAATACTCCGACAGGCCAGGTGGATCGCCGTCAGCGCGGAGGAACAGGCTGTGTTCACCAACATACTCGGTCCCTTGAAATCCAAAAGATAGGCTATTCTGCTGGCGATAATCGATTGGATATTTCCAGGTACCGAAAATCCCACTTGAGAAGGGGCGGTTAAATTGATCAAATACCGGTAGTCGTACCCAAAGTCGCAACTATGGCCTACAAATATCCCGGTTTTAGAACCGGATAACCGGTTGCCACCGTATCCCGCATCTTCGAGAGCCGTCCATACCGTTTCAATAAAGATCCGTTGGTTGGGATCCATTAAGTTGGACTCGGTGGGAGAAATATTAAATAACTGATGATCAAACTGATCAATCTCCTTTAGATAAGCTCCCTCACTGTATCGTGATCCTTTGTCGGCTTCTCCCATATTCCCCCAAAAATCGACCAAACGATCACTGTCTTTTTGCCGGGAAACGGGGTATTCCTGAATAAAATCCTTCCCGGCTCGTAATGCTTCCCAAAATTCCTCTATATTGGCCGTGTCTGCAAATCTACCGGCCATGCCGATGACTGCGATTTCTTTTCCGGATATTTGTTCAACCTCAATCGTTTGGTTGTTATCGGCAAATAATTGGTTTTTATCAATCGCTAATAATTTATGACCCATTTGGTCCCTCCATCAATAATCAATATTAAGCCGGCATGGTAAAATCAGGGAAAAGGCTCCGGGTCCCGGTCTCATCAAAAACCTGATTAAAACGCTCAGCTTGTTCCGCCACCGGGGTCCGTTTCGTTATGAACACCTGGCGTAACATTTCAAGGGCCGTTTTCATTTGTTCCAGGGTTGGTTCTTGATTTTCTTTTTCCAGTTCCTCCAGCATTTGTTGCACCTTCCGGTATGGCTCGACCACCCCTTTTTGATACTCATCATTATCCCAATTCCGGTTTTGGGTGCAAACCACAATCGCCAGGCAGCGGCTGATCAGTTTGAGCTTGGCTGCTTTATCGATGGCTACCGGGCTTTGCGATACCAGTTTTTCCTTGAGTTGTTTTACATCCTTTTCTTTATCATAGGAAAATGCGGATATTCCGGGAGTATTCTTTTTCATCAGATCACGCAGCACCGTACCCGGCCCGGCCTCAATCGCCAGTTCAACTCCCTGGGATTGCATATATGCCATTGAGGCGACCCACTGTACCGGCTGTACCAATTGTTCCACCAAGTTGTCAATCAATTGTTCCTTTCCAAGGTAAGGCAATGCGGTAACATTGGAGATCACCGGATATTTCAGGTCGTGGTACCGATATTGCCGCAATTCAGTTTTTAACTTATCGGCGGCAGGTTGCATCAATGGACTGTGAAATGGAGCGCTTACTTTTAATGGAATGGTTTTCGCTCCGGTTTTGGCAAGCTCTTCACCGGCCTTGGCCACCGCGGCTTGATGCCCGGAAATTACAGTCTGATCCGGTGCATTATAATTCGAGATTACCACCATGTTCTCCGGGGTGGAAACTTTTTGGCATACCGCGGCAATCGTATCTTTATCCACCCCCATCACCGCCGTCATTGCTCCAGCGCCCAAACTAACTGCTTCTTGCATGAATTGCCCACGGTGGCGGACGATTTTCACCGCATCCGCAAACTCAATGGCACCCGCGCAAGTTAACGCTGATATTTCCCCCAGGCTATGGCCGGCGCAATACGATGGAACGACTCCCACTTCATTCATATATATCCGGCAAATAGCGACACTGGTCGCCAATATGGCCGGTTGGCTATTGATGGTTTTGGTAAGCTCATCCATAGGTCCTGCATCACATAGTTTTTTTAAATCAAAGCCAAGAGCTTCATTCGCCTCTTCAAACGTCTGCGCGGCAATTGAATAATTTTCGCAAATCCTGGTACTCATCCCCACATATTGGGAGCCTTGCCCGGGAAAAAGCAATACAGTCTTCTTCATTATGAATCCATCCTTTCCATGATGATCTCGATCAATTTGAGATAAGCGTTGATTAATTTCTCGACTTGTTGCCTTTTTAGTCTCTGTTTGTTATAACCGCAGGTAAACTTTATTTCATCATTGGCAATCGATTGTAAATTGAATAACAAGTCATAGTGCGCCAAGTTTTTATGAGTTGGATCGAACCCGCGCGTGAAAAACGGGATGATACTATATTTGTTTTTGGCGATACGTATCTTATTGAATTGTTGGATATCATACCTGCCGGATTCTGAAGCGGCCGCGCACTCTTGTTTCACTGTTTGAAACAGGTTTGAAAGATCGGAAATACCACCCAAGTCGAGCTTTAACGGCTGGATTTGATCCATATCCGTCAATATGGTTTGCACGGCTATATTTTGCTGTTCACTGACCTCCGCCAGTAAATAACAGTAAGTTGCCAATAGCAATTCCGGTAACCCGATATCAATCCGTTCCGCCAAGGTTTTCAACTTAGTGAAGCGGTGATCACGAATTTGGAATTTAAAAACCAGATCCTCGCTTCCTTCTTCCGCAGTCCCGAAATATTCTTCGGGAAAAGGCAGTGTTTCCAATGTAATCATCGTTGCCTTTTCCCCGGCTTCAATGAATTGAGCCAACCCGGCAATGGTGGGATGCGCGAAAATATCCGTAACATCAACCTTTCCGGGGTACAACTCATTGATGCGGTTATGCATTAAAACCACTAGCAGTGAATTTCCGCCAAGATCAAAGAAATTATCTCGGGTACCCACCCGGTCGCTTTTTAACAACTCCCGCCAGATAGCGGCCAACTGGTTCTCAATCTCGGTTTGCGGTGGTACATATTCCACGCCTATATCGGTCCGGGTCTGATCTATTTGCGGTAACGCCTTCCGGTCTACTTTTCCGTTGGGAGTCTGGGGGATTTTCTCCAATTGGATGAACGAACCCGGTATCATGTAATCCGGTAGGGATTGGCTCAAATACTCCCGTAATTCAACCACCGTAAGCTCCCGTTCGGCCTCAAAGTAAGCGCAGAGCGATTTCAGGCCGTTGGCGCCGGTATGATCGACGACCACCGCCCCGCGAATCGCTTCATGCCGCAATAGCAGGTTTTCAATCTCTCCCAGTTCGATCCGGTAACCCCTGATCTTCACCTGGTGATCGTTCCGGCCTAAAAACTCGATATTCCCGTCGGGCAACCACCGGGCCAGATCCCCGGTGCGATACATCTGTGTACCGGTCTGGAAAGGATTGGATACAAATTTCTCCGCCGTCAACTCCGCCCGTTTCCAATAGCCTCTTGCCAGGCCATCCCCCGCGATACACAATTCCCCGATGACTCCCACCGGTT
>JAEZJQ010000074.1 GCA_023436305.1 Bacillota bacterium
GGTGCGTGGATTGAAACGGGGATAACCTGGAGGCTGTTAAAAACAGTATCGGGTCGCACCACGTGCGGGTGCGTGGATTGAAACGGGGATAACCTGGAGGCTGTTAAAAACAGTATCGGGTCGCACCCCGTGCGGGTGCGTGGATTGAAACTCTGGATAAAGGTGGGCTACGATATTTTCCCCTGTCGTACCTCATGCGGGTGCGTGGATTGAACCCCCGAGATCTACTTAGATTAAAATATTGGGCCGACAGGAGACGCTGTCCACTCTCCTGCACCTCTAGGACCAAAGGATGTAGCCGTAACATCCCCGCGATGTATTCATCGCGAAGGAATCCAGCGGCCAGGGGAGTTCCCCTGGACCCCCTTTATCCCCAGCCTTCCGTGGCCGGGGTTATGAAAATCGTTTTTTAAGGGTTTTGTAATTGGGGCCTATTTGGTCCATGACATCGTGTCATGGACCTTCTGGGCGGATCACAATCCCGACGCCTTTGATTCATCCATGAATCCAAGTCGCGTGCTCGACCTCCTTGTCTCGCATATCGGAGTTATTTTGTTTGCTTTAAAACTTGAAGCCGACATGGAGGTCGGCATCGCGGCACGAGAACAGGACGTTCTATGCCGTCGGCCCGATATTAAACCCCAGAGACGATTACACGACGTAAGCGTCATTTAAATTGCGAAGCACTCCGCCGCAAGGCCATGGATGGCTTGGAGCTATTAGGGGTCCAGGGGACTACGTCCCCGGCGGCTGGATTGTTAAGGAGTGGCCGCACACTCCTTAACGGTGGAACATTTGACCCCAAAATCTTTCTGGTTGGTTGTTGGGGCTTTTAACCCACCCTTCAGTTTGTCTTCTGCCTTTTGTGTCGCACCTCATGCGGGTGCGTGGATTGAACCCCCGAGATCTACTTAGATAAACATCGCGAAGGAATCCAGCGGCTAGGGGAGAGCCACCGGACCCCCATCATCCCCGGCCTTCCGTGGCCGGGGTTGTAAAAAGTGTTTTTTGAGTTTGGTAATTGGGGCCTATTAGTCCATGACATCGTACCATGGACCTTCTGGGTTGGTTCATGTTGGCCGATGGCTATGATTCATCCAGGAATCAAAGCCGCGTGCTCGACATCCGTGTCTCACATTTCGGGGTTATTTTGATGGTTTTATAAAAGATTTTAGAGCAACAGAATATCTTCGATATGCGAGATAAGGATGTCGAGCAGCACGGCTTCTTTTTAGGATGAAAAACAGCCGTTGACATCGGAAGTCATGGCTTGGTTGCCAGTCAGAAGGCCATGGATGGCGAATACCCTCTAGAAACCGGCATGAATTCGTGCGAAATGCGCACGTGAGAGTTTAAGAACCTCGGTTCTCAACCGGTGGATTCCAAAGGGCCTCCGGCTAGACCCTTTGGTCCTGGAGGTTGCAAGGAGGGAGGACAACGCCTCCTTGTCGGCCCTAATACGCTCCCACAAGGTTTATATAGAATCGCACCCCGTGCATAAAATTCTACGATTATCCCACAACCCTCCTGCCAAAATCTGCATATCCGCAAAGGAATTTTTCGACGACTCGTAAAAAAACTATAGAAAAGTGCCGGTTTAACCGAATAACTTATTAAGATATTCGGAGTTCCAATCCACAGGAGTGATCCCCATCGACTATCCGCAATTTTGCCAACTCATCGAAGCCGGTGAGAATGAAGCGGTTATTTTAAAACTCGAGACCAACAACGCCGAACTAGCCCGGGATATGGTCTCTTTGGCCAATCTCCGGGACCGCACCGGGTATATTGTCATCGGCGCCAGTGTTTCCGGCGGCCACATCCAATATCAATCCGTTGCCAACCCCAATCTCACCGAGGAAAGGCTGCAGGGTTTTTGCAAAACGGCCATATTTCCCGAACCGGTGGTCCGGCTGTTTAAGTTAAGTTTGGGCACGGATGGCGTTAATCCTGATCACCAGGGCAAAACCTTCATGATTATCCAGGTGGGGCCGCAATTGGTGGGAGTTTTCCGGCTGAATCAGGACTTTATCGACCATGCCAAAGGAATCTGCTTCCGGAAAAACGAGGTATGGGTCCGCCGCCAGAACATCTCCATGCTGGCCACCCCTGAGGAGATCAAGGGGTTGTTTGACGCGAAAGTCATTCCGGCTCCGGGAGAAACAATACCCAAAGACGAAGCGGCGCTGTCAGGCAATTCCGCCGAAAAGCCGGTAATCTCCAATCTAACCCGCAAGCTTCAGAATTATGCCAAAATGCCCTGTGAGAAAGCATTTCCGGCGATTATCAAAGAAATCAGCCGCCTGGCCATAAAGGCCGGGGGCAAACTATACACAGGTGACAATCTATTCAATAAAGAAACCGCGTCCATTCATCAACTGGTTTTGCCCGTAAACGGAAATCCCGTTATTCTGCGCGTCATACTCATGGATAAATGCACCGGCTGGAACCAGGTTTCCGAATACACCCGGAGATACTTAACCTTTGAACACGGAGTTTTGATGATCATCGTGGGTGATATGACGCCGGAGTCCTTGGAGTCCTGCCCCATCCACATGAAACAATCCTGGGGATGGTTTTTTACCGGATCATTTTGGCGCCCCGGCTTGAAAGACCGGGATTTAAGCCTGATTTTACCGCTGGCGGTCAAGGAGCAACTGGGACAAATCGATTTCAGCGGAATTGCGCTGGCCAATATTCAAACCGACAACATCTTATATCAATTCTGGGATGAAATGCTGGGTACATTGAAACGGGATGAAATGGTAAGCCAGGCGGTGGAACTCAGCTATACCAAAATCATGACCGCCATATCCTATTATCTTAAAGAAGAATGCCCCCGGCCCGCCACTAAAAACTACATCCCCAAAAAGTTACTGGCCAATGAAATCTATAATCCGGCCAAATACGGCGAGATCTTATTGGTGAAACAGCCCCACGTTTACAATGCCATCATTAAAATGCTTGAGAAGACCAAACTGTAAAAGCGGCGTATTGGAGTTAACTTCAATCATTTATTCAATCACTCCCTGCGGAATAATCGGACAATCCTCCTCCATAAAATTAATCGATCATTCAAGAAAATCACCGAAAGAACACGATGTGCCGGAGCTTCACGCCGGACTCCCTCCCAAAACTTTCCCATATCGACATAATTTGAGTTTTATAGTAATATATTAATCAGAACTGAAAAACTAAAATAGTTCAATCGGTTTTTGAAAGGAGGTAGAATTTATTATTGCCACGGATAAACGCGAGATAATATTAAATACGGCGACCCGGCTCTTTACAAAACAAGGTTTCCGTAAGACCAGCGTCGATGAGATTGCCCAGGCGGCGAGAGTCGGCAAGGCCACCATTTATCAACTATTTGGCGATAAAATGGGCTTGTTGGGTGAAGTGTATAAGTACAAAGCATTGGAACTGAAAACCAAGATGGCGGAAGCCATCGTTCCCGATTCGGCCATTTTGCCGCAATTATTGAACATGCTCAATTTCACCCGGGAATTTTACAGCAACGATCCGCTGCTGTGCCAGCTTTTGGATCAGCGGGAGCTGGAAGAGATTCAGGCCGCTCCCCAGTTTACCGACATTGTCAACGAAGCCGTGGTCTTAATCGAGAATCTATTAGTCGAAGGAATCAAACGGGGTGAAATCCGGCCCATACCCACCAAAATGGCCGCTTATTTCTGCTTCCGGATAGGATTTTTCATCACTCAATATGGACGGGATCTATTTACCCAATTTCCCCCCGAGGCCTTATTTGAGTTAGTCAATTCGGTTTTAATGGAAGGAATAATTACCCATAAAAAAAGTCTGTAATCTATAATCCGTAATAAAAAAACGAAGGAGAATGAATATGACGCGTAATAATTGGCTGGTTAAATTGATGGTTTTCATGATTGTGGTGTGCGTTCCGGTGGGACTGGCGGCGGCGGGGATGACGGGGGATGAAATATTAGCGAAAGTGGATGGGATTTTAGAGGCCCAGTCAACCATTATGGAAGCTACCATGACTACCGTGGACGCTAAAGGAGTTTCCAAAAGCAGTCAGATGATCATTTATATGAAGAAAGATGCCAATGAAAACACCCGGACCTTAATTCATTATTTATCCCCGGCCGTTGACAAGGGGACCAAATTCCTTTCCCTGGGCAATGTTAATCAGATGTGGATGTATCTCCCGAAAGTGGAGAAAACCGTTCGTATCGCGGGCAGTATGGTTAAACAATCCATGATGAACAGTGATTTTTCGTATGAGGATATAATGGACCGCTCCAATTTTAGCGAATATTATACGGCGCAATTATTGGGTAACGAAGTAATTAACAACGAAAACTGTTATGTATTGGAGCTCAAAGCCAAAAAAGGCAGCGCCCATTACCGTCAATTGAAGCTCTGGGTCCGCCAGGACAACTTTATCCCCGCCAAAGAGGAGTTTTATTCCGGCGGCGGAAAACTGACCAAGGTTTCCACTCAGACCGAGATTACCACCATGGATAACCGGCGGGTTCCCGCTAAGATTACCTTTCAGGATTTGAACCAAAAAGGCCATCAGACCATATTGTCTATTAAAAACATGCGTTTCACGGAGGATATCCCCGAACGGTATTTCTCAATGCAATTTTTGGAGAAGGGACAGTGATGTACCATGCGAAGACTGGCTACCATGAACAGACTGGCTACCATGAATAAACTGACTGTATTGCTCCTGACGTTAACCCTGTTGGCTTTTCAGGCCGGTCCGGTTCTGGCCGAAGGGACCACCATCGACTATAGCGGTTCGTTAGAAACCAGTGGAATTGCCCAATCCATCAATAACGACTTTTTCCTGGGGGCCGGTACGTTAACCGGGTATCCCACCTTGGGAAGCCGGATAAAATGGCAGAATGATTTCCGAATTGTTGCCAATGAACAAACCACCCTGAAATTTCGGGTGAGTTATTTCAATGATACCACCCAAAGCATTCTTCCAAATAATCAATTTACTTTCAGCCGCGGTTTTATTGATTTTACACCCAGCGAATTGTTAAGTTTACGGGCGGGAAAGCAACGTCTGGCCTGGGGCACGGGTTACGCCTGGAATCCCGTCAATATTCTGGATGAACCCCGGAATGCCTTCACCGATACCGATGATCCCGAAGGGGTCATGGCCTTCCGCACCGATTTAAACTTTGGTCCGGTCATGGCGCAAGTGGTGATTACCCCGGAAGATAGTTGGGATTCATCGGGCCGGGCCTTGCGCTTAAAAGCCTCACCGGGTGGAGTCGATTTGAGCCTGGGAGTTGTCCAAAACGGAACCCAAACCGCCGCAACCATCGGTGATTTTGCCTGTAGCCTGTCCGGAGTAGGATTGCATGGCGAGGTGCGTTATCAACCTGATGGGAATAGCCGGGCCGATAAAAACGATATTTTCGATTACTTAATTGGAATTGACTACAATTTGCCCGGTGGATACTACGTGGCGGTTGAATATTACCATAATGATCAAGCCTATAAAAGCCTAACGGAACTTCAAATTGACTTGCCCAATCATCCGGATATTATGAGTTATTTAAATCAATTGGGAAATAACGGCGGTGTCATACAAGATCATCTCTTTTTACGCGGTTCCAAGAACTTCGGTGAAAATATGAATCTGGAGTTAATGCTGATTTACTGTCCCACTGATCACAGCCTGGTGGGCCAGCCCAAATTCCAATATGTATGGGGCCAAAATACCAGCCTTTTTGTGAAAGGGCTCATTGCTTCCGGTGATCCCAATACCGAGGCCAATATCATGCCAACCAAAAACTGCTGGACTTTGGGAGTCAAGGTCAATTTTTAGGAGGACGGGTGAATGGGTAAAGGAATGCTGGAAACATTAGGCCGTTGGCTGATCCGTAACCGGGTGGCGGTAGTAATTGTTTGGAGTCTTTTGCTAATTGCCAGCGCCTGGTTATATCCGAAGGTGGACAATATTCTCCAAGGCGGCACCCGGGTCCCGGGTTGCCAATCGGAATCAGTCAAAGAAATTTTGAAAGATAAATTCGGTAACCGTTTTGGCCATGAATTGGTGCTGGTCTTTTATAGCAAAACACACAATGCCGAGGATCCTGACTTTCGCCAAACAGTGGAAACAGTGCAGTTGGGCTTGCGGGACTCCTTGAAGGTGAATAGTGTCAATACTTATTATGATACCAACAGTTCCGATTTAATCAGCGAAGACGGACAGAGTATTTTAGGAATCATGGAGTTGGATGTAGAGGATGCGTTTAACGCCCAGCAGTCGATTCCGGAGATCCGGGGTATCATCGCCAAGGCCAATATCCCTGAGTGGATGGAGGTTTATGTAGTCGGAGAAGGAGCTATCTTTTATGATATGATTCATTCCTCGGCCCGGGATGCATTCTTGGCGGAAGCCCAATCATTCCCGGTGGTAATCCTTATCCTGGTATTTACCTTTGGCGCTTTACTGGCATCAGGCATCCCGGTTATCCTGGGGATGATTGCGGTGATAGTTTCCCTGGGTATCGTATTTTTGATTGGACAGCAATATCCTATGTTCGTAATCGCCAAGAATGCGGTCTCAATGATTGGGCTGGGCGTAGGGATTGATTATTCACTGTTCATGGTCAGCCGTTTCCAGGAAGAATTGAAACAGGGGCTATCCCGGGAAGAAGCGGCGGTGGCTATAATGTCTACTTCCGGGAAGACGGTGCTGTTCTCCGGGACCACGGTCATTATCGGATTGGCGTCCGTGTTCCTGGCCGGGATACCGTTTTTGAATTCCATGGCCATTGCCGCCATCTCGGTGGTAATCGTGGCGGTGCTGGCCGCCTTAACTTTGTTGCCGGTTCTTTTCTACTGGATTGGTCCGGCCATCAACTGGCCGAAGGCTCTCTCTGATTTTATCAGCCGTTCCAAAAGCGGGAATGGCTGGCACCGCTTGGCCACAAGCATCATGCGGCGGCCAATGCTTTTTTTCCTGGGGACAATGGTCATATTACTTTTGTTAGCCGCTCCGTTAACCCATATCAAAACTTATACGCCAACCGTAGTCGCGCTGCCGCGGGGGGTTGAATCCCGGCAAGGGTTCGAAAGATTGCAAACCGATTTTGTAGCCGGGAAGATGGCGCCGATGAATATCATCATTGAAGCGCCGGCAGGCCAAAATATATGGTCCGCCGATGCCGTGGCCCGTATGTATAAATTTTCACGCCGGTTGGCGGCGGACAGCCGGGTTTCCAAAGTGGAAGGTATTGTTGATATCGATTCCCAGTTGAGCCTGGCTGATTATCAAAAACTATACAGCAGTGAAGGAGGACTTTCCGGTTCCGATAATATTTTTGCGCAGATGGTCAGTTCTTATGCCGATAACAGCGGTCAAGGCAAACAAACATTGATGCGGGTCACCCTTGTGCCTGAACCCGGCTCCCTCGACTCCCGGAATATGGTGAAAGAGATTCGCTCCCGCCTGGTTCCGGAGATTTTCGGCCAGGCCGGTTATCAGGTTCTGGTGGGTGGCGGTTCGGCCGGTGAAGTCGATATGGACAATATATTAATCGGCAAATTGCCGCTAATTATCGGAGTGGTTTGTCTGATCACCTTTTTGGTATTGATCGTTTTGTTCCGTTCCATTTTAATACCCTTGAAATCAATCTTTATGAATATTCTATCGGTGCTGGCCAGCTTTGGGATATTGATTTTGGTCTTTCAAGATGGTATTCTTGATCATATTATCAATTTTAAAGCGCCCGGCGGGATCTCAAGTATCATCATGGTGATGCTTTTTGCGGTATTATTCGGGCTTTCCATGGATTATGAGATTTTTCTTACGCTCCGTATGAAAGAAGAGCATGACAAAGGGCGCAGTAATGAAGAAAGTGTGGCCTGGGGGCTGGAACGGACCGGGGGGCTGGTAACCAGCGCCGCTTTGGTTATGGTAGCGGTATTTGGGGCTTTTGCGCTGACCAGTATGATGATGATCCAGGAATTCGGCCTGGGTTTGGCGGCCGCCGTTTTGCTTGACGCCTCCATCATCCGGGTGCTTCTGATGCCGGCGACCATGAGACTGCTTGGAGAATGGAACTGGTGGTTCCCGAAATGGTTTGATCGGATTTTACCCAAAATCAATATTAAGGAGTAAGCTGGGGGTAAAACCTATGAATACCCGGGAAGAGGAGATCAAGGCCCAATTAAATGTTCTACGTCAAAAAATCGTAGAGCTATATGCGGCCAGAGGAAAAGTTGATCCGGAGATTTTACGGCTGTCTCAGGAGGCCGATGGACTGATCAACGAATATCATGGGCTGCAAGAAGGGGTTGAACCGTCTTCCCAGCCGTAATTCCCTTTTAGCTCCACAAAGATTACTTTTTCGAGCACGGTGGTTTGAACTGAACCCGTGCTTTCTTTTTCCAGCAACAATAAATCTTGACGGCCTTTTTCGCCAACGGGGATTAACATAAGGCCTCCGGGTTTAAGTTGTTCCAGTAGCGGCCCGGGTATTTTCCGGGCCGCGGCAGTAACCATAATCCGGTCATAGGGGGCGAACTCCGCCCATCCGTTGCTGCCGTTATCGATCATGAAATGAATATTTTCATAACCTAACTCTCTTAGCCGCTCTTTCGCTTTCCGGGATAAAGCGGCGATTCGTTCCACCGTATAAACGTCTTTGGCGAATTCAGCCAAAAAAGCGGTCTGATATCCGGAACCGGTACCAATTTCCAATACGTGATGTTCCTTGTCTATCTGAAGAGCGGCAGTCATTTGCAATACCAGAGTCGGCTGAGATATGGTCTGTTCGAAGCCTATGGGCAAAGGGGTGTCATATCCGGCGAGTTGCTGATACTCATTGTCAATAAAGTGTGAGCGATCCAATTTTTGAAAGAAATCATAAAGCTCTGGGTGGTCCAATGGAATAAAGGCCATAAAACAGCCCCCGGTCTTTTATTTACTTTAAGTTATTATTTCCGGCATTGAATCAGATATGTATCCGGCTACCGGATCAATAAAATCGCCATTAAACAAAGCTTATAATAAACAGGCCGCATTATTGATACACGATCCTCCATACCCCATCCGCTCCAAAAACGCTCTACGCCCTACGCCATCTGCTCTACGCCCGCTTTGTCCGAAACAGTTAATACAATATAAGCCTCATCATGGGAGATGTCCCAAATCACGCAGCCGCGTTTGATATGACAGCCTAAAATCTCACCGGCGATGCTGTGATATTTTTCAGCGTATTTATCATAAAAACGTTCCCGGGCTAATTTAACATTCATAGTCCCGTCAACGGTACTGGCGATTTCCAATTCAATGGGAGTCAATAAATCAATCATCTCAATGAAGACCTTATTTTCTAACCAATATGATTTAATATCACGGGGACCTTTACCGGTTTTGCTTTTGATAAAATCTGCGGTATATTGGGCTAATTTGTGCAAATTTTGATTCGGAATTTTTTCCATTGTCAACCTCGTTGGCGCCTTTGTTGTTTTTTAGAAAACCGATGATTATCATAAATGTAATATCGGCATTTTATGGCAAGTATTGATAGAAAATTGTTGTGGGACAAGGATTTATTAACGATGCCCCAATATAGCTTTTTCCAATAAAGTATGATATACTTTAATCGCGAAAAATGGATTGCTATCGGAATGGATATTGGGTATCAAATTTTATATTGCCGTTAATTGGTTTGATGAGAGGATAAACTTTTTTTAATAAAGTTTGGCCTCAACGAAGACCTAAATTCTATTATATTGGCCAGGATCAAAGGATGGTTAAGGGTATTAACTTGCCGGAAATTACGCCAGTACTTTTTAAGTGCTGGTATTTTTTATTGCTTTTTTTTTAAAAGTCGTGATTTGAAAGGTGAGGGATTTCATGAAGATTTTGATCACCGAGGGTGATTTTATCTGTCGGCGTTTGTTGCAAAACCTATTATGAGTTTAGCAGGAGTGAGTGTGATTGTTATGTATACCAAATTTACGAGGGTAAATCAGTGCCATTCATAGTTTCTGCTATCATTATGGCAACTGTAAGTGTATTATTGCAGTTTATAATCTACACTTGCCTGTATATCAAGGAAAAACAGCAGTATTTTAAAATGTGGGCGGTAAGTTGGGGTTTTTATTTGCTCCGTCAGATATTGGAGATTTTATCCAACTTTATAAAGAGCAGCGATGTTTTATTGATCTGTCTTCAATTATCCTCACTGTTTAGCGGCTTATTCCTGTTATGGGGCGCCCATCGATTCACCGGCCAAAAAGTAGCCCGGGAATGGGTTGTTATTGGCGGGATGGCTGTTTTATCGACTTTTATCAACCCGTTTCTGAAGCTGTCCTTCCCATGGATAACCTTGTTGACATTCCTGTTTCTCGGAGTGATTTATATATGGACCGGGATTATATTTTTGCGTTCCATTGACATTTCCGGAGCTGGAAAGCATTTGACGGGTTGGGGATTGATAATTTGGGGTATCCACAAAGCCAATTATCCATTGTTACGGCCGGTTGAATGGATGGCGGAATTAGGTTTTTTACTGGTATTTGTACTTGGATTTATAGTGGCCATCGGTACGATTTTGGTATATTTCGAAAAAGCCCGCACTGAACGGAAACTGGGGGAGGAAGAGTTACGGAAATTATCCCATGTTGTCGAGCAAAGCCCGATTATGATTGTGATTACCGATAAAAACGGCTATATTGATTATGTTAATCCACGCTTTGCCCAAAATATGGGTTATAATCCCGCCGAGGTAATCGGGAAGCATTGTTCGATGCTCGGAGGGAAAGAGTCTTATTCAAAAGAACCTCCGGAATTCGTAAAAATAATCCCCACCGGAAAAGAATGGCGGGGAGAGATGTTATCGTCCAAAAAGGATGGGGAAGTATTTTGGGAAATGTCCACAGTTTCGCCGATTCGGGATCGGAATGGTGAGATTACTCACTATATAAAATTGGGTGAAGAT
This sequence comes from Bacillota bacterium, assembly GCA_023436305.1. Lineage (GTDB taxonomy): Bacteria > Bacillota > UBA4882 > UBA8346 > UBA8346 > JAEZJQ01. The sequence continues at coordinate 10,959 of JAEZJQ010000074.1, forward strand.
ATTACTTATCGTAAGCGGGAAGAGCAGGAGTTACAAAAAGCCAAAGCGGAGGCGGAAGCGGCCAACCGTTCCAAAAGCCAATTTTTGGCCAACATCAGCCATGAAATCCGCACCGCCATGAATTGTATCAATGGAATGACCGAATTGTTATTCACCACCGAAATCGCTCCCGCCCAAAAGGAATATCTGGAATTAATCAAATCATCCTCAGCCTCTTTGCTGAATTTAATCAATGATATATTGGATCTGGCCAGGATTGAAGCGGGGAAATTGCGCCTGGAACAAAACAACTTTGACATGATAGCGCTCTACCGGCAAATTGTTAAAAGTTATCAATTGCAAGCTCAGCAAAAAGATTTACAATTCGATTCTTTCATCGCCCCCGAGGTTCCGGCCAATTTAACCGGCGATCCCGGCCGTTTACGGCAAGTATTAGAAAATTTATTGGGGAATGCCATAAAGTTTACCGACAAGGGAGCCGTTTCATTACGGGTCGAGGTCCAAAAAGAATCTTCCATTGCGATTCATATTCTGTTTGTGATCAGTGATACCGGAATCGGAATTAATCCGGATAAAATTGATTTATTGTTTAAAAATTTCAGCCGGGTTGATGATGTCTCCAATCCAAGTAAATATAGTGGTTCCGGTTTGGGTCTGGCCATATGCAAACAATTGGTTGAACTGATGAATGGCCGGATTTGGGTTGAAAGCCAAGCGGGATTGGGCAGCAAGTTTTCTTTTATGGTTCCATTTTTAAAATCCAAAATTGGGGCCGCTTTGGGGAGCGCCCGGAATCAACCATCAGACTTTCCGGAAGGAAAGCCCGAAGATATTGGCGGTAAAATAAAAGTGCTTGTCGTAGAGGATCATCCGGTGAATCAAAGATTCGTATTGTTGGTGCTTCAAAAAATTGGCGGCGAGGTTACACTGGCGTCAAGCGGTGTAAAAGCACTGGAAGTCCTCGAAACCGAAAAATTTGATCTGATCCTAATGGATGTGCAAATGCCGGAGATGGACGGTTATGAGACGACTATCAGGATTCGCGAGAAAGAACGATTGACGAATACACATACTCCGATTATTGCTTTAACCGCTTACGCCATGGGGGGAGACAAGGAGAAATGCCTAACCGCCGGAATGGATGGCTATCTTTCAAAACCAATTAATGCCGCCAAGCTTAGTTCACTGGTAACCCATACTTTGAAAAATAAATTATATCAGAATCGGTTATCCCAGCCGCCGCCCATTGATTTAACGGCCACATTACGGATAGTCGATGGGGATTTTAAATTGGTGAGAGAATTAGTATCCAGCTTTAAAAATGATTGTCCGCAACGGTTGGCGGAACTTGTAAAAACACATCAAGAAGGTGATCTTGGTAAGTTAATGCATTTGGCGCATCGTTTAAAAGGCGCCTTATCTTACTTTGGGGCTGAAAAAGCATTGCTTTTGATTGGAAAATTAGAGCAATCGGGTAAATCCAAACAGGTCGAAGCGACAGCGGCAGTGCTCCGGGATCTGGAAACGGAATTAGGACGAATCATTGACTTTATAAATCAATTTGAAAGAGGGAATGTTGATGAAGGTTTTAATTGTTGAAGATGACTTTATCACCCGCCATCTTCTGGAATCTTATTTATCGCCGTACGGGAAGTGCCACGTCACGGTGAATGGGTTGGAAGCCATTAAAGCGTTTCGGATAGCGTTGGAAGAAAAAGAACCCTATAATTTGATTTGTCTCGATATATTATTGCCGGAAATGGATGGGCAGGAAGTCTTGCAAGAGATCCGCAGTATTGAGAAAGAATTTAATCATAATTTATCAGAGAAGGCCAAGATCATTATCATATCCATTATTAGTGATACCACTCATATTAAAAAGACCTTTGGAGAACAATGCGACGCACTAATCCCCAAACCAATCGAAAAAAGAAAATTAATGAATGCTTTACAACGGATGGGATTTATGGAATAACAATCGTTACAACTTTATAATATCACGCATGTATTGCATGCGTATACATTACAAGAAACGTTATGAAAAACTGAATGAAAAAATAAGCTCAATGATAACCGGGTCCGGATCGCCGATCCGGTTATTTGATCGAAAAAACTTTTCTCTTTATTATCAAATCATTGATTATCCTGCTTTTTGAGTATTTCATAATAAATTTCTAGAAAAATATAAAGTTAAGCATTCGCCTTGCCGAAATGAATATTGAAATATTCTCCTTTCCCTCAGAAAACAAATGAAAAAATGGCTAATCCTAACTATCCTTCCTGGATTTCCTAAAAAGGGAATTGACTTTGATAATAAAATTCTGATGTCAAAAAAATATGAAAAATTAGAGGTGTAATTTGATGTCAGCACTTAAAATAATGATAGTTGAAGATACAATCTTGATTCGAAAAGGTTTAAAACAAATCCTTAGTTTAAAAAAGGACTATATGGTGGTTGGCGAAGCGGAGCATGGCGATGAAGTAATTGAGCAGGTTCGGGTATTAGAGCCGGATATTATCCTGATGGATATCCATTTGCCGGGAAGAGATGGGATTGAGCTCACCGCTGAGATCAAGCAAGAATTTCCATCCATAAAAATAATGGCTTTAACGATTGACGCGAACCAAGAATCCCTGGCCAGGATGATGAAAGCCGGCGCTACTGGTTATGTTCTTAAGGATATTAATGCTGAAACTCTGTATGAGGCTATCGATGCCGTAAACAAGGGCGCTTCATATATCGAACCCCGTTTATTTTCCATGCCGGAGTTTTCGGAACTAACAATCGAGGGAAAGCAAGCAATTTTACAACAGCAATTGGGGCTTACTCAACGGGAATTAGAGATTATTAATTGCATTGCTTGCGGCGATAGCAATAAGGATATCGCTGAGATGCTCTTTATCAGTGAAAAAACCGTCAAAAATCATGTGAGTAATATTCTGAAAAAATTGGGCGTGGAGGATCGCACCCAAGTCGCCGCTTATTTATGGTTGAGTTTAATTTAACGCCATTTAATAATTACAAGAATCCATTGAATGAGAGGGACTTTACCGCCAGGTAAAGTCTTAACTTTTTTGGTCAATGGTTCTTTATTTTATCATTTCCGCACTTGACAATCCCCTCCGGTTTAAGTATACTATCACTGTTAAGTAATTATACTTGACAGAAAAAAGAGAGTGCGCGTACGCGCGAGCCTGGGGGAATTCGTGGTGGAAGCGGAAGTAAAACCACTGGAAAAGATGGTTCGCACCGGACTGCTCTATGATTTTTACGGGGGTTTGTTAACCGACAAACAACGCCAGGCCATGGAGTTATATTATCTGGAGAATTGGTCTCTGGCGGAAATTGCGGCCAGTGAAGGCGTCTCCCGCCAGGCAGTTTATGATTTGCTGCATCGTAGTGCGCGTACTATTGAAGAATACGAGCGAAAACTTGGTTTATTGGACCGTTTTTTAAAGCAACAAACGGTACTGGCGGAGATTCAGCGTAAAATAACGGCGATAATGGCCGACAAACGAAAAAGTGACCCGCATTTTCAGGCCTTAGCCGATATCGAACAACAAATCACCGGTTTAATCGAAGCGGATCGAAGTTAAAATATACTTTAACGTGGAGGTATTCGGGATGGTTTTTGAAAGCCTTTCCGGAAAACTGCAGGAAACCTTTCGTAAGTTACGGGGACTCGGAAAACTTACGGAAAAAAATATTGAAGAATCGTTGCGCGAAGTGCGTTTGGCATTGCTTGAAGCCGATGTCAACTTCAAAGTGGTGAAGGATTTTATCGCCAAAGTTAAGGAGCGGGCTATTGGCCAAGAGGTATTGTCCAGTCTTACTCCCGGCCAGCAAGTTATCAAGATTGTTTACGATGAGTTGACCCAATTAATGGGTGAAGCCGAAGCGCCGCTAAAAATAGCCAATCATCCGCCCATGGTAATTATGCTGGTTGGGTTGCAAGGTTCGGGTAAAACCAGTACCGCCGGTAAATTAAGCGGATTGTTGAAAAAACAGGGGCGCCATCCGTTGCTTGTTGCCGCTGATATCTATCGCCCGGCGGCGATTAAACAACTCCAAGTACTGGGGAAACAATTGGATATTCCGGTATTTAGTCTGGATGGAGCGAGCCCGGTGGAGATTGCCCGGCGGGCGTTGGAACAGGCCCTTTCTTTCCAAAATGATCCGGTCATTATCGATACCGCAGGCCGTTTGCATATTGATGAAGCAATGATGGATGAAGTGAAACAGATTAAAGCGGCGGTTCATCCCACGGAGATTTTACTGGTTTTGGACGCCATGACCGGTCAAGATGCGGTGAATGTGGCGGCCTCGTTCCGGGATGCTTTAGGAACCGGAACGGAATCCGGCGCCGGTTTAACCGGAGTGGTTCTCACTAAATTAGACAGTGATACCCGGGGTGGGGCTGCTTTGTCGGTTCGGGCGGTGACCGGTTGCCCGATTAAATTCACCGGAGCCGGTGAAAAGATGGATAATTTGGAAGTTTTTTATCCATCCCGGATGGCGTCCCGAATTTTGGGGATGGGCGATGTATTAACCTTAATCGAGAAAGCGGAAGCGAACGTAGATCCGGGTAAAGCCAAGCATTTATTGGAAAGAATGCGGAAAGCGGAATTTACTTTCGACGATTTTTTGGACCAAATGCGGGAGATGAAAAAACTGGGCCCATTGGAACAAATTTTGGGGATGTTACCGGGGATGCAGACCAAGCAATTAAAAAATGTGCAGCTCAACGAGAAAGATATGGTCAAAGTTGAAGCCATCATTCAGTCTATGACTAAAGAAGAAAGAACTAATCCGGCTATCATCAACGGAGGCAGGCGCCGCAGAATCGCCGCCGGTTCCGGAACCACGGTCCAGGATGTAAACCGGCTGCTGCAGCAGTTCGAACAAAGCCGGAAACTGATGAAGCAATTTGCGGAAATGGGTAAGGGCAAAATGCCCAAATTCCCGTTCTAAATAACATCCAGATTAAAAATTACAGATTAAATAAAAATATAGAATTTGGGATTTTTGAATCCGGAATCTGTAATCTTTAATCTTGAATGTGGAATCATGGAAGGGAGGTGAATTTATGTCAGTTCGAATTCGATTGAATAAAATGGGTGCCAAAAAAAGACCGTTTTACCGTTTGGTCGTGGCTGATTCAAGGGCGCCGCGCGATGGCCGTTTTATTGAAATCCTCGGACATTATAATCCCATCGTGGATCCCGTGGAATTGGTGGTCGATAAGGAAAAGGCGGCGGATTGGTTGCAAAAAGGCGCCAAGCCTTCAGAAACCGTTCGCAGGCTTTTAAAGCAAGCTGGAGTTATTGCCTAAAGCCGGGTACCGGACAACCGGTTGACTGGAAAAGCCGGTTCACCGGAAAAAAGCCGGTTCACCGGATTAGATTACGGCATTAAATCTCTTGTTCAAGCGTCATTGTTCTTTTAAGCTTAGCCTTTTTAAGCTTAATTGAGCTAAAAGTTTTGATTACTCGCTCTTTGGTAAATAGAGAGGTGTTTCCATGAAAGATTTAGTTTTACAGATCACCAAGGCTTTAGTCGATCACCCGGAAGATGTTAAAGTGCTTAAACGTGAACATAATAATCAAATCTTATTGGAGATTACAGTGAACCCTGATGATGTCGGGAAAATCATCGGTAAACAAGGCCGGATCATCAAATCAATTCGTACCGTGGTGAAAGCTTGCGCCATTCGCGATAATTGTAAAATTTCCGTGGAACTCTTCAACAAATGAGGTTATCGTGGATACGTTGGATCTAATTGCGGTTGGCGAAATTATTAAGCCCCAGGGAATTCAAGGTGAATTAAAGGTTATTCCATTAACCAACAATATTCGAAGGTTTGGAGAAATACGCAGGGTTTATTGGAAATGCGCCGGTGGTTTACAGGAGTTATTTCTCGAAGGTTATCGTCCTTTTAAATCATTTGTATTATTGAAATTCACCGGTATTGACAATTTAACCGAAGCGGAGCGATTGGGACGAGGTTTGATTTATATCCCCCGGTCGGAACGCCCGATGCTGCCGAAAGGGCAGTTTTACCTTGATGAAATTGAGGGTCTTGATGTTTATACAACTGCAGGAGTTTTTTTGGGAAAAGTTAAGCAAATCCTGCAGACCAGTTCCAATGATGTTTATTGCGTATCCGGTCAAGACCGGGAGATATTAATCCCGGCGTTAAAGCATGTGATTCAAGCCGTTTCCCTTGATCAGGGCCGAATGGTGGTTGAATTACCGGCGGGTCTTTTGGAGGATGAAATATAGTGCTCATTCAGATCTTGACCCTTTTTCCGGAAATGTTCACCGGTCCTTTCGAAAATAGTATTATCAAACGGGCCAGGGAACAAAAACTCATTGAATTTCGTTGGTTAAACTTTAGAGATTATACAACCGACAAACACCGGATGGTGGATGATATTCCATACGGCGGCGGGAGTGGGATGGTATTAAAACCGGAACCCATTTTTCGATGTATGCAATTTGCCAAGCAAGCCGCCCCCAATGCTTTCGTGATCCTGCTGACTCCTCAGGGAACGGTTTTTAACCAGCGGATTGCGGGAGAGTTGGCCTGTAAAGAACATTTAATCTTCATTTGCGGCCATTATGAAGGCTTTGACGAACGAATCCGCGCTTGGGTGGATATGGAATTGTCGATTGGAGATTATGTGCTTACCGGTGGGGAATTGGCGGCGATGGTAATTAGTGACGCGGTGGCCAGACTGGTTCCCGGAGTATTGGGTTCAGCGGAATCGGCTGTAAAAGATTCATTCACCGATAATCTGCTGGATTTCCCCCAGTATACCCGGCCGGTTGAATTTGAAGGAATGGTTGTTCCCGAAGTTTTGCTCTCGGGCCATCATGCCAATATCGAAAAATGGCGTCGTGAGCAGGCAATTTTACGAACCGCCCAACGCCGGCCCGATTTATTAGGGGAGAATAAATTAAAAGTTAAAACTGATAGTTAGTCAGAATCGGAAGAAACTTATAAAAGTTAAACTTAAAACTTATATTTTATACAGAGAGGAGGTTCATTCATGAACATTATTGATATTATTGAACGCGAACAAATGAAGTCCAATATTCCGAGTTTCTTACCCGGAGATTCCGTAAAAGTATATGTGAAGGTTGTTGAAGGCGGTAAAGAGCGGATCCAGATTTATGAAGGGGTTGTAACTCGACGCAGCCATGGCGGACTGAAAGAGACGTTTACCGTCCGTAAAGTGTCCCAAGGCGTTGGTGTGGAAAGAACTTTCCCGGTTCATTCGCCAATGTTGGATAAGATTGAGATTGAGCGCCGGGGTAAGGTGCGTCGCGCCAAACTTTATTATCTCAGGGAACGTTCCGGAAAATCGGCCAGGATTGAAGAACGGCGGGAGGAGTAATCATTACATGCTGGAAATAAAAAAGTCTGAATTCCGGGAAAATGTTGAATC
>JAEZJQ010000089.1 GCA_023436305.1 Bacillota bacterium
GTAAAAGATAGTTTGTCCTGACTAAAAGCCAGAAAAAATTCCGCTTGGGCGGTTCTTCAGTTTGTTCATGGGGTTTATCCATTTAAATTAAGGTCAAGTTATGAAATATCAGTTTGTATGCCAGCGAAAAGCCCCGTTTTACGGCAATATCAAAACAGATCCCCATCGCCTCATTGTGCAAATCATCAAGATCCTCGATAAGCTTATGGACCTTAATCGATCCTACTGTAGTTTCCATCGTTTCCGGTAAGGACTCTATGATTTTCATGATTTCATCTTTCCGTATTTCATTGGCAGCATAGTTCCGGCTAATCTTTTCGAAGTGGATGACATCAATTTGATCTTCCAAGAGTTCATCAAATGCTTTTAAAAATGGGTCTTTGGACATTGGCGGGGCCTCCTATTGAGTTATGAGTTGTGAGTTTTGAATTTTGAGTCCTTTTTAGTTATTAATAGGCCCAATTTTCCTGGGTTACTCCTTTTAAAGGAGCAAGAGGATCTTATTTTAGGCTTATAAAATTTCACCATTCATTCTTTATACTTTACTCTTTCTCAAACAGATATAGTATCAACTTTACCCCTTCCGCGAATCCCTTTTGATAGGCAAGCTCTGTCGCAATAGTTAATTGGTTTCCTTGAGCATCATCCAGCTTGGTTAAGATTTTTCGGGCATCTTCGGATAGCAACGGTTTAAGTGAATTGCTAAATTTAGCGATTTCATTGGCCGTTTTGCGATATTGGGGGGAGACTGCGGATAGATCCGCGCTGTTGATATGGTAAATGAGAAAGGCTTGGAATTTTTGGCGAATCGGTATTTCAATGGGGGCATCCTATATGTTGTGTTGGTTTTGAGACGGATGCTCCATTCTTTTTTTTGCAAAAAAAGTGCAGTTTTGCATCCTGTTTTCGAAATATAATTATATATCATCGAAAAAACACTAATTACGGTGCGTGAAAAATAGATTGGGATTTTACCAGATTATTTAATTTGAAAAGATTGAATCAAAGGAATTTTATACAATAGTATAGAATGCTTTAGCAAATTAATTTTACAAAACAACAAACAGACGGTGTTCATTCCCCGAAAGGTATTTATACCGGAGGAAACATGATGTTTTCCGGAAATATCCGCTTTGATTTGGGCCAATGCCACATCGTGCAGTACTTTAAATAACTTTCAAAGATTATTGAAATGAGAAAATGAAATTGAAAAAATATTAATCTTTCTATAGATTTTATTGAGGAGGAAAACATGATTTACGATACTAGCCATAAAAGAGAAAGCAATTATGTATCGGTTAATACACTAATTAAGCCCCCAAAAAAACGCTACTCGTACCAATTTCCTCCCCAAACCGCTACGGAACAAATAACCCAGGCGCCGGGAACCGGTTCTCCCCTGGCAACAATATCACAGCAGCATGAGGGCAATAATAATCTCAGTCAGAGCGAAGGGAAAGCTAAAGAGGGTATTACGGAGTCCATTGATGGAAATGAAGATAGTGTTTTCTTTAAAATTGCAAGAATAATATCGGATAATGCCGTAAGATACGACGGGACGGATTTTACTAAGACATTGCCGGGATCAATAGTCAAAGATACTCAATGTATCGTTCTTGAAGAGAAAGACAACTATGTCCGAGTGCTCGATTATAAAGGGATTTGGGATGTTGGCGCATCGAATCCGGGCTGGTGGACCCCGAAAAGCAATATTGAGGTCATCTCCGGCAGGTTTAATGTAAATGATATTGTTAGTCTGAAGGATATTGATGACAAGGTCCGAGTTCTTTTTAAAGCTTATTATTTATCAAAAAAAGAAACAAAAATTACGGTGGGAGAAATTCAAAGTACCGGCGCAATAATCGGGCTTATCAAAAAAGCCAAAACTGAGATTTTTAATGATAAGGGTGAACTTATAACCGGTATTGAGCAAAATACTACCAACCTTCCGGTTATTATTCTCGATGAAAAATTAATTCCCGGCAAACCTGCGAAATCTTTACTCAGAGTTTTTCCTCTCAATGAAACCAAGGAAACCGAATGGTGGGTTTCCAGAGGTGATATCAGTCAAGATTTAAAATCAAAATCACAATTAGGTTATGCTGTTGAAAACGGTGAGTTGATTCTAAGGATGGAACAAATCGACGCACAAAATGTGAGGTATAAAATTACACCTTTAGCGGCAAAGAAGTTATCGGATCGATTCCGTAATAAAATCGATGAGCGATTGAAAGGGAAAAACTTTACGGATAAACAGCTTAATTTAATTCAGGCAGCGAAAGAATTTATTGAGAATCCAATTGAACCCAAAGGTTATTTACCATTGGATTTCACAAAAGTAAAAGAAGAAGACGGCAAAAAACTTAATGAAGATTTAATGAAAAGAATAATCTTCTTTCATAAATTTTTGATTTATACCGGGCTTATTAATAAGTCATGGGTATCAATAAAGTCCGGTATTCGTGCTAATTCTGTTGCCCATGAATTATCGACGAAGTGGACTTTATATGAGGGAAAGGGAATTTTGGATAATACTAAAAAGTATGATACAGGCAAGCTTCGCTTGTTATTTGCTAAAAGACTCGTATCCTTGAATGGGAACCAGGATGTTGCGGGTATTCAGTGGCTTCCGGCGGAGAATACGACTAAACTTAAAATAGCGGTCGATTTTATTGATAAACCTGATGATAAAACCTTGCAAACCAAACTAATCAAAGAATCTTCCAAGGAAAGCAAGAAAAAGGATGAACCAATAAAAAAAGGCCAGGAAAAAGAGACGGCGCTTGGGTTCGCTAAACAGAAAATTGATGAGGCGATTAAATATTGTCGAAGTATTATTACAAAAGTAGGGAGAAATAAAGGAAAACAGTCAGCTGAAGCAGCAGAGGGCTATCCAAGGAATGATGCTCGCAGGTATCCTAACGTTGATGAAATGGGGATTTCCAATCATTGTGGCGGAGAGGCCATGGATATTTATTTCCCGTTTAATATTTATAATTTAGACCCGATTATTGATGCCTTAGCCATGTACTTTGGTTTATGGCGACCGGCCAAGGATACGGATTCTAAAGAGCATTGGCATTATGAGCGCATCGGAATAAGTTCGGAGGGGCAAAAAGAAGGAACACCTTAATTGGGTTTTAAATCAAGTAAAGGGGGAACAAAAATGAAAAAAGTATTGATATTTTTCGGGGCAATATTGTTCATCGTTGTTTTTGGTTATTATTGTATCTTTCTGGTAACGCCCAAAACACTGATGGCACAAGAGGACCAAACGGGATTTATTGAGGTTGAGGATTTGGCAATAATTAAGGGAATCGAAGTTGGAGCCCCAATTGAGAATTATTCTGGATTAAATCCAACAGAAAAAATTGATCTCAAAAGAGACTTGCGAAGGGCGGTATATTACTATTATTATTATTATCCTGACTTTACAATTATTAGCGGAATGGGGGGAGAAGGGGGAGATCCAATTATAGGAATCATTATTACAGGTAGAAATATCAAAACTAGACGCGGAATCGGTATCGGATCCAGTGAAAAGGAAGTGTATAAACACTATGGGGATACAGAAAAAGAAGAGGATTTAATAACTTATTATTGTCCAAACGATATCGATTATCGAGGAATTAGTTTTAAAATAATCAAGGGTAAAGTTGTGGGGATAGCCGCATTTTCCGGAAGTAATCCGTTTGATTTTGAATAGGTTTTTATAATTTGCGACAATTGATGATCGACGCAAAGATGTAGCAGTAAATACATTGATTTAAAAGTGTAAAAATCATCCCGCTGCCACGGGAGAACAAAAAAATCAGATTCCGATACGATGAAAGGAATCCATTGACAGACCCGTTTTAAAAAGCGAGGAATTTGTGGAAAAAAGGTAGCTCATCCTAACTTAAAGCCAGAAAAAATTCCGCTTGGGCGGTTCTTCAGTTTGTCATGGGGTTTATCCATTTAAATTAAGGTCAAGTTATGAAATATCAGTTTGTATGCCAGCGAGAAGCCCCGTTTTACGGCAATATCAAAACAGATCCCCATCGCCTCATTGTGCAAATCATCAAGAT
>JAEZJQ010000100.1 GCA_023436305.1 Bacillota bacterium
TCATGGGGTTTATCCATTTAAATTAAGGTCAAGTTATGAAATATCAGTTTGTATGCCAGCGAGAAGCCCCGTTTTACGGCAATATCAAAACAGATCCCCATCGCCTCATTGTGCAAATCATCAAGATCCTCGATAAGCTTATGGACCTTAATCGATCCTACTGTAGTTTCCACCGTTTCCGGCAAGGACTCTATGATTTTCATGATTTCATCTTTCCGGATTTCATTGGCGGCATAGTTCCGGCTAATCTTTTCGAAGTGGATGACATCCATTTGATCTTCCAAGAGTTCATCAAATGTTTCTAAAAATGGGTCTTTGGACATTGGCGGGGCCTCCTATTGAGTTATGAGTTGTGAGTTTTGAATTTTGAGTCCTTTTTAGTTATTAATAGGCCCAATTTTCCCAGGTTACTCCTTTTAAAGGAGCAAGAGGATCTTATTTTAGGCTTATAAAATTTCACCTGCACACTTTTTCAAACAGATATAGTATCATTTTTACCCCTTCTGATAGGCAAGCTCTATCGCCATGATTTTGTGTCATTTTCCCCTTTCCTCTCCCCAACAAAAAAAGATAACCGATAATGATGATAGAACGCATTTTCTACCCAATCGAGGTGTTATCATGCGCAAACTATTTTTCATATCGGTTATCCTTTTCTTATTCATCCAGCTTTACACATTTCAATCTCTATCAGCCCAGGACGCCTTCTCCTACATCTACCATTCCGACTTTACCCAATACCCACCGGGCAGCGACGGCTTCCCGGAGTGGTTGACGTATTCAACCGGCTGGGAGATCCAAGAGGATGCCTTGTGGGCTACTGACATTCAGCGGAATTGCGCTGTTCTCAGCCCGGCTCCCTACGGAAAACTGCACTCCACTGAAGTAATCGTTAATCTCCAACAAGCCACCGGCAATGAGTGGAAGACCACCGGGGTGATTGTGTATCAAAATGCCGAAAATTACTGGCATTTTGCCCTGGTGGAAGAGCCGGATAAAATGGGGAAAAAGCATTTCGTGGAACTGGTGGAGATGGTTCAAGGCAATTGGTTGAGCCAAATCCAAAAACCCACCGCCCTTACCCTGATGGAAAGCCGGGGCGGCAATTTTCGTTGGCAATACAACCATCCTTACCGGATGAAGCTGCAAATGACTCCGGAACGGATTACCGGAATCCTGGAAGAACTGGACGGCGCCGTCCGGGCCAAGCTCAGTTACCGGTTGGACAACCGGTTGGCGGTTACATTCGGGAAACCGGGCCTGGATAACGGCGGCTTTCAGGTGTCTTTTCGTCAATTCTCCACCCGGGTGGGGAAGGAGGTCAAATATGACCCGGTTACCGTAACCATCCCGGCCTATCAAAGCCAGGGCTCCACCGCCGTCAAAGGGACCGCCACCGGCTTTTTCCATGTCCAAAAGATCAAGGATACCTGGTGGGTCATTGATCCGGCCGGCAATTCATTTTACATTGTCGGCGCCGACCATGTCAGTTACAACGCGGGCTGGTGTGAAGCTTTGGGCTACTCGTCCTATCACCGGAATTGCGAACGGCTTTACGGCACGGAAACCCAATGGGCCGAAAATACCATCACCCGGCTAACCTCCTGGGGATTTAACAGCCTGGGTGTGAGCTCCTCGTCATCCACCCGCTACCGGGGACTGCCGTATGTAACCATGGTAAACTTCGGAACAGGCTTCAGCGCTATCGATCCCATCACTCCCAAAACTACCTGGACCGGATTCCCCAATGTATTCAGTCCCAAATTTCCAGGGTTTTGCGACAAAATGGCCCGGTTGCTTTGCGAACCATCCAAAAACGACCCCTGGCTCATCGGCTATTTTTTGGATAACGAACTGGAGTGGTTTCCTAATACCAGCAGCGGCATATTCTCCGACACTTTCAAGCTCCCGGCCGGAAACAGCGCCAAACAGGCTTTAATCGATTTTTTCAAACGGCGTTACACCGATGTGGCCGGTTTTAACCAGGCCTGGAATCTTAAAATCACCCACTTCGACGATTTACTCACTATCCAACAAGCGCCCGTCGCTGATACTGAAAATGCCAAAGCCGATGAGCGAGATTTTATCCGCCTGGTGGCCGAAAAATATTTTGCCGTCACCACGGCGGCCATCCGCAAAGTTGACCCCAATCATCTGATCCTGGGGTGCCGGTTCGCGGGACAAGCGCCTGGTATCTGGGATATCGCCGGGAAATATTGTGATATTGTCAGCGTTAACTGCTACCGGAACCTGGATCTGGAGCGGGGCGTCATGACCGATGGTTTTGAAGCGGATTTGGCCGGATGGTACCAAAAGACCAGCCGTCCGCTGATGATCACCGAGTGGAGCTTTCCGGCGCTGGATGCGGGTCTCCCCTGCAAACACGGGGCCGGGCAACGGGTTCCCACTCAAACGGAACGGGCCTTCGCGTTTACGGCCTTTCAAAGACTGCTCTTTACCACCCCTTTTATCGTCGGTTCCAACTACTTTATGTGGGCCGATGAACCGGAACTGGGCGTGTCCAGCACTTTTCCGGAGGATTCCAATTATGGCCTGGTGGATGTAAATGACCACCCGTATCCGCTGCTAACCAAGGCCGCGGCCAAACTTAACCCACTGGTCTATGATTTTCACGGGCGTAAATCGCCGGATGTATCATTAACCATGGACCCGGACAGCCCAAAGCTATTTACCGGCAACTCCGGCGGACAAGATGCTTCGGCAACGGTGTACCGGTGGATTGATGGCAAATTGGACAAACAGCCGGTGAAACTGCCGGGTGAAACGCGGAAAGTGCTTGAAACAATGCCTCCGTGGCGGCCTGGGGGACATTTATTGCACGCCGAAATTGTCCCCACCGAACCCATTTATGAGGTCAATCCCCTCGATAACACCGTGACCAAACTTTTTTATACAACGGGATTACCCTTTGACACCTTGGGAATTCCGGGGAGATTAGTCCGTATTCCTGTGGTGATTGGGAATCCAACTTCTGAGACTATCCGGAATATTCCATTATCATTGGATCTGCAATCACTTTTCGAAAAAAGCCCATTAACGGCAGTGGGTTTGGATTTTCAGGCGCGGCAATATGCGGATGGGAAGGAACAACCCTTGCCATCCCAAGTTATCGCCGGTGAAACCAACCGGGAAATCATGTTCCTGATAGACCGGCTCGATGCTTATCAGAGCAAAACCGTATTTATTTATGCCAAGGAGCCGCCATCCAAGCCTTCAAACTCCCCGGTGATTCAATTTAAGCGTACTCCCAGCGGTTTTACGCTGGATAATGGTGTTTTACGGGTGATTAAGAATAATATGAACAATGGCAATGCTTTTGATCGCATGGAGTTGTCCGGGAAGGAACTGGGGTGCTTCCTGCCGTTAGTTTGGCAACAAACCGGGGAGGACCGGTGGATTCGACCCGATAGAGTGGAAGATATTCAAGTCAATGAGGGAGCAGTGGGGCTGGTTTTGGATATCACCTTCTCATACGGAGGCAACGCCAAATCAAACCAGACAAAAAACAACTCCAGTATGACTACCCAAAACCGGCCCCATGATTTCCGGACCAAGTACCGCTTTACATTTTATCCGGACCGGCCGGTGTTTACCAGCCGGATGCTATGGATTGAAAACAGCGATAACGAACCCTGGAGGATTGAGGCTTACTATCATTATCTGATTTCCAATATTGCCGGAAATGCCGCCGATGATGAACCGAAAACGGACCGCTGGCTGGATGCCAGGGCGGGGATAGAGTTGGGAGTGGCGGCGTTCTCTTCCGAGTATCAAATCAACTTCTGGAAAGACGATACGGATCAGGAATACCCCGACACCGGGCGGAAACTGGACCGGATCTTGCAGCCGGGGGAACGATACCTCGAGACCCTGCCGCCGGTATATATCATTGCCGCGCAACAAAGCGGCGCCGGGAGTTGGCGGCAATTGATTGGTGACATCAAGCAAAATCATCAGCTGATTTGGCAGCAATTCGGTATTGAAAAACAGGAGTAACCCAGATATGATCCTCAACAAAAGATAATGGGAAATTAAACAAAAGTCTTGAATATATTGATAATGAGTGTTATTTTTTTAAAAAGGATAAAAAGAAAAGGAAACGATGATCATGGAAAAAACGATTATTCCGTTTGGAGATCCCTTGCTGCGCAAGAAGGCCAAATCTGTCAGCAAATTTGATGAAGAATTAAGCGGGTTACTTGATGAATTGACAAATATCCTTTACACCGAGGAAGGCAGAGCCGGTTTAGCCGCTCCGCAAATCGGCGTTTTGAAAAGGGTTATCGTCATGGATTGCGGGAGTGGTAAAATCGAACTCATCAACCCCGAAATCCTGGAAACTTCGGGTGAACAAATTGGCCCGGAAGCTTGTTTGTCTTTCCCGGGATATACGGGGATCGTAAAACGGGCTAATTATGTGAAAGTAAAGAGCCGGACCCGAAATCAAGCAGAAGTTTTGCTGGAAGGTGAAGGCTTTCTGGCCCGGTGTTTTCAGCATGAGATTGATCACTTGAACGGGGTTTTATATATTGATCACATCGAAGGTGATGAACTCTACAATGACCAAACCCGGCAACAAGTCAACCTTCGGGAAGCGCTGCGTTTGTCCGGGAAAAAATAAGCCCCGAAAGTTGATCAAACTGTTATGCAGCTAAAATCTTATGTAAAAGGGAAAGGGGTCAAAAATGATTCAAGTAGGTATTTATGGCGCATCAGGATATATGGGTGGAGAGGCGATTCGGATTTTAAATGACCACCCGCAGGTAAAAATCGCTTGGGCAACCAGTCGAAGTGGAAAAGCGATAGAGTATTTTCATAAAAACTTTTATGAGTTGGACATTCCATTGATTAAGCCCGATGCGACTACTCCTTGCGATATAGTTTTTATCGCATTGCCGACGGGACAAGCCATGGCTATGGCAAAAGATTGGCTCGATCAAGGAACCAAAATTATTGATTTGGGAGCCGATTTTAGGCTTAAGAATAAAGACAATTGGGAGCGAATCTATGGAAAAAACCATATATGTTGGGATACTGTTTGGGAAAGTGTATATGGGATTCCGGAACTGTATCGGGAGCAAATCAAGAAAGCAAGAGTCATAGCCAATCCGGGATGTTATTCATCGGCTTCGATCTTGGGTCTTGCTCCGTTAATTAAAGCAGATATCATTGATACGGAAAAAATCGTGATTGATGGATTATCCGGTACCGCCGGGGCAGGGGCCGAACCGGATGTAGCGATTCATCATCCTGAGATAGGGAATAATCTAGTTCCGTACAATGTGGTTGATCACCGGCACACCTATGAAATTGAACAAGAGCTTGGCAATTTAACGAAATCGAAGGTGGTTATTCATTTTACAACAACGTATGTTCCGATAACCAGAGGTATATTGGCGATTTGCCATTGCTTTCCGAAAAAAGAAATCAGCCGAAATCAATTATTCGATTTGTATAAAGGGTTTTACAAAGATGAGTATTTTGTGAAAGTAATTGATATCCCCAAGCAAGAAAATGCGGCTTGGCAGTATATGCCGTATCCTTGGGTCAGCGCCGTATCGGGTACGAATTTTTGTCATATTGGCTTCGATATTGATGAAAAAAGAAACCGGATTGTTGTTTTCAGTGTTTTAGACAGTATAGGCAAAGGCGGCGCCCATGTCGCAGTAGAGAATATGAATTTGATGTTTGGTTTGGATGAAACCACAGGATTAAAAAGATTAGGATTACATCCATATTGAGAAACGATATTATTAACATCAAGGAGGAGAAATTTTGGGTAGGCCTTATGTTAAAATTAACGCGCATAATCAAATCAAAGAATTATCCAATCATCTTGAGGGTATACTTCCCAAATTAAAATCCTTATCAGGAGTTATCGGCATAACCTTAAATGGGGGACTTTCAAGGGGGTTCGCCGACCATCTGTCGGAAATCGATCTTACGATTTATTTGGATTCGGTGAGTTATCAGGAATGGCACGATAAGAAATCACCGATTCCTTTGGGAATCGTAAAGTTTGATGGTGTTCTTTATGATATCAAAATTATCGATTTTGATACTGAAAACGGACGAATTTATAATCATGTGGAGCTTTGGGACTTGTCTTACGCGAAAATACTTTTTGATCCTCGGGGCAAAGTTGCTGAACTCCATAACGATAAATTATCAAGGAAACCCAATATTACGGAAGCGGAAGGATTATTATTCGGCGCCTGGTGGAATTTCCGGCTGGCGGGTGATATATGGATCAGTAGAGGTGATATTTTACAAGGACATTTTATGTTCAATGAATCGGTTACTTTATTGATAAAAGCTCTTTTTCTCGCGAATGGAGAGTATATTCCCCATGAAAAGTGGCTGATCCACATGAGCCGGAGCCTTGATTGGAGACCCAAAGATTGGGAGACGAGACTAGGTGACGCCATGGGAACCGGAGATTTATCATTGAGTAGTCTGGTTTACCGGCAATCTTGCATTGAAAGCTTATGGTCCGAAATCGACAATTATATTAAAGACAAGTATTATCCGGGGTTTGCACTCCACATCATGCAAAAATCATTTTATGATTTGCTGAAATTTCTGGTTGAAAAAGAAACAATATCAGTGGAAGAATGGAAGGAAAAAGGAAGTATAGCCATGCTCAATGGAGATCCATTCCACAAGGTTATCGAAATTCTTGAAGATAAGATTGTGCTCCATAAGGAAAAATTGCTTGCTCTTAAACCTGAAGATTTATATTCTTGGCATGATGAGGTTTTACGAGGGGTAATTTCCGATTTGAAATAATTTTTTTCATTATTGTTCCGAAGATGATTATTCCCTGGTTGTTTTAAAACAAAAATAAGGTGCGTGAAAAAAAGCAAAAAATGTCCTGTCCGCTTGATTATTTAACGATATAATATACTCATCGTTGCAGCGAGGAGTGTATATTGTGGGGTATATTGAATATTTGCAGAAAGCCATTGATTTTATCGAGGAGAATATCAAGCGGCAAATTACCATTGACGAGTGTGCCCGTGTTGCCGGTTTTTCAAGGTATTATTTTTACCGGCTCTTTGGAATCTATGTTGGAACATCACTGATGGAATATGTAAGGAAAAGGAAACTGTCCCATGCCATGCTGGAAGTAAGTGAGGGCAGAAGAATACTGGATATTGCCCTTGATTATGGCTATGGATCGGAAAGGTCATTCAGCAGGGCATTCCAACAGGAGTATGGTAAAAATCCGAGTAAATTCAGAGGCTTTAAATATTCCATACCTTCTAAACCTGTTCTTTATGAGTTAAATATAAAATTAGGAGGCATTCATATGGAGAACAAGTATAGTGATGTGAGATTTGAAACTCTGGATACCATGGATGTTGTGAGTGCATACGTTATCAGCAGGAACCCGGAAGAAGAGGTTATCGAATTCTTGACAAAATGGGCCGGAAAAAATGGAATCAACCGAAATGCCCGAAATTTTGGATTCGATATTCCTGTTAGTGAGGAGGAACAAAAAAAAGGATTGAGAGGTTACGAATACTGGATAAAGGTTGATGAGAGTGTTCCCACCTCCGATGGTGTTGTTGTAAAGCGAATTGAGGGCTGTAAGTACGTGGTGCTAAGAATCACAGATCCTTTTTCCGACCCGTTTGATGTGATTCCGAAGGGTTGGAAAACCCTGATGGAATGGGTTGACAGTCAAGGATATAGTAAAATTTGTAATAAGGAACGATATTGGCTTGAAGAAGTCATTGAAAAAGATGGCAGTACGTATATGGACATCTATTTTCCAATAAGCTAAAATATTAACAATCGGGAAATAGCCATGCGATGCGAAGAATGCAAAGCATGGCTATTTTTTTTAAGGGATAAAAAGGCAAACCTGCACCATCCCTGGCGCCGGCTTAAGGTACAGTCCGGCATTCAACAATGCATTTACACGGAGGGTACGGTGCAAATTTTGTGTATGTATGGGACAATTTTAATTGAATTGTTTCGATTTCCATTCCCAAAAAATTCTATGTTAAAAGAAGGAAGTACACTATTTATATCGAAAAGTTGAAATATTAAGACTGTTAATATGGAAAGATTAGGTAGAATATAAAGCTGTAAAATGTAAAAATCTCGATGACTAGGAGTCTGTGCGAGTAACACTTTTCAACAGCTTAATACCAATATATGTTGTATTAGAATATGTCACTCGATACTAAATATGCTTCGAAAATCGATTTTCCGCACAGACTCCTAGTTAGCGGCAATTGGGCGAAAAGCAGCGGCCATCGTGACCGCTAGATTTCCGAGGTATTAAAATGAATAAAATAATTTCTAGAATATTAATTTTGATTCTGTTTTTGCTCTGCACTTTTCTCTCAGTAAGCATGTTTGCAAATAAAAAGGATGACTATGCTGGAATTATTGAAGAATGCCGTACTCTAATTCCGGAAGTAATGACCAAAGAAAAAATCCCTGGCTTATCTATCGCTATTGTGGATAAAAATAAAACCATCTGGGCTGATGGTTTCGGATTTAGCGATATGGACCATAAAAAACCGATTACTGCGAATACCATATTCGGCATTATGTCTATATCTAAAACAATAACCGCAACAGCAATAATGATGGCTGTACAAGATGGGTTAGTGGATCTCGATCAACCGATTGCAAATTATCTTCCGGGATTTACAATAAATAGTCGTTTTGAAGATAACCCGGAAACAAAAATCACCTTGAAACACCTTCTGAGTTGTACTGCTGGTTTAGGTTATGAAGCGCCGGTAGGAAATGGTTATGATTATCCAAAGCTTTCTTCTTTCGAGGAGCATATTCAAAGTATCTCTGATACCTGGCTTCGCTATCCGGTAGGACAACGATTTTGTTACTCCACTTTAGGCATTGATCTAGCTGGATATATTCTACAGGTTAAATCTGGAAAGACTTTTAATTCATATGTTAAACAAAAACTGCTTAATCCATTGAGAATGACGAACAGTTCCTTTGATATTGAGACAATAAAGAGAAATCATAATCGGGCGGTGGGACATGATTTCGACTACTCCCATGTTCCCTTGGAGATGCCGATGATTCCATCCGGAGGTTTTTATACAAGTGTTTCAGATTTAGCAAAATTTGTTCGGCTCCATCTCAATGAAGGAAGAATTAATGGTAAGTCATTATTAAATAAAGAAACTCTCAATATCATGTATAGGATTCCTTTTCCAATTGAAGGCCAGTTTGAAGGATATGCTTTGGGGATAAGTAAAAACTGGAGTTATTATTATAATACTAACTTTTACAACCATTCTGGAAGTGGCTTTGGTTTTAAAACAAATATGGTCTGGAATCCAGAATATCAAGTGGGTTTGATTATCCTGACGAACAATGGAAATCATAATATCTTGGGTAACTTAACAATTCAAATAATTGATAAAATAATTATGATGAAAGGTGGACCCAGGAAATATCAGCAGATAAATGTGGAAAATAAAAATAAAGCGCTAAACCAGGTTGATTTACCATCCCTAAAGCAATTTGCTGGAAATTATCTTGGCAGAAATGAACAATTAAGCGTTACCATAGACCCAGATGTTTCTTTTCGATTTAATGAAGGCAATCCGGAACTTGTAAGGTTCATATCTTTAGATGAATGTATATTAGGGAATTATTATTATCGGTTTGTAAGCACTCATCAAACACCTGCTTATATTATCAGAGTTAGTGACGGTTATAACTGGATTTATAATGACGGACCTAGTGATCAACCAGGTCTGGACAAAAAAGAATGGGAAAAATATTTAGGTGAATACGAATTAATAAAATGGGGTCAAAAGCACCTTAAGTTAAAAGTATTTCGGAAAAACGGATATTTATATGCCGGTAATTATTTTCAATATAAGTTACATGAATACCAACCAGGATTATTCTTCTCCTCAACCGGTGTATCGGTCGAGTTTAAAGGAGATAAGTGTATCTTTGGAAGTTTAGGGTGGGACAAAATTGTAAAATGATAGGAAAACGATAAGATAGTATATGGTAAAACTCAAAGCAAATGAGAAATAATAGTTTTTGCAAGTGATTATCATCCATGGATAACCTTTAAATTAGGGCCGACCGCACAGCCGATAACGCGACCTTTCCCGCTTCGGAAATCATTACCAAGTCTACCGGTGAAAACACCTTTGACTATGCCCAAACTCGTTTGTTCAAACCGCTCAATATCCGGGCGTATTGGAATCAAGACCCTCAAGGAATCCCTTTTGGAGCATCAAATTTGAAGATCTCATCGTTGGATATGGCCAAGTTTGGTTATCTTTATCTCCAAAAAGGAAAGTGGGCCGGCTCACAACTGCTTCCCGCCGAATGGGTGGAAGATTCAACCAAAAAACAGATTGATGAATCGCCTTACTCTGTGGGACCGGGGTTTGGATACCAGTGGTGGACCAATTGGTTTGGGGGCTATTCAGCCCGAGGGTGGGGGGGTCAAGTAATCTTTGTGATACCGCAGTTCAATATGGTTGTCGTAATGACTGCCGGCGGACTCCAGATACCGGAAGCCTTTAAATTAGTGGAAAAATATATTTTCCCGGCAGTGAGTCTTGATGAACCGTTCCGGCCAAATCCGAAAATGATACGCCAGTTAACAAAGTTTTCCCAACAATTGGAGTATCCGAAACCAAAACCAGCCAACGCCTTACCGCCCTGTGTAAAACAAATATCGGATAAGGTTTTTCACTGTGAACCCAATTTCTATAGCATTGAATCTTTTGCGCTCATTTTTAAAAAAAGAACCGAATGTCATTGGAAATTAACCTGCCGGAAAAAGCCGCTTGATTTGCTTGTGGGGTTGGATGGAGTTTACCGTTATAATCCAACCGGCGGGATCGATAACATTGCCTGCCGGGGGCGTTGGACAGACGATAATACTTTCATTATTGATTGGCAACAAATGGATTCGGCGGAACGTCTCCAATATCATATGAATTTTTCGGATAATCAAATCAATATTTTAGTTAAAGGTGCTGTTTGGGAACGAAATTACAACTTCAAAGGCAAACTCTTGGAATGATTAAAATATCTAAATTAAAAATATTAAATATAGATGATTTAAACCATGCACAGAGTAGATAGAGGATTTAAAAGCCACATCTATTGGGGCAAGTCCTGTAAGACCGCCCGGGAATGCTAATTCGAAGATGAATCCGGACTTAGGCCGAACGGACGTTTCAAATCGCCGGACGTTATCGGCAATACGGCGAAAAACGGCGGCTATCATGGCCACTATTATGATCAGGAGGGCAATATTATGAGGGTAAAAAATAAAATTCTATTGATAATACTATTGGTTTTAGTCTTTAACCTATTTCAACTAAATATTATATGTGCAAAACAAAACAATCCTGAGAGATCTTATCTCCTAAATACAACTTGGGATCAGGAAGGTGAATATGCAAAATATACTCCCGATCATTGGAGATTAGGTTGTTGGTCAGTAGCAATTGCCCAAATACTATATTACCATCGTTTACAACCGCATGGATATGCTTCTTATAAATGTTCAACAGGTTACACAATTAAAGAGGAACTAAATTATAATTTTAACTGGAATCTTTTTGTAAATCAATTGAATGCTGACATCCCGGCAAAATCAAAAGATGAGGTGGCAAAATATATATATTTTGGTTCAGTTGTACTTCAAAAGGATTTTGGTACCAACACATATGTTGAAGATGGTAATCCCCATTGGCTGGACGAACATTATAATTGCATAAATAACGAGTACGATACGTTTAAATATTCCCTTGATGAGATAAAATCCATAATCATTAAAGAAATTGATAGTAAACGTCCAGTTATTCTGTATTTACAGAGTCTAACCGGATTAAGATGCAGTGGTTATTGATGGATATACCTATGAAAAGGGGGAATTCCTAATCCATATAAATAGAGGGGAAAATGGCAAAAACGATGACTGGTATAACTTTTTTGGCGCGATTAAGGAATTTGATGATAATCAATTTAGACGTATTATGACCATAAAACCCGAATAAAGCGATTATTAGAGGATGAACCGGGTTGGGTCTGAGAATGTTAGCTGTTGCGCGAAAAAAACCACCATTAAATGATTAGGATATTACCGAAGGGGAATAAAGAATGAAAATCCCAAAAACTAATGAAGAAATCGTCATGCAAAATAAAAAAGCTTGGAATCAATATGCCGAGAATGGATGCTGTTATACAAAGCCGGTTTGTAGAGAAGTCATTGAACAGACAAAAACCGGTACATGGGAAATCGTTTTGACTCCGGTCAAATCGGTTCCCAAGGAATGGTTTCCCGCCATTCAAGGTTTAAAAATACTATGTTTAGCATCCGGAGGTGGGCAACAAGGACCGGTTCTTGCAGCCGCCGGTGCCCATGTGACTGTTTTTGATAATTCCCCCAAACAATTAGAACAAGATATGTTTGTATCAAAACGGGATTCGCTTAGCATAAAAACTGTTGAAGGTGATATGAGCGATTTGTCATGTTTTCAAAATGAAGAGTTTGACGTGGTATTTCATCCGGTTTCAAACACTTTTGTGCCGGATGTTTTACCCGTATGGAAAGAAGCTTATCGTGTATTGAAAAATAATGGAGTCATGATGGCGGGGTTTGTCAATCCATTTGTTTATATTTTTGACTCGCAAAAATGGACTTGAATATTCTTGAAGTGAAAAATAAGATTCCTTGTTCGGAATGTCAAAATCAAGAATCCGCAATCGAGTTCAGCCATACGTTGGAAACTCAAATCGGTGGACAAATCAAAGCCGGTTTTATAATTGACGGATTTTATGAAGACTATGAATCGGAAGGAATAATCGCGGAGTATTCACCCTCATATATAGCTACCGGAGCAAAAAAAATAAAATCAATTCGGTAATATTGCTTAACTGTGCGATGATGGCAGAGTCGGCCCCGCTTACTTGATAATTGATTTTAAACATCTTGAATTTGCGAAGTAAAGATTTTAATTATATAGCAAAAAAATTCGAGAATGTAAATACCATTGGCTATATAATTCAAGTATAACCTCCGGAGGCAATTACATAACAAAAATGAGTTATGATGAGCATATTCAACGAAGTATTGATTTTATTGAACAACATCTCTCTGAAGAAATCACTCTGGATAATTTGGCCCAATTGCGTATTTCTCAAAATATCATTTCCATCGAATGTTTAAAGCAACGATTGGTAAAACATTGATGGAATACGTTCGCGAAAGGCGATTATCCCGGGCGGCTCATGAACTAGTTTATTTTTCAAAGACGATAACCAGTATTGCTTTTGGGTTAAGCTTTAACTCCCAAGATGCATTTGACAAAGCCTTTCAAAGAGTGTATGGAATTTCACCCAAAGAATACCGAAAAAATATGATTTTAAGATTTGCCCAAGGATCAAGGGAGTGTGAAAACATGAACGACCCGAATTTTTATCATAAAATTTCTTGCAATATGGAAGAAAAGAAAGAATGTCTTCAACTATGCGATTTTATGATTTCCCTTTCGGAAAAACAACACAAGCAAGGCCTGTTGTCACTGGAATCCGAGGTTACCGAAGAAGCTCCGTTTTTATTACAAAAGGGGTTACAGCTAATGTTATCCGGCACGCAACCTATAGTTCTACGGGAAATAATGAACAATTATATTTATGCAAGCAACTTTTCCGGGAAAGAATTTTTAGCGGCGACACTTATTAAAGAAGGCCTTTTATCAATCCAAATGGGTGAGTATCCTTGGGATATAAGAGAAAAACTAGCTGCCTTTTTTGGGGTTGATTTTTCAAATGAGATTCAACAACACTTCAAGAACAATAATGACGATGATGAATTGAAAATGAAAAATTTCGCCGAAGCCGTTAACGATAAAAAAGTATATTTGGAGGCTACCGGTTTGCTGGAGAAACCATTTGAAAAATTAGATAAACGTTCGATACAAAGGGTATTGCGGGAGATTGATATTGTTGAATTGGTCATTGGAATGAAAGGCGCAAGTGGTAAAACCCAAATCAGGATTATTGATGGTTTGCCAAAGAGTTTCAGACCGGTTTTCATTGAGGCCGGTGAATTATTCGGCATCGATGAAATCGGTGCCCCGCAGATTATCGATGCTCAAAACCGTATCGTTGAAAAAATTAAAAAGCTAAGGGTTGAAGGGGAAATAGGGTAAAAAATCCGTTTCCGGGAAACGATATACGCGAATTCTAAAGGAGGATGCAGTGGCAATGGAAAAGATTCCAAACCGTTCGGAAGCTTTGGCTTTGTTTCGGAAATATAACCAAAGTGACAGCTTGATGAAACACGCTTTGGCGGTGGAAGCGGTGATG
>JAEZJQ010000117.1 GCA_023436305.1 Bacillota bacterium
GGCTTATCCACGGTCCAAACATTGACTTGCAGGCCGCAGTCGTGGGCGGATTGAATCAATCTCCTGGAAGCAACCAAATGATGCGGATGAATGGCCGCCAATATACCGGAAGCCATACGTTTCCGCAAATTCCAGGGCAAATACGCGAATAAATAAGCAAGCTTAAGCCGGGGTTCCCACTGATGAACACTGGTCAGCCAATCGTAATCGAATGAAGATATCAAGGATGAATTCCAGGCTGGGGTTCCGGCCAGGGCCTCAATCAATACCTCCTCCACCGGACGGCGGCCATGGACGGTATCTTTTTTGACTTCAATGTTTAACCGGCAACTATCTCCCACTTTTTGAATTACTTCAGGCAATGTAGGAATCCTTTCACCGCGGAATTGCACCCCAAACCAGCTTCCGGCATCCAAGCGCCGCAGTTCCTCCAGCCTAAAACCGGATACCTCCCCCCTGCCGTTGGTGGTCCGGTTGACAGTGGAATCATGGATAACCACCAGTTTTTGATCCCGGGTCATTTGCACATCCAGTTCGATCATGGGACATCCCATTTCCACCGCCAGGTTGAAAGCCGCTATTGTATTCTCGGGCGCCAGTCCCGAGGCCCCGCGATGGGCGATAATTTGGATTTTATCCGCCACCGGAGATCACGTTCCTTATCCGTATTGTCGCAAAGTCGAATGCCGAATGCCGAAACCAAATCCCAATTTCCTTTTCGATATACTATATATAAATCTCCACGTGGCCAGTACATTTAAATTTCCGATAATCACGACGCGGGCGGAAAAATTGCGAACCGGATTTTCGGTTGAAATCCGGGAACTCAAGCAATGAAGACTTGTATATCCATAAGAAATCTGAACGATCAACTACCGGCGGGCTCCGATGCGTCCGAAGAAGAACAACGGTAAGCCATTGCAAGGAAACCCATGATTTATCCATTGCGCCGGATAGTCAAATCGTAATCGATCCATGCATTTTTACCGGCGTAATGGAATAAGATGTTTATGCCAAACACCATCAATGTTTCCAAGGAGGTTAAACGAATGCAATACTCCATGTTGCCGCCCGGCGGCCATCAACTGCCTCCCTTGCCTTATTCCTACCATGCCCTGGAGCCGGTCATCGGTTCCACCACACTCCGGTATCATCATGATAACCATCATAAATCCTACGTCGAGGGGTTGAACAAAGCTGAACTTAAATTGGCCGAGGCCCGGCAAAAAAGGGATTTTGCGCTGATAAAGCACTGGGAACGCGAACTCGCTTTTCACGGTTCCGGCCATATCTTGCACAGTATTTACTGGACTGTAATGGCTCCAATGGGCAGCGGAGGGCAACCCGGCGCCTTGACCCAAAAGCTAACCGGCAGCTATTTTGGAAGTATTCCCATATTTCAAGAACAGTTTACCGAGGCCGCCATCAATGTCGAGGCGTCCGGCTGGGCTATTTTAGCCTGGCAGCCGGCCTGGAACAGGCTTGAAATATTGAATGCCGAAAAGCACCAAAATTTGACCCAATGGGGAAGCATACCGGTACTGGTTCTCGATGCGTGGGAGCATGCCTATTACCTGGATTACCAGTACCGGCGGGCTGATTACGTGAAATCCTGGTGGAGTATCATCAATTGGTTTGAGGTGGAAAGGAGAATTTCATTGGCGTTTCAGGGCCAAATGCCGCTGCTCCTCTGACTCTTTGACATTCGGGTCAAACATCATCCAATGAAAAAGCAACCGTTTTCTGGTTCTTGAATTCGGTTGCTTTTATTATTTTCCAGATTCCTTTGAGTGTAATAATAACGGTTTCCTGACACCAATATAAATTTTATCGGAACTGAAGAATAACGATATGACAAGATAAAAAAGATACATAAAGAATTGGCGAACGTTTTCATATTCAAGGTGAGTTCACCGAATATTTTCTGGAATATCCTTTCAACGACGTGGGTAATGATTTGAATGTAATCAAGTTTTTCATATAAATTCGCCGGTCATTTCAAATATTTCCCCAGGCCCCCAATACTGATATTCTTTACCTGGTTGTCGATATCCACCTGCGCTTTCCGGGACAAAGCCCATCCCAGCGGTATATTGGCCGGATCGTTATTGCCATCCTGCAGTGAACAGGTGATAAACTCGCCCTGATAGAACTCGACGAATTCCTTCAATTTTAATAAATTATTATTAGTATTGGCATCCCGCACTTGCATCATGGTATCCAGCGGTGCAATAAGCTGGTAGAGCATAGTGCGACCAGAGGCCTTTTCATCCGGGGTCCGCAGGCCGTTTTTGATATATACAATTACCGGTTTTATTGATGTCTGATAGTCTGTTACATTATGATACCATAAATAAAACAGTACCTGATAAGCGGTATTGGCGCCAATGTTATCGAAATATCCCCCGTCCACCAGCCCGATATTGTTTCCGTCTTTCCCGGTCAAAGTCCCGGCCGGGCTGACATAAGGAAACCGGGCGGATAAGTGGGAAGCGGTACTGATTCGAACATCCCCGGAAACGTTGTTGAGTATATCGGAATAGAAATCCCGGGGCAGATGTAAATCCGGTGATATATCCGCCGAAGTAAAACCTCTTTTGCCTATTTTTTCAGTTTGAAGCCTGAGATGGCTGACAAATATGGGATAACCGTTTTCTACCTGAGTTGTATTTAAAAATACCGCCGGGATGGATTTGGTGTTGTTCCGCCATAACGATAAAAAGGGCTCACTGAAAGCCGTATCGCCTTGCAGATTGTTGCGCCAGGCATCCTCCCAGGTTTCTTCAAAAACCTTGGCGGAATCAAATGATTCGATGGGAAAAGGGACTAATAATCGAACGGCTTCCCGGGTAAACATACAGGCTATCGTTGGCGAGAGAAAGTCTTTCCCGGCAATATCGGTAATCTTTTGCTGCATCGCGCTTTTGTCCGGTTGCTTTAAATCCGTGGAATCCGGATGGCGGTCATAATAATCCAGTAAACCATCAAAGATGGTTGCCCCGAAACTGCCGCCGGAAACGCCGCTGATACAAAAGAGATAGTCCCGGAAACGCGGGTATTCCTTTTGAATCCGGGACATTAATTGAGCGCTCCAATAGGCGGCCCGGATACCGCCGCCTTCCGATAAAACAATGACCATGGGAGTTCGTTGATCATTACTCCCCTCTACGGATTGGGAGACCGTATTGAGTCCTTTGATCCATTTTCCGTAATATTCATCGATATTCATGCCTTGATTCGCGGACGCGTTAACCAAACGGACATTGGCGTTCCCGTTAAAGAAGCTGAACACGGCAATCATAACCGCCAGGAGCAGGAACAGGGGGAAACCCAGTTTCAGGCTGAAATAACGGACCCAATACAACAGAGGGAGCCAAATGCAGAGGCAACCGATGAGTACTGTCACTCCGTCGCCCAGATAGACGGTTAATTGAATCGGCCAGATGATCAGCGCAACCAATAGCAGGATGACAATGATAGTCGCGCCGGTTATGATTTTTTGGGTGGGGCCCGGCAGATTGTTCACCGGGATGATACTTTTCTTTGACTGGAGCGAGTCGTGGAGTTCTCCGAGGGGTTTGATATGAAAAATTTTACGTCGCAGGTTGATGAAAAGCAAAAAGATGAAAGCCAATATCACCAAAAAGATTCCGATATTCCGGATGGGATTGTTCTCATCGCCGTTCTGGCATTGCGGCGCTTGAGCCAGGAATGCCGTACCGATAATCAATAGGGCTGAGGCGCCCAGCACCCGGGGAGTATGGGTGATAATCACCTTTTCATAATCTTTGACATCAGTTCTTTTACGGTATTCGATGTAGTAAAATACCCGCGCCGAGTACCAGATTAAAAAAGCCCACAAAACACTAATCAGGCTAAAGATTATAAAATGATGGGGACTGCCGAAATTTCCCAGGGCGATAATGGCGTCGGTCACCTGAGCGACTTTAAAAAGCGCAAACCAGGATATAAAAATCATGATAATCGATATTCCGGTCACACTTAAGATCTTGTATATCCTGACGATACTTTCCCATAATGGGCTGATGTAATTTGGATCCAGGTTTTGATTCTGATTCATTCCCCGCCGCCCTCCTTGGCATATTCAACTCTCCTTAATATGCCGAATCGCTACTCCATAAATCAATAACGGATTTAATGCGCTACGCTAAAAATTATAACATTGCCAAAAAAGCATTGGAGAATCATCCATGCCTTGTCAAATTGCCGCTTTTTTAAATCCACATCGTTGTGGCCATATTTATTTATGGTTAGCCAAACAGGTTCTCTCAGCTGGAATATTCTGAATCCAGCTCAACGGCGGCAGCCTTTCCAATGACTAACTCCGCCAGATCGCGCATTAACTTTTTCATACTATCCACTTGCGCGCTTAACTCTTCCGCAGCCGCAGAGGTCTCTTCCGCATTCGCCGCATTTTGCTGGGTAACTACCGCAACTTGAGCCATGGATATATTCACCTGTTCTACTCCCTGCTCTTGTTCCCGGCTGGCAGCAGAGATTTCAGCCAATAGTTCGTTGACTTTCTTTGATCGAACAGTTATTTCCGATAGTGCCTCACGCGCTCTCTCCGATACGTCAACACCCTCACTCGATAAACCGATATTAATCCCGATAATATCAGTGGTATCTTTCGCGGACTGGGCGCTTTTTTGGGCTAAATTCCTTACCTCCTCCGCCACAACCGCAAATCCCAACCCGGCCTCACCGGCTCTCGCCGCTTCAATGGCGGCATTTAATGCTAAAAGATTGGTTTGGAAGGCAATATCATCGATAACTTTAATGATTTTCGCAATTTGGTTACTGGATTTTTTAATCTCCTCCATCGAACTGATCATTTCCTGCATTTCCGCACTTCCTTTATTGGCTGACTCTTGGGCTTGCTCCGACAACTGGGTGGCTTGCAAGGTATTGACATTGTTTTGCTGGAGCATTGCAAAAGTTTCTTCAAAAGTCGCCAAAGTTTCTTCAATGGCGGAGGCTTGTTCGGAACTGCCTTCCGACAACTGCTGGGATGAAGCCGCGAGCTGACTGGATGCAGCCGCAACTTGTTGTGTAATTTGATATAAATTTCTCATAAAACTGCGGACGGGTCTGATTATCGAATGATTAAAATATAATGCGATGATTACTCCCACCAATATTAAGAAAATAGAAAATATGCCAACCAATAAATTAATCGTTGTCATTTTTTTATTGATTTGATCAATCCGTATTCCCACAAACCACATTCCAATTACCTGCCCGCTGCTATCGCGCAAGGGAATATATTTAGTACGGCACATTTCCGTATTAACAATTGCTTTACCGGTAAATTCCTTCCCGTTTTTCAAGACTTGTTCAATTACATCCGGCGCCGCTTGTGTCCCTACCGCCCGGCTGCCGTCTTTTCTTACTATAGTCGTAGCGACTCGGGTATCGCCCATAAATATGGTGGCTAATGAATGGGTTTGTTTTTCGATTTCATCGACCAACTCATGATCCCCATTGATTAATGTTGCGCCTTTATACAATTGGCCTTGAATGATCGACCAATCTCCGGGATATTTTTGATGTAACAAGCTATATCCCAAATTATTGTCCGAATTTAATTTTTCCGTAATATTATCATTAACTAACCGATTAATTTGGTTGTTCATCACCAAAGCGATGAAAATGCCGAATAAACTAAAAAAAATCATAATATATTTTGTATTAATCCGTAATTTGAGCCTCATCTTCTTCATCCTTTCAGATTTTAAGGGATTATTTCTCCCATATAAAGTGACTACCCCTGATAATTAAAGTATCGGTCGAAATTTATTTAAAAGTGATAACTTTTTCTTGGCGAAAGTGAACAAAAGAATTAACGAGTTTTTTATCAGATGCTTTCCGTCTATGGGGATAGCCATGAGGATGTTCGCTTGAAAGCTACAAAGACTATATGAAAAACAGGCAGTATACCGAAACTAACCAAAACCGCTAACAATCAAGCCCTTCGTTTGAAGGGCTTGATTGCATGGGATTATTCATCGTTTCTTACCCAAATTGCCGTAAAATACAACGTGTGTACTATAGTCAATAAAACTGGATTTAGTCGAAGTGTTCTTCAGGATTGGATAACAGGAAACCGGAATTTTCTCCGGGATTGGAAAACGGGAAACCGGAGTTTTCTCCGGGATTGGAAAACGGGAAACCGGACACGGCCCGGAAATAATCGCTGTCTTTTCGGTCGGCTCATTCACTCCGGGATCCATTGGTCCCATGGATCCCAGATTTCCCGCAGGTCCGGTGGCTCCGATGGGTCCGGCGGGTCCAGTCGGTCCAATGGGTCCAATGATACTTACCGGGAGTCTGATTAGAAGCTGTTGCAAACGATGAATGCAAGTCAACAGCTTTTCAACGACCGAATAGTGGCAACGTGACAAAATCACTTGGGACTGCAATTCGCCGGCGAGAACCCCCAGACAGTTGAGTACACTCAGGATATTCTTTTCTTTAAAACACAGGGCGGCCAGCTTAATATCTTCCAATAGGATATGTCTAAAGTCCTCTTCCGCGTTTAAATTGGTGATTTCGTCGCGGATTTCGAGCATAAGATTTTCAATATTAAACCTTGATGGTTTCAAATAACGCTCACCTCCAGATGTTTTTGCTTCATTATACGGAAAATGGGATCCACACGTACTACCTACAAAAGATATTTTATGCAGGAAAAAGCGGATACCGTTAGCCCGTCCGGTTGAACATTTAAGGGAATCATCGCATAGGATATTGCGAAATTATAAAAAATACGGTGGGTGTGACGATGAAGAGATTGCCCTTAAAGAATATCACAGAAGTAATGGACGGAAAAATAGAGCAGGGAACGGATAATCTGATAATTAATGATTTAGTGATTAGAACTAAAAGGATCAGGCAAGGCACACTACTTTTTGACTTACACTACGATAAATATATCGATCCGAATCTATGCCAAAAAAATTTCCCGTATGCCATAGTCACCGATAGGCCTGCCATTTTTGCCGGGCTAAGGGAAAATATCACAATTATCCGGGTAGCGGACATCAATGAGGCTTGTTGGAAATTTATTGATTTTTATCGGAATCTCTTTAAAATTCCGGTAATCGGTGTTACCGGAACATGCGGAAAAACAACTACCAAAGAGATGATCAAACACATTTTAGCGGGAACTTACAAGGTAAACGCCACCTATAAAAGTTACAATGCCTCATTTCGTAATTTAGGCTATTTACTGGAGATTGATGAGAATACTCAGGCCGCAGTTTATGAAATGGGGGTTGCCTTTTCCGGTGACTTAAAAACATCCTGCCGCTATTTCAAACCTCAAGTGGGGATTATTACCAATATAGGAATTGATCATTTGCAAGGATTCGGGACTTTGGATGCCTATATCAAGGCAAAAGCCGAATTCCTGGAAGGCCTTGGTTATCAAGGAACGCTTATTATAAATGCGGATGATGAAAATATAAAACGGATTGATTTCCAACAATATAAAGGAAGAATAATCTACTTCGGATTTGGAGACCAGTCCCATTTCAAAGTCTCAAATATAACGCATGAAAAGGAAGTCATCAAATTTAAACTGCAATACGAAGACAGAACTTATCATTTTTCAATTCCGGGATATGGTGAATTTAATGTATACAACGCCACTGCTGCAATTGCCGCAGCACATGCCATTGGTTTGGATATCGAAGAGTCCGGAAACAGACTGGCGTCGTTTCAAAATGTGGAAAAACATTTTGAATTCAATGAAGGGATTAACGGAAGTACAATTATTGATGATACATGGTCTACCAATCCGACATCCGTAGAGGCGGCGCTTAAACTTCTTAAATCCCTTTCGCAAGGGAAAAAAACCATTGCGGTTTTAGGTAAAATGTCGCTTTTAGGAAGAGAGAGCGCCAAATACCACTACAAAACCGGTGAAAAAGTTGCCGATATTGGGATAGACCAGCTGATTGTGATTGGTGACGGAGCTATAGAAATTGGGCTCGGAGCATTACAAAAAGGCATGAACCAAGACAATGTCTATTTTTGTAAAGACTCCAACCAAACCTATGAACTTCTGAAAAAATCTTTGGATGAAACTTCGATTGCCCTTGTTAAGACTTCAATGCTGGCGTCATATGCGGACTTAATGGATAAAATAACTGTCCAAACTGACACATCGTATTGGCCGGACATAATTTGAAATGAAACCATGGAGGCGCCGGAATGATTCAATCGATGTTCAATTGTCCGACATCTTCACATATCCTGAACCAAGCTGTTACAGATATTATCAAAGCAGTAACCATCGAAGAAACAGCTCTTTCCAACATTCTTAATTTTATAAGCGATATCACCCAACAAGCAAAAAACAACTCAGCCAATCTGGAAGAGTTTGTCTCCCTCAATGAGTCTGTTAACAGCATACTTCGAAATATCACCAAAGTTCAAATGATGACACAAATGAAACTTCAACACATGGGAGAATTAATTCAAAAGATAGAAAGTATTAATGAAAACGATACCCTGGAAGAATAATATTTTTATAATTAAATCAAAGAGAGTGAGATTATGTGGGTTAAAATAGAAGTTGTTCATTGCGACCAAAAAATTATTTATCTGCCATCAACTCAAGGCAAGGACTTACCACCGGCTACCGAAATAGTATTCGGTGGAAAATCAACCGGTGCAAACATTGAGTATCGGGATGACCTCGAATTAACCATCGAGAATTCGTTTAAAAAACCCGGCAAAATACAGCTTACGGATAAGTTAAGGGATGAACTCTGCATTCCGGAATCATTGGTTTACAAGATAAAAATCTCGGATTCCCGTATAACTTTCGGGCCGGTTATTGGTCTTTTGCTTGGCAATACCACCCAACGTTATACTCCGACACATATGATGAAATACTCCGACAGGTTTGGCATATATCATCAAATTGGCGGACTGATTTACGCTTTTTCCCCCAAGTTAATCAATTGGAGAAATCATACTGTTTACGGTCTTTATTATAATTATGACAAGGCATTATGGGAATATGGGTGTTTCCCGCTTCCGGAAGTTATTTACAGAAGGGACTTCCATACCGATCCGGATGTTATCAAACGGTTGGTTAACTATACGGAGGGAAGGCTTTTTAATTCCTACCGTTTTACCAAGTATGAGTTATATAATTTTATAAAGCTGAATGACGAATTAATAAAACACCTCCCTCCTACTGAATATACACTTGAATTTGACCAGATAAAACAGTTTATTCACAGTCATAATAAGGTCATTCTAAAGCCAATTGATTTATCAAGAGGCCGGGGAATATGCATTATTGAAAAAACAGATTGTATGTATAAAGTGATCGACTTCCGGTGTAAACAACCAATCGTGTATGAACTGTATAGTGATGAACTTTTCGAAAGTTTTTTCAGCGTCTATCTGGATTTATTTGACAAATATCTGGTTCAAAAGTATATACCATTGTCCAAAATCGGTGATTCGCCTTTTGATATCCGGGTTGTCATGCAAAAGCGGCCCGATAAGGAATGGATTTGTACGGGGATTGAATGCAGAGTTTCGAATAATGGTTACTTAACGAATATTTCAAGAGGCGGCTACGCCTTGACTCTAGGTGAAGCTTTACAGCGAGCATTCACTACGGATGATGATTTACTGGCGCAGCAGATTGACGATCTCTGTCAAAAATTCTGTTTGTATCTGGATACTTCCGGCGAGCATTTTGCAGAGTTCGGTTTGGATATTGCCATCGATACGGATAAAAAACTATGGCTTATTGAAGCAAATGTATTCCCAAGCTTTAAGGGATTTAAAAAAATAGATCCGGACACTTATCTTTCCATCCGGTACACTCCGATGCTTTATGCATCTTCACTTACTGAGTTCGGAGAGTAATCGCTTTATCATAATATACCTAATTCTACTTCGGTAAATTAGTTTATTGCTCGCGCAAAGACGCAGAGACGCAGAGTTTGGTCATATAAAAAACCAATAACAGATTTTCGTTTTTCTCCGCGCCTCAGCGCCTCTGCGGGAGAATTGTTTGTCGGTTTGAGGCGTAGCTTCGCTAATATATATTTTAT
>JAEZJQ010000144.1 GCA_023436305.1 Bacillota bacterium
CGTCATTTTTATAGAGTGACTTTCTTTTCACGGACGAGGATAAGGTTAGGTGCGGCTTGGGACTACCATAAAAAGATTTAACCAGCTAAAGGCTGGTTTTTGTTGTCTAATTCTCAACATTTCTCCAACGGTATCGAATCGAATGGAGGAAGAAGATTAAATTTTAACGAAGTTTTAAAGGACTAAACCCTGAATCCGTTCGTTCCTTAGTTTTTTTAAATGTTAGAAATGGATTATCGGTATCCAAATAATTCCAAAGGTGAATTCATCATCAAG
This sequence comes from Bacillota bacterium, assembly GCA_023436305.1. GTDB lineage: Bacteria > Bacillota > UBA4882 > UBA8346 > UBA8346 > JAEZJQ01. The sequence continues at coordinate 277 of JAEZJQ010000144.1, forward strand.
AGTTTTTTCTTATCGGCAAAATTGTGTTATAATGAGTTTAAGTAGAAATCGTGTTCCTTAACTGGAGGGATTAAGAAATGAGTATGTTATCTGATGTGACCAAGCAGGCGTTGGATCTCCCCATTGAAGAGCGCATTATTCTTGTACAACGTGTATGGGACAGTGTGGGGCACTTTGAAAGCCTCGAAGTTGAGAAAGCCTGGATGGATGAGGCTGACCGGAGATGGCAGGAGATTGAGGAGGGAAAAGTACAGTGCCTACCAGCGGACCAAGTGATGAAACAAGCCCGCGAGAGTTTGGGCCGCTAATACTCGATTACCACCCGGAAGCATCTATAGAATTAGTTGAGGCAGCCCGTTTCTATGAGGAAAGAGGAGCAGGTCTAGGACATAGATTTCTTGACGCTGTTAATGCGTCGCTTGACATGCTACAGCGAAGTCCTTTGCTTGGATGTTCTGATGAGTGTGGCCGAAGGAAGTGGCTTGTTCGCGGATTTCCATATATGATTATATATCGACTACAAGGCGTTTTTCTCCATATTTTAGCGATTGCGCACACAAGTAGAAAGCCAAGTTACTGGGAAAATCGAGAACCAGGCGGACAATAGCCGAAGATATTTACATCCATTATAGTATTAAGTAAACCGATCTTGATAAGATTTATTAAATAAAGACCCCCGATTTTTTGATAGTCGGGGGTTTTAGAAGTTTATTTGTAAAGTAATTTCCTTTTCACAGACGGTTCGGGTCCTCAACCAGCCACATCCTTTTCATCCTCTTCCAAAATTAAACGAATCGTCAAACTCCCCGGCTGTTCATCGACCTGAAACTTCCGGCCGGTTTGAAAACCATTTTTAACCAGCCAGAGTTAAGAGAGTCGAATTGCGGGGACTTGCTTTTCATTGGCATAGATTGAACTTACTGTAAGACGCCTGGTTTTCATTTATTTTTTCCTCCCTCGTCATTTTTATAGAGTGACTTCCTTTTCACAGACGTGGATAAGGTTAGGTGCGGTTTGGGACTACCAAAATGAAAATTGGTTTGTGTGCTTACAGTTATTATTGAAACCCAAAATTATAATAATACAAATTAAAATCAGTCCAATCCGCTTTCGCGCCGAGGTCTGTCGGGAAGGATATCCGGCCTTTCCCGAGACCCCATTTCGCTTTAAGTCTGGAACGGACCAGCTCCTCGTCGAGGAAGAGCTCGCAGATGGCGGTCTCCTTGGTCAGCAGTTCCCGGTCGACTTTTTCGGCTAGATCTGTTTCACTCCTGTCGAAGAGGTGCTGTAGATTAGGGGCTGGGTCGTTACCTTTATCAAGGGATTCGCTGATTAACAGAGTGTGGGTATGTTCGTGATCACGGCGAGCTTGGTAGAACCGCTGCACATCAGTGCCGCGTTCGAGATTCTTTCGGAAAAAGATCGAGCCGGGTAGGAGGTCGGGATTGATCAGCAGCTTGCGTTGGATCTTGATTAGATATTCCGCCACATACCAGGTTCCCTTGAATGGTCCGTTTTGTACCTCGGCTAGAGTATACCCGGTATTCTGCCAGGTCTTGTTAAAGCCGCTTCCCTGGCTGTCAGGATGATAGATCGTGCCTTCGAAACTGGGTTTGGCGCAAAGGGCACAGACATTCTGACCCAGATGGAGACCAAAAGGATAGCCACCGTCTTCATCACAGACGAGGCGGACGCCCGGAAGCGGTTCCGGTGTGGGCTCCTCGCCGCAGTTGGTCTTCCATTTTTTTTGGTTAGGGTAGACGGTCAGTTTCTTTTTTTCCTCGTTCTTTCCATCGGAGACGGTCAAGATGACCATGACCGGTTCGACCAGGGTCAGGTTGATGGACTTTCCGGTCAGCTCAAGACCGGCATCAAACTGGACACCCTCCGGATACTGCGTTCCTTCGGGAGGCGCGAAGGTCCATTTATACTCCTTGATATCACCCTTAGAGGGAGTAGCATTCAGCTTATACTCGCGTTCATTTCCGGATACTGTGAAATCGGCCTTGAGTGTCTTCTCTGGTTCCAGGCGCCATTTCACAGTGAGAAGCTCCTCAAGCGGGTCAGGGCAGTAGGGGACACTGAATTTCATCCTAATTAGGCGCTGGCTTTCCAATACATCCCCGGTTGCCGGGAAAGGGATGTCTTTCACAGTAATGGTAGTATCATAGTTGCACGGGACGGACATGGTATTGGTACTGGGGCTGTCAAACGAAGACTGAAAGGCAGTGTGAACTGAAAGATCGAGGAATTCAATCGTGTAGCATTTGCGCTTTTCGTCGATGGATAGACTCGTCATATAATCCTCAAGTTGTACACGTTGCTCCTCGGCAATCCAGGTCTCCCAGTCGTCACCTAACGTGGTTTTATCATTCATACTGGCTATGGCATACCCTTTGCCCCGGTTCTTATAGTCTAAGAAGTTGTTGAACTTTACATATAAGGTACCTTTCCGGTTGATGGTGGTCCGGTACGGGTAGCCATCGGAATTGATTTCCACAGTCTTATTGATGGCAAAACTAATGGTTCCGGTCCAGATCCCGACGTCATCAAACCGGCCCTCCGATTCAGCAGTCAGCTCCGGGAAGGGTTGGAGGAGAAGGATGGTTAATAAAAGGAGAAAACTAAAGCATCTGAGGAACCTAATACGGGTCTGGCTATAGGGAGGTTTCATACTCAAGATCACCTCTAAAGTTAAATTCTATTTCATTTCTTCGACCACTTTCGACTATTTCCCTTTGTGTGCATAGGAATTCTTTTCTCCCACCCAAGAAATAAAATGAAAGCCAGTACTATTTTTAAGTAAGCTTTTATTATGGATTGGCCCAATGTCATGGATAATTATGGGCATAAAAGAAAATGCCGACACCAGGGGCAAGGAATTGGTGAATTATCACAATGCCAAGCTGGCAGGCAAGGATCATTAAAACTACCTCCGATCTCGGATAAAGATCGGGGGTAGTTCCGACTTTATTTGTAGAGTGACTTTCTTTTCACGGACGTGGATAAAATTAAGCGCCACTTGGGACTACCAAAATGAAAATTTAAAGCCTGCGGATAATTTCTGCAGGCTTTTTGTTTGAATGTAATATTATGCGCCGATGAGTCGAGTAAGTTCGCCGGTATAAGTCAAAGACAACTGGTGCATAGCGCGAGTGCAGGCAATGTAAAGCAGGCGGCGGTCGTATTCGCTGGAGTAGTTATCGTTATTGACCGCAGGGATGATAACCGCGTCAAATTCCAGCCCTTTTGACATTTGAATCGAAGTGATGGATATGCCATTCACAAAAGTTTCGCTTTCCGGCGAAATCAATTGCGCTTCGTAGTTTCGCGATAGTACCTCATAAAGAGCTTTCGCCGCGCCGTTCGTTTTCATGATAATTCCAAGTGTCACATTCTCACTGTCCAGAAATAAATCGATTTTTTCCTTTATCCGCCCAAGTTCTTCCTCCCCATTACGGCAATATATGAGGTCGGGGGCGGCGCCATGGCGCGGGGCCGCCTCAAGCGAGGTGACATTTTGGATGCGTTTGGCGAAGGTGATAATCTCATAGGTGGAGCGGTAACTCTTATTCAGTTCTACCAATTCCGCGTCTTCATAAAGCTTTTGCAGATCTTCGAGGGTATGCAAATGATGGGGATTGATAAACTGCCCAAAATCACCCAAGATGGTTTTTTGACATTTAAAGAGGATATTAATCACCGCATATTGAACCGGCGTATAGTCTTGCATTTCGTCGATAACCAGATGGCGTACGATCTTGCTCTCCGGCAAACCCTCAAAAGCGGCGTGGAAATATAAAAATGGGTATACGTCGGACCATTCGAGTGTTTCCTTGGCAGGCATCACAAATTTGTCCGCGATATTCATCCGCTTATAGAAATCTTTGTAAAGCGCCAGAGTATTCTTCGTCTTTAGCATCGCGGTCAGACTTTTAGAGATGGTCCTATCCTTTGGTAAAGGTCCCCCCATGAGGTTTTCGAGTTCAAAACGGTCAAGAATATCGTCCGCAATCATCTGGAGCCGCCGCTTGACCGGATGCCGATGATAAGCGGTAAAACGGCTTTGGATCCATTCACTATGGACAGAAAATCTATCAAAAGTATAGTCCGATGGCTCAAAGATGGTTTCAGGCATCCGGGCCAGATACTCGTCCATTATTTTTAAAAAATTCAGCGTAGATTTGAAACGAATCCGCTCCGCCCATTTGGGGTCGTCGGTTTCAAAAGGGTCCTTGTCGGGTTCGAATTTGATGACATCCTTCAGCTGCGCCCCGGCGATCTCCGCAAAGCTCATCTCATCAATCGGATCCTCGCCCAATTCGGGAAAGACATTGGATATATAATCCCCAAACACCTTGTTGGGCGATAGAATGGTCATGTTCTCCGCCGATAACTTATCTTTGAAGCGGTAAAGTAAGTAAGCGATCCGATGCAGCGCGATGGATGTCTTGCCAGAACCTGCGACTCCCTGAATAAGAAGGGTCCCGGCCTTTTCGTTCCGGATAATCAGGTTCTGTTCCTTTTGAATGGTGGCGATAATCGATTTCATTTTTTCGTTAGAAGTATGGCTCAATTCACGCTGTAGAATATCATCTTGGACCCCAACCGAGCTCTCCAACACATATTCCATCTCGCCATTCTTTATTTTGAATTGCCGCTTTCGCGTCAGCTCGCCGCTGATTCGTCCAGCCGGGGCATCGTATCCCGCGGACCCAACTTCGCAATCATAAAACATGCTTGCGACCGGTGAGCGCCAATCAGAAATCAGCAGTTCATTGTCGTGGCCGAAAGCAAATCTGCCAATGTAAAAAGGGGCGGGTGTTTCCCGGGATGCTTCCCGAAAGTCAATCCGGGCGAAGTAAGGCGAGTCCAGCAGCTTGTTGAGTTGATTCCGAATCTTAACCGCAAAAGCCCCCAGGTTGTCAACTCGCTTTAAAGCGAGTTCGTTTTGGAACATCTCACGGGGGTCGACTTCACCGCGATATTGCACCATGTATTGCTTGGTATCCATATATTCTTTCTCCAATTGTTCGACGGATTCATCCGCCTGCTTTATGGCATCATCCAGCTTGCCCTTAATAAATTCCAGATGCGCGATTTCATCGGGAAAAGCCGGTGTTTCATCTGATTCTTTCTTTTTGTTTTCTTTGATAGGGGCAGACGCATGCAGGGCGCTCCCGCCCGCTTGTTGTGAGCCAGTCATTTGAATCCTCCTTGGGTAACCATCCCAGTAAGTTTAACCTCGATCCGGCAAGTCTTTATTGGGAAAGACTTTGAACGAGCTATGCTCGTTAAGTTACTTGCCGGATTCAGGTTTAAATAGAATTGACGATTAATCTTTTTGTGAATAAACCAGGAGCTGTAATTCCCGATCTGATGCGGGCAGATCTTTATTAAATCCGCCGAAGGTATTTTTAATGGTCATGCCTCTTTCTCTCCAAATTTCGACTATTTCATTGGTTGAATACAAACGAACGCTGGAGTGCGCTTCAATTGAATCCGGTTTTGTGGCAATTTCACCGAATGTCAATCCCCAGCCGCCGAAAAGATAGCGCCGGGTTTCCTTATCCCAATGGAATTCCGGAAGCGAAAGCTGTTTTTCGCCAATCTCCCAATGCCTTTTCGGGAAATGCATTTCCGCATGTTCGGCATTGCAGATGTTCATAAAATGTTTACCACCCTTTTTCAGGGAGGAAGCAATCAGATCAAATATTTTCAAATTCTCCTTGTCATTTTCCAAATAACCGATAGCGCCATCAGCCATATTGAGAACCACGTCAAATTCATTGGTAAACGAAACATCTCTTAGATCAGCACAAATAAATTTGGTGTTCAATTTTTCCAAAGAAGCCATTCGTTCGGCTTCTCTGATATAATCGGCCGTAATATCAACCCCGACTACTGAAAAACCTTTTTTAGCCAGTTCGATGGAGTGCCTGCCAAAACCACAGGCCAAATCGAGAATTCTTTCCGTTCCGGATAATTCCATTATATCGATGATGAAGTTTATTTCATCTCTGGTATGTTCAACCCAGGATTGGTCTTGGATGCCAAGAGACCAGTACTTATACCATTGTGGATTGGGTTTCTTTAAAGTATTCATTGGTTATCCCCCTCGTATTAAATTTCTTACACGGCAGCCGGTATCAATAATATAACGGAGACTATCAAAAAAGGCTAGACTTTTTCTTTTCACTGAGATATACTAATGTTATAGTGTGCTTAGAAATCAATTGGTTTTTTGGGAAAATTTGGTTCTTAGTTTCTGCAAATAAAAAGCTCGCCAAAGGCGAGCTTTTTTATTGGAGCGGACCAAGTGCTGAAACAAGTCCGTCAGAGTTTGAAAATAACCTCAGCCTAATGCTAAAGTTATCAAAACAGCTTAATTGGAGCGCAGGCGTTGTCGGAAAAACTAAATGTTTTATCTCTTAAACAAGCTGAAATCTCATAAGGTTTTAAATTTTCGACAACAATCTTTTATTAATTTCTACCCTAGGCAAGGGAAATACTAAAGTTTCTGATTTTAACCTTGCGTTACTCACAAAAAAATTTCTGAAATGCCAAGGAAGTACTATTAAATAATCCATTTTACCGCCCAGAAGATTTTCTTCCGGAATAATGGGTATCCATGTGCCGGGAGTGAAACAACCGTATTTTTCAATATTTACTTCACCGATGCGTTGAATATCCCTTTCTGTTAGGCCGCAATACTGAAGAATAACATTTCCTTTTGTCGATGCGCCAAGTGCTGCGACAGTTTTGCCTTCACTTCGGGCTGAACTTAAAAATTCTAATAGATCATCCTTTGCTTTTGCGACTCGTAAGGCAAAATCATGATAAGGCTTAAGTGTGTCAAGGCCATTTTCATGTTCATCATCAAGAATCTTTTTCACCAAAGGAATCGTAATAATTCCCTTCGTAGATTTAGTTACTGTAACCGAGAAGCTGCCTCCGTTTATATCATTAAATTCAACATCAATGATATTAAAGCCCATTCTATCGGCCATCCATTTGATTTGATGTAACGTGTAATACTCTAAATGTTCATGGCAGACTGTATCGTATGAATTCATCTTTAACATCGTTGGCATATAACTTTGCTCAAAAACCCATATGCCATCATCAGCCAATACTTCATGAATCTCTTGCATAAATCTCATCGGATTTTCTAAATCATAGAACATTGAAAATGATGTAATCACTTTTACCTTCTTATTCGGAAAACCTTCTTTCAGCAAATCCGCCGAAAAAAAATCAGGAATTAATTGTACATTCGAAGGATAATAATTGCTGAATTTAACTCCCGTAGGGTCAATCCCTATCAAAATGGGGCCGTTTGAAGGATATGCCTGTAACGTTGTACTGTCGTTACTGCCAATATCCACAACCAGATCGCCCTTTTCGAGATTCACCATTGAAAGAATTTTTTTCACTTTCTTATCAAGATGCTCCACCATGCTGGCATTAAGACCGGAACGATAACCATAATTATCACCATACATTTCACTCAAATCATAGGAATACTCCAATTGTAAAAGCCCGCATACATTAGCATCGCCCGTGCATTTCACTAATCTTAGAGGGCCGGTTGTTATATCTGCTCCTTTGGTTCGCGGAAAAACTCCTGTGAGCATCTGTTCTCCCAAATCAAGTACGCCTACTAAGTTTTCATTCCCGCATATCCTACACCTATCTATTTTTTTATACATTATGAACCACCCTTTCGATTCATCATGATTGTCTCAACTCCCGGCTTTCAGCCGGTTGTCATTGAGTTTTTAAAATTTCGCATTTCTTCATCAACCATCATCTTCACCAAATCAAAAAAGTTCACAGTTGGTTTCCATCCTAATATTTTTCTAATCTTTCCGAAATCCCCAACTAACTGTATTGATTCAGCAGGACGATATAAATCAGATTCAACATATACATAATCCCGATAATCCAAATCCAAATAACTAAAAGCGCATTCACAGAAATCACGTACCGAATGTACTTCACCTGTTGCGACAATATAGTCATCAGCAATCGGGTTTTGCAACATCAGCCACATCGCTTTTACATAATCACCGGCAAACCCCCAATCCCTATAAGAATCAAGATTGCCTAAACATAGTTGATTCGACAAGCCAAGCTTAATTTTAACAGCCTCATTAATAATCTTTTTGGTAACAAAACCTAATCCCCGCCGAGAACTTTCGTGATTATATAAAATAGCGGAGCATGCAAAAATATCATAGCGTTGACGATAGATTTTAACCATGTTATGAGCATAAAGCTTAGCCGCTCCGTAGGGGCTGCGGGGATAAAACTTTGTTTCTTCAGATTGTGGTGTTTCGGTTGTCGCACCAAACATCTCACTACTCGATGCCTGGCATACTTTAATAACCTTATCTACGGCACGAATAGCTTCCAATATTCGGGTTAGTCCAAGCCCGTTAATATCGCCGATAGCTATTGGGTCATCATACATACCCGCACCGGATGAGTAAGCAGCAAAATTATATACCTCCTCAATTTTATATTTTTGTAAGATTTCCATTATTCGCGGCTGATCTTGCATATTCCATTGAAACAAATTTACTCTGTTTAATAATGACGGTGTGAGTTTATCGACGGCTTTTTCCAAATCCCGGACAACACCGACAACGTTATATCCGTTGTTAATTAATAACTCGGCCAAAAATGAGCCATCCTGCCCCGTTATACCTGTAATTAATGCATTTGCCATTTTTTAAAAGAAACACTTCCTTGACATAAAGATAATAAAATGATTACAAATTTAGCTCGTGCGATTATAACAATGATGAACTCCAATGAAAATCTTTCTTGGAAAACGCGTAATAAGCCATGCACAAATCTTCCATAGACGATTAATATTTAAGACTGAAAAATACCGATAATACGTTTGAATGTTATAACTGCCTCTACTTCTCTCAGCGGCAAGAGTTCTTAAACTCCGCCAAGGTTCTCTTCTGCAAACACTCTGTTTAGCTTCGGAAGATATATGTTTAAACGACCAGATTAGTTTAGGCCATTTGAACATCCAAATGTCAAAGCTTCGTGGTATCCATTGCGAATTTCCATAACGGATAATTATATAAGGTTCAGCAATAATAAATGAAGAGCCTGGCAAAGGGTTTTGAAAAATCACACCAACATGAACAAAATCAGTACCATAATACGATTCCCGTTCCCGGCTCAGCCAAATACTACGGCGGATTACAATAGCGCCAATGTACATGAGATACTCCGCCGAATCAATAAATAAGTCTTCCATATCATCAGGACCATATTTTTTATTCTCGTCGATTGCTATTTGTTTTCTTACCAATCTTTTTGATAGATTACGGGTACGCATTTCGGCGTTCACGACCACTAAATCATGGTCTTCATGAATAGCGCTTTTTACTGCATTAACTGCTCCAGGTCTTAAAATGTCATCATCCGAAAAAAGCCAACAATATTTACCATAAGCAAGCTGCACGGACTTATCGTAATCCTGATCAAGCCCGCCCTTGATAGGAAGGCGAATATAGCGAATCCGTGTTTCTTTCATAGTGTATTGACGTACAACATCCTCGGTATTATCTGTCGAAGCGCCATCTACTATCAGTATTTCGACGTCATCGTCCAACTGCGGAATTATACTCTCTAATGTTTCACCAATATAAGCAGCGCGGTTATATGTGGGGATACAAATAGACAAAATAAGATCCCTCTCAGATTTAGAATTCATTTTTACTCCTCCTTTTTTCAAGGTCGCATTACCATTACTCATGACAGGCATTGACGGTATATCCATTACACTTTACGAGTAGATCGCACTCTGCCGCGTTTAAATCTTCTTTCGCCATTTCCTTAACCATTTCCGTAAATGAAATTTTAGGTTCCCAACCAAGTTTTATCTTTGCTTTAGTCGGATCACCAAGAAGGGTTTCCACTTCAGTAGGCCTAAAATAGCGGGGATCAACAGCTACGATACATTTTCCCGATTCGTCATACCCTTTTTCAGCGATACCCTCACCCTTCCAGGTAATATCAATTCCCAACTCATTGGCTGCAATATTGACAAAATCACGAACCCGGTATTGCACACCCGTGGCAATAACGAAATCTTCCGCTTCGTTTTGTTGCAGCATTAGCCACTGCATTTCAATATAGTCTTTCGCATAACCCCAGTCCCGCAAGGCATTAAGATTCCCTAGATAAAGCCGCTCCTGCAAACCAAGCTTGATACGCGCTAAAGCCCGGGTAATTTTACGGGTAACAAAATTTTCTCCACGCTTAGGAGACTCGTGATTAAAAAGAATTCCATTACATGCATAGATTCCATACGCTTCGCGGTAATTAATCGTAATCCAATAAGCATAAAGTTTGGCAATAGCATACGGACTGCGTGGGTAAAAAGGAGTGGTCTCCTTTTGGGGCATTTCCTGAACTAAACCAAATAATTCTGAAGTGCTGGCCTGATAAAATCGAGTCTTCTTAGTTAAACCAAGTAAACGAATGGCTTCCAATATTCGTATTGTTCCTAAAGCGTTGATATTGGCCGTATATTCTGGCTCTTCAAAGGAAATTGCCACGTGGCTTTGCGCACCCAAATTATATATTTCGTCGGGTTGCGTTTGTTGAATAATACGGGTTATATTCGAAGTATCAGTTAAATCACCATAATGCAAGAAAAAACTAACCCCGTCTTCATGAGGATCCTTATAAAGGTGATCGATACGCGCGGTATTAAAAAAAGAGGTTCTACGTTTTATTCCGTGTACATGATATCCTTTATTTAGTAAAAATTCCGCCAAATAGGATCCATCCTGACCTGTTATACCCGTAATTAATGCTACCTTATTCAATCAAAAAACACTCCTCTTCGAATATTCTTGCAACTTACACTTTTCGTGATT
>JAEZJQ010000016.1 GCA_023436305.1 Bacillota bacterium
TTAAAAACTTCCACCCCAACCAAGGCCTGGTATTTCTTAAATAAGTTAATATACCAATTTGGTTTAAAGTCATAACGCCCCGGGTGGTAAAACATACAAAGACCATTGCGGGATTGTACTTCCGCTACCTGACTTTCATCAGTATAGTCAACTCCGCCGCCGGTAAAATCGTTGTCAAAAGATCCCAAATGGTGCCTTCGTGATAATTCAACACCTTCGATGGCTAACATATTAAGTGCCGGAACAATACCGGTAACCGGGTCTCTGGAGAATCTTCCGGCCGGAGCTTGATAGGGTTCATCGCCTTCAAATTTAGACCAAGGCCAAGTATTTACGAATGGTTCGCCGCTATTTTCCCGTGGCGATCTGCTGGGACGGCTCCGGTCATGATCGGTTAGGATCAAAATATCATAATTTGCTTTGTGGTAACGCTCAATAACCTCGGCTCCGTAAAGCCTGCCATCACTTTCAGTGGTATGAGTATGGTAATTACTCACGTATTGTTGGTAACTCTTAAAATTTACATACGGGTTAGCGACAAGTGTTTTACTCACTTTAGCACCACCCAACCTTCAGGAAGCATCGGTGAGGTTTTTTCGTCCATATTAAGATATTCTGTAGATGCAATTTCCACAGCAAACTGATGATGATCTTTCGTCCAGATCGGTAGTTTCGGATTGATATGGTCTCGGATATCAATTACCCTGTACTTGTCTGAAGTGATAAAAAACATCTCATCACCTCCCAAATTATTATACAATGAAGTCATGTTACAAATGATTTCGACTGTACCTGATATCCTATGTTCATCGCGGCATTTTTGACACGGGGTTGGTTGATAGTAACCGACAAATCCTACCCACCTATGCATACCTCTATTCTTTATGAGATGATCTCAAAAAAAGAATGAGAGGGATCAATAATGACCAGAAGTGAACAACGACAAGAGTGGGAGACTCGAACTAAAGACCTTCAATCCAGTGGTCAAACTATTCCTGCCTGGTGCGCTATCAACAATCTCCGAGTTCATCAGGTAAGATACCGGCTTCGTAAGCTCAAGCGGGAAAGCCTGTCTACTGTGAACACTGCACCTCAATGGCTGTCGATAAATATAAAGGAATTTAATGCAGAGTGTCGGCAACCTTTATTGATTAAAGTAGGAACCGCTGTCATCGAAGTCCAACCCGGTTTTAACCCGGAACTGCTCCGTGACGTTGTCCGGACTTTAAATGCCACATGCTGAGCGATTTTGAAGAGCAACGAGTCTATTTAGCCTGCGGCAACACAGACTTGCGCAAGTCGATTGACAGCTTAGCGGCCCTAGTCCAGGAAGCTTTTGCACTCAATCCCTTCACTCCGGCACTTTTTGTTTTTTGCAACCGGCAACGCGACAAGTTGAAAATTCTCCAGTGGGAACATAACGGCTTTTGGTTGCATTATCGCCGGTTGGAGAAAGGTAAATTTCAACGGCCTTCGCAACAAGGTGATAGCGAAATATTGCTGACCCCATTGATGACAAACAATTGATTCTATTCGTTTCTTAACCGGACAGTAGTGATCATTTTTATTTTATTGATAATAATTATGCCGCTTCATTATCTCTTTTGGTTTTGGTATCATTCAGGAAATAAAGGAAATCAATTTTTTATCGAGAACGAGTAATTAATTTATCGGATGATTTTTTGGAAGCAACTTTAGATGATGGAAGTTGACTCATACCGGTCTGATCCATTGAATTAGAAAAAAGGGGGAAGGAAATTATGAATGAAAAAATAGTAATAATCACCGGTGCAAATTCAGGTATAGGCAGGGCAGCAGCAATCAGGTTTGCAGAAGAAGGGTACGAGGTTGTTATGGCTTGCCGTAATCTTGAAAAAAATAAAAAGATACAACAGGAAATAATTAAACAGACAGAAAATAACAGTGTAGATTTGCTTAAACTTGATGTATCTTCCTTTAAGTCAATTGAGGATTTTTGTTCTGAGTTCAAAAAAAGGTATAAAAAGCTGGATATATTAATTCATAATGCCGGATATTTCAATCATGGTGAAAAAAATTATCAGCTTAGTCCTGATAATATAGAACTATCATTTGCTACCAACGCATTTGGCCCATTTCTAATGACCCAATTGTTGACTGATTTGCTTAAAAAATCGAAGGATGCGAGAGTTCTCAATGCTTGCACTACTAATATCAGGCACTTCTTTGAACCAAAACGGAAAATAGACTTTGATAATTTGCAGGGAGAATTTATGGACAGCAGGCCTTATAATATTTACAAAATGTATGGCGACTCTAAAATGGCATTATTGATGTTAACATTCAAAATGGCGGATAAATTTGAAAAAGATGGTATCAAAGTAAATGCAGTTCAAATACCTGCAATAAAAATGTCAAAAGAAACGATGGGAAAATTCAAATCAGTGTGGAGAATTGCCGCAATGGTTCAAAATATTTATAGCTCTTCACCAGAGACCATGGCAGATACCTACTTTCATATATGTACTTCCGAAGAATTTAAAGATATTACTGGCAAACTTATCAACGACAAAAGGGAAATTATGCAATCATCACATTATACCAGCGGGTTAATGCAAGAAGCAAAACAGCTTTTTGATAAGGGCGTTTACCCTAAATATGCCGATAATATAGATAATATTGAAAGAGTATGGGATTTAGCGATTAAATTGACTAAAATCTAAGATGAACGATATTTATGATTGGTTATAACTTAATTGAAATCAAATTTTTCAAAAGGATTGTTCGGCATGAAGAAAAGTAAAATTAAAATGATTATAACCAGACAATTTTCTTTGGGTTATCATGTATTTTTGCAGCATTGGCTTTAGACAGCGCAAAAATTGAAAAAGTTATTAAATACGCTTTGTTAGCGAACGGGGCCATGATGTTTATCGGTGTAACCGGTTATTTGCTCGATAAAGCTGTCATCGTTTTTCTTTGTATGAACTTGGGAATGGGTGCAGCGATTCTAATCGCCACAGAATTTCTATGTAAATTATTTAAGAATACTCTGAAAAACCAATAGCCTATTGGAGAGGCCGGCCTCCATCCGGCCTCTGGCTTTACAAGTGAGCGGCTTTGCGTAACACTAAAAAATATTTCCGGGATTGATGATTTGCAAGAAGACTCAAACCAATCTGGAAAATCACCGCGACAGCGGTTTAATTCAAAAGGAGGACTCAGTGTATGGTTCATTTACTAAAACAAGCGGCATCGGCACATGGTGACAAACTGCAAATGCTATCGATAGAACGTTTACAGGATCTTAAAAACGAGCTTTCGCTCTTCGAAAAAAATGAGGATTTAAACGATTTTCAAAAATGGATTGTCAATGGCCTCTATACATTTGAGGCCCCTACTGCCGAATTTATATTCAAGTCCATTATTATCATCGCTATCCCCCATCCATCCTATGCAAAAGTGGAATTTGTAAGGCAGGGAAAAAAATACTACTTTTTAAGCCTTATAATGTCAGACCTTGATAATACTGAAAAATATCTAACTGATTTTCTTATGCCAAAAGGTTATCATATAAAATCCGCGCCAAATCTGCCGCTGAAACGGTTAGCCGCCAAAAGCGGTTTAGCGGTTTACGGCAGAAATAATATCTGTTATGTAAAGGGAATGGGTAGCTTTTTTTCCTTGTTTGCTTACTTCTCGGACATCCCATGTGATAATGATGAATGGACGGAAGTGCGCCAAGCCGGTGTATGTGATCATTGCAATATTTGCTTCAGCAATTGCCCCACGGGAGCGATTCGAAAAGATCGGTTTTTAATCGATAACCAAAGGTGTTTGTCATATTTTAACGAAAGCCCGGGAGAATTTCCGGAATGGATACCTCAATCGGCGCATCACTGTATATATGACTGCTTGAAATGCCAAATAAATTGTCCAATGAACAAAGAATACGTGAATAATGTTACGGAACAAATCAAATTTAGCGAAGACGAAACCCATATGTTATTATCAGGAAGCACTTTTGATGCCTTTTCCCCCATGCTAAAACAGAAATCAAAAATATTAGGTTTCGACCAATGGCTTGATGCTATTCCAAGAAATTTAAAGATATTGTTTGAGTTAAGTGAACATAATCTTTAGTCGACAAAAAATAAAAAGGGGATTAAGAAGATGAAATATATAGGCCCAATATTACTCGTAGAAAATATTGAACGTTCGAGGGAGTTTTATGAAAAAACGTTAAAACAAAAAGTTAAATATGATTTTGGAGTAAATGTCTCTTTTGAAGGTGACTTTGCAATTCATTTAAAAGATCATTTTGAGGAAATCGCCAAGCTAAAAGATTCCCATAGCATATTATTCGGATCGAACAGCTTTGATTTATGTTTTGAAACCGAAAAAATTGATGAAATCTATAATGAACTTAAAAATATTCGGGCCGAATTTCTGCACGAGATCGAAGAACAACCTTGGGGGCAAAGAGTCATAAGATTTTATGATCCCGATAAACATATCGTGGAAATTGGAGAAACAATGGATGGTGTGGTAATTCGTCTTTATAAACAAGGACTTTCTTTTGAGGAGATAGTTGGAAAAACTGCAATGCCAAAGGAATTTGTAGAAGCAACAATAAAAAATCGTTCATGATGTAAGCGTACCTACGGATCGCCGCATTTTACGGCGAACACCCATCTTATTCACTGATGAAAGGAGCAGCGTAAGAATGATGAACGGGCTGGAAGAAAAACTCGCGGCATCATTAACTGCCAAAACAACTGAATTAATTCCCCATCTGCCGTATTTACTTCAGGATCTGTGGGAACTGGGCTCAAACCCGGAAGAAATTCTAGAACTTGTGAGAAGGAATGTAGCAGCCGGAACAAAACTCCGAATTCTTGATCTTGCTTGTGGAAAGGGAGCTGTCAGTATTAAGCTCGCCAAAGAACTTGGGTGTCATGTCAAAGGTATAGACATACTTCCGGATTTTATTGACTATGCAAAACAAAAAGTGCTGGAATTTGGAGTGCTGGATTTATGCAGCTTTACTATCGAGGATATAAACCTTTCGGTTTCCAAGGAGCGTGATTATGATATCGTTATCCTTGGTGCGGCCGGAGAGGTACTCGGTAGTCCGGATATAACCATTCAGAAACTTAAAAATACCATTAGACCGGCAGGTTTTATTATCATCGATGATTGCTATCGTCGGGAAGGTATGACAAGTAATTATTTATCCTATGAACAATGGTTGGATATATTTGAAAAAGTAGGGGTAAAGCTTATTGAGGCAAAGTGTTCCAGCGAAGATGAGCTTGCCGATATCAACGATAAGAATAATACATTCATTATAAACCGTGCAAATGAATTAAAAAAGCAATACCCTGAAAAGGCGCCTATTTTTGATAGTTACATAAATAGCCAACTGGCTGAATGTGATGAACTTGAAAACAAAGTTGTGACAGTGACCTGGATGCTAAAAAGCATATAAAGTTGGTGTTTTCATCGATGAGTATATTATTTTTTAAAGGGAAGTTCCATGATTATAAATAAATTCGATAAGTTAATCGGAAGTGGAGCTCAAGCGGATGTTTACTCCGTAGATCATAAAGCTATAAAAGTATTTAAAGAGCATTGCCCTAAATCCGAAGCTTTTTGCGAATCGGCAATCCATTCCATGGTTGAAAACTTCAAGTTGCCAGTGCCAAAGATTTACGAAGTCATTCAATTGGAAAATAAAATGGCAATCGTAATGGATTTGATTGAAGGAACTTCCATGCAGCAAATCTTAATAAACGATCCCAACAACATTTCCTTTTACATTGACTCCGTCACTGATTTGCAAATAAAAATTCATAGTATCGATGCGCTGGGATTCCCAACTTTGAAAGACAAGTCGACACAACGAATATCTAATTCCGCCCTGTTAAACAATTTACAAAAAGAGCGCTTGTTGGCATTGCTGAATGGTTTTGATATGGGCACGAATTTGTGTCATGGTGATTTTCACTTTATGAATTTAATCATGACAGACCAGGGAATCATCATTATCGACTGGGTGGATGCAACAGCCGGTAGTCCCGAAGCCGATTTGTGCCGGACATATATGCTTTATAAACTATCTTCGCCGAAGGGATTCGCGGATATGTATATGGATGTATATTGTAAGAAGGCAAATAAAAACCGCAACGACATTCTTAAGTGGTTACCGATAATTCGGCGCCAGGTTATCCGAGAAGAAAGAATCGGAGAAAGATCAATTATTACAATGGGTGGATTTGGATATTTATGATTAAATGATTTTTACATCATATTTATATTATCAATATGATATTTATAATTTTTCCGGTAGTCTATGATTTTTTCGCGGTGGTCTATCATTTCGTCATGGTAGTTAACCATTTTTTCGTAGTGGTTAATGATTTATCCATGATAGTTTATGATTTTATTCGGGTAATTTATGATCTTTCCATGGTTGTCTATCATTTTTTCGTGGCAGTTTATGATTATGTCATAGAAGTTTATGATTTTTATAGAGTATTTTATAAATATATAGGATTATCTTAAGTTTATTTTAACTTTTTAAGGAAATTGTCAATATTATGTATCTGTTTGGGCGTTTTGTAATTAGATATCTTGACTTTAATTTCACTCTTTTTTTTAATCAAAAAAAGACACCTCCCGGTGTCTAGTATTTTCCCTCGATTTCAATTACTTATACTTTCTGATTGGATCTAATTTCCCTTTTTTGCAATATGATCCGGCTACAGCGATTTCCGAAAGTGATTCAGCGATACGGTCTATGTAAGGTGGTACAGTGGAACCATTGATTAATACTTTCACGTTTTCCTTTTTTTTAATTATGCCGCCTTTCATGAAAACCCCTCCACTTCTGATTCCATTATATCATATTTAAGTTCGCTTCAATCAAAATTTATTTCGAAAAGTTTGCTAAAAAAACAAACTCTTATCGAATAATCATGAATATTATTGATTCCATGCTGCAATTTCAGCCATTAACCCGCAATCGTATTTGCTATACTTAAAAACAAATTACCCGCGGCGACAATTTCAGCCAAAGATATATCATACCCTTCTTCGGAAGTATCGATTATTATTATTGTCTCCAATTCTTCATAACTTCGATGGATTCCAATCCCCAAGTTATCATATTCAATATCGATTAAATCAGTTTCGTCTTTATCGATTAAACTTTGAACCGGCGTTAAGATCCTTGGTTCCAATTTATTTATTTCATTGTCATCGATAGGCAATACCATTATATTCACTTTCGGAAAATTATTTTGATAAGCAAGCACCAAAATATTTTTTACAATACTTCGTACTTTTTCGGAAGGGGAATCGTTGGCAAGTATCATTTTCTTAAATGAAGTAACTGAAAACTGATATATGTAATCGTTTAAGTTCGATAATAATTTGATTTGTTTTTTAACAATTTCAACCCCGATACGGGCATTGTCAAGTTCTTGCCGGTTAAATTTCTGGTTAATCTCAATTCCAAATATCTTTGCGCCCTGTTCGGAAATATGGTCCCAATTAAATATACTTACGAAAATGGCAAATATCCAAAAACCCGCTAATAATTTTATGGCTGTAACAATTAAAAAAATTAATGAAGGGCTAAGCAAAGAATAAAAATCATTAAGCGTTTGGACTTTTTGAGAAAAGACTTCAATGGATGAAATTACGGCATAAAGTGTAATACCAATTCCAAATAAAACAGCCAAATATCTTGATGAGTTTTTGGTAAACCATTTATATCCTTTTTCAAAAAACAAGAATGAAAATTCACTCCTTTCAGTGAACCGAAATGGTTGGTTGAATTCCTTTATAAATTTCCATAAGAGTATGGATATTCCTTTTTAGTATTCAATAATTTCTTAGTTGTGTAAATATACCTTTATAATAATTACGAGTAAAATAAAAATGGATTCCTATTTTAGGAACCCACCGTGAAAACTTAAACCGATTAAGTATCAATATTTATATGAATTTTGGACTCAGTCCTTTTTCTCTTCCCCGATTTCCGCCTTCTCTACCTTCCCGTACTCCCCCATCGGCTTCGTTACCATATAATATGTATTCCCGTAATTCCATAACGTAAACCCGGGTGACGGTCCGGACAGAACGCCTTCGATCTGATTCTGAAGATATTTCTGATAACCGGCGGAGTTCATCCTTCTCTCTCCACCCAACAAAAAGGCCTGCACATACGGGCGGATTAAAGCCCTCTTCCCGGAGATAATGTAGGCCCTTTTCGAGCCATCGGCGTATATTCTGCGGGCCCGTTCCAGATACTCCACCTTGGCCATGAAACTCCGGGTGAAATGGGAAGGATAATACATGGGGCTGACTACATCCACGTAGCTGGTAATCATTTCCACATTTTGGCCGTTAACGCTATCCACCCGGCTCCAGCAGTTAAAACCAAACAAATCGGCGCCCATGGGAATGGTTAATCGTTCCCGGGCCTTGGCCAAAAAAGATTCCAAGGCATCGGTCTTTTCAGCCCCAGCTGGCCGATAACGGAAGGTGGCGTTGCCGATATCGCCGTCGGTGGGGAACCGGATATAATCGAACTGAATCTCATCGATTCCAAACGACTGCAACTCTTCGGCAATGGCCAGGTTGTAATCCCACACTTCGCTGCAAAACGGATCGACCCAATATTCCTTAGTGGACCAGGGCTTGTCAGCCGTCCGGTTCCATACGGCGTATTTGTATTTTTGGAAACGGTGCAGCCGCGGGTCTTGAAATACCACCACCCGGGCAATGACGTATATGCCGTTTTCTTTTGCTTTTTGGATGAATTTCCCTATTTTAATGTTGGCCCGGACCGCACCCGCTTCATGAGGCGTCGACAGTTTTGTGTCATAGGTGACGTAGCCGGAATCATCCTTAAAATCAACCACAATGGAATTAAATCCGTATTTTTTTAGAAATTTGAGATGAGTGTCGAATTTTTGGCCCGACACACTATCGGAGCGCAAATAAATCCCGTATTTGCCGGAAGCCCGGCTTAACCGTTCCAATTTGGCCTGATCCGGCTGAAATGTTTTCACCACCATATCCAGATTGCGGGCCACCGGGGTGATCCGATTCGAGTTCAGCACCCCCAAACGGATGCCATTGCCGGTTCCCATCTCCAGCAGCCAGGATTGATTGCTTTCAAGAATGTTCCCTTTGGTAAAAAACAACTGGTTGCACACCTTATCAAAATCAATAGCATTTGCAGTGTTGGTTTCCGCATTATCGCCGGCAGCGCCTTCAACGGGATCATTTTGGCTGACAGCGGCGACATCCACGGGAGTTACCCCTTTCCGATCCTTGGGCAACAGATATAGGCCGTTTCCAAAGCCGCAAGAAAATAAAATGGTGTCCGGTTCCTGGGGAAGATAGGTCAGTGCGGCGATCTCTTCCCAAAATCCGGCCCCCTGATAGAGAAACCGTAAATTTTCGGAGATATTCCGCCAGGTTCGTCCCCGGTCCCGGGTCTCATAAATTCCGGCAAACGACGTTCCGACGGCCAGGATGTTTTGATCATGGGGTGATAAAGCAACCGCAGTTAAATAAAGACTTTGGTTGGGACTTTTAAAAGGTAGCCGCTCCCAGGTGGCGCCGGAGTCTTCCGATATAAAAAGCGAGGAAGACGTAGTCACCGCCACTCTTTGGGGATTGAGCGAATCCACCCCGAAAGCGGAAATTACCCTGACCTTCGGCTGGGTAAATGGGTATACCGATTTGGTGGGCAGGCCTTCGTTCCTGGCAGACCAGGTTTTCCCGGAATCGGCGGAAAATAAAAAACCATGCTCTCGGGATATACCGTAACCAAGCCCGGTATCCGTTTTCACCGCTTGTTCCGGCAGTACCGCATCCGGGTTGTTGGATGGAAGAACCATGGCGTTACCACTTTCCATATCCGCAAAGCCAATAATCCCCATGGAAAAAGTAAACAATAAAATTAACGCGAAGCCAAACACTACTTTAACAATAGGCCGACAATATCCCCCATCCGTAGAAGCGTATGGCCTTTTTAAAAAGTAATCCCGTAAACTAACGCCAAATCCATTGATCTTTAAAACCAGTTTTTTAACAACTCGAACCATATCGTAACCTCAATCCGTGATGTATTAAAGGGAAATACTGCAAAAATAACAGATTTTTTACATGCTTTTAATCGTCATCATAATGAACCAGGCTTAAGATATCATATCCGCCAAGCTTTTCCCGGCCTTTTAAGATATCCAGTTCCACAATAAACGCAATACCTACAATTTCTCCCTTAAGCTGTTTTACCAATTGCGCCGTGGCGGATATGGTTCCCCCCGTCGCCAGTAAATCATCCACAATCAGGACTTTCTGGCCGGGTTGAATAGCGTCCAAATGAATCTCCAAAGTATCCTCGCCGTATTCCAAAGCATAAGAAGCTCTAGCCACCGCTGCCGGAAGCTTACCGGGCTTACGGACCGGAACAAACCCGCAACCCAACTTGTAGGCTAACGGAGCCCCCAAAATGAAACCCCGGGATTCGGCGCCCACAATAATATCCGGGCGCTTATCTTTAAAATAAGCCGCAAATTCATCAATTACCTGGCGCAAGGCCGCGCCGTTCTTAAGTAAAGTCGTGATGTCCTTGAAGCTGATTCCCGGTTTTGGGAAATCAGGCACTTCCCGAATTGTTGATTTTAAATCCATCGGCCAATCCCCTTTCATTATTAATCACGTAAAGAATCCACCCACGTTCGGGCCCTTTCCAATTGCAGTTTCACTTGATCAAAAGCCGTTCCCCCAAAAGAAGTCCGCGCTCCAACCACATGGGCCATATCCAGCGCCTCAAATACATCCTGAGCAATCAAATTTGAAGCCGCCTTAAATTCGGCCAAAGTGAGCTCTTCCAGACGTATCCCCCGGTCAATGCATTCTTTAACCAATTTACCGGAGACTTCATGGGCCAACCGGAACGGTAATCCCTTCTTCGCCAAATAATCGGCCAAATCAGTGGCGTTCAAGTAACCGTCTTTGGTGGCATCCAGCATTTTATCCCGCCGGAAGGAAAGGGTCTCAAGCATAGGGATGAAGATTTGCAAACAGCCCTTCACCGTATCAACGGCATCAAACAAGGTCTCCTTATCTTCCTGCATATCCTTGTTATAAGCCAGCGGCAATCCTTTCATAACAGTTAATATGCCAATCAAATCACCGTAAACTCTCCCAGTCTTACCCCGAATCAACTCGGCCACATCCGGATTCTTTTTTTGGGGCATGATACTGGACCCGGTGCTATAAGCATCATCCATTTCCACGAAACCAAACTCCATGGATGACCAGAGCACCAATTCCTCGCACCAGCGCGACAGGTGCATCATGATCAGCGAGGCATCAAAGATAAACTCCGCCACAAAATCCCGATCACTGACCGCATCCAGACTGTTGGACGCTACCATGGGGACATCAAGTTCTTTCGCCACTTGTTGCCGGTCAATGGGAAAACCGGTTCCCGCCAGCGCCCCGGCGCCCAAAGGAGAAACGGACACTCTTTTTAGGCAATCCTCCAGCCGCTCGTAATCCCGGCAGAACATTTCGAAATAGGCCAGCCAATGATGGCCCAGCAAAACCGGCTGAGCACGTTGCAGATGGGTGTAGCCGGGTAGAATTGTTTCTTTTTCCCGTTCGGCGATGACGAGCAATACTTGAAACAGATTCACCAACAACCGCTTTATATCATTAATTTCCTTGCGTAAGTAAAGCCGGCCATCCAGGGCCACCTGGTCGTTGCGGCTCCGGGCGGTATGCAATTTGTTGCCCAAAACGCCGATCTCTTGAACCAGCAGCTTCTCCACATTCATATGAATATCTTCGGCGCCGGGTTCCCAGGTTACTTGTCCGGAATTGACTTTTTCAAGAATCTTCGTTAAACCGCCGATGATGGTCTCCGCTTCTTGTTTGGAAACGATCCCGGTATCGCCCAGCATTCTGGCGTGGGCTATACTGCCCCGGATATCCTCTCCGGCCAACCGGCAGTCGAAATGGATCGAAGAATGAAAATCATCCATTAACGACGCCGTATCTTTTTGAAACCGTCCTCCCCAAGCTTTCATGAACCATCCCTCCGGTGGTTATTAAAATGTGACCGACAACAAAGAGAAAATATTCCACAAAAATAAGGAAAACCCTTTTTTCGCCAAGGAAAATCCATGTATACAGTAAGACAAAAAGCCCCCGCAGTTATGCGGAGACTCCTAATTTTCCACGAACCTTCCGTCTTGTATAGCTTAAGACCAGGAATGAGGCTCATATTGTCATCTTCAATTATTTTAAGTTTACAGATCCCGTTCATCCATTACCCGCTTGGACTTCTTCTCACTGCGCGGCAATGTCCCTATGGGCACCACTTCCACTTCAATTTGAATGCCAATCCGTTTCTTAAAGTTATGAATAACGGCTTCTTGTAACTTCCCGAAATCCGCTCCGCTTTCCCCTTCCACCCGGAGCAACATATGATCGCGGGCTTCCACCTTGGTCAGTTTTACCTGATACTCACTACTGGCGCCCTTCGTCTCCTTAAGCATATCCTCGATCTGTCCGGGATAGATATTTACGGCCTTCACCTTGATCATGTCGTCACTGCGTCCCAAAATACGGTCGATACGCGGATAAATACTGCCGCAGGGACAGGTTCCGGGGATAATCCGGGTCAAATCCCGGGTACGATAGCGAATTAACGGCGCGCCTTCCTTGGTTAATGTAGTGATCACCAGTTCACCCAGTTCCCCATCGGGCAAAACCTCTCCGGTCAAAGGATTAATAATCTCAAAATACAGGAAATCGGACCAATAATGAATTCCCTGGTGAAATTTACAGTCAATGCCGATTCCCGGCCCATATATCTCAGTTAAACCATAAATATCATAAGTTTCAATTCCCAGTTCATCCTCGATCCGGGCCCGCAACTTATCTCCCCAGCGTTCTGAACCCATAATTCCTGTTTTAAGATGGATTTTATCTTTAAGATTCCGCCGGTTCACTTCCTCCGCCAGCAGCAAAGCATACGAAGATGTGCTGCACAGCACGGTGGATTTCAGATCAGTCATCATCTGTAACTGTTTGTCCGTATTCCCAGGCCCCATGGGAATAGCCATGGCCCCCAAGTACTCCACACCCGCCTGAAACCCGATCCCCGCGGTCCATAACCCATATCCCGGTGTAATCTGGACCCGATCCTCTTTAGTCAACCCGGCGAAAACATAGCAACGGGCGAACATCAGCGCCCAATCCGCCACATCCTTTTTGGTATACGGAATAATTATCGGCTGCCCGGTGGTTCCCGAAGAAGAATGGATACGCACCACATCCTGATCCGGCACAGCCTGTAACCCCAGTGGATACGCTTCCCGCAACTCCTCTTTGGTGGTAAACGGCAACTTCGCCAGATCATCCAGCGTCCGGAAAGATTCCGGCTGAAACCCCGCCGCTTCCAATTTACGGCAGTAAAAAGAGTTTTGATACCCAAATACCCTTTCCAACAACCGTTTTATCGAATTAAACCAAAATACCGTCGTATCCGCGCTCGTTAACCGGGAATACATTGCGTCATGAAAGTCTTCGTATTCCGGATGTTTGCTAATCATTGTCGTTCCCCCTAATGAAGGGTAAAAGGTGAAATTAGAAGTTTCGGCCTTTACTCTTCACGTTTTATTTGGCCATCATATCTTTAATCCTAATTTTCACCCTTCACACTTCAAATTTCAAACTTTTATTTCCCTTCCCAGCTCAAAAGCTTTTTCGTTAACAGCTCTGGCCCGTTCAGGCACCATATCCAGCAAAACGGCTTTTATTTCGTCCGCTGTTACCGGAAGCAATCCGGTGCTCGCCAGAGCTCCAAGCATGACGGAATTGACGGTCCGGTAATTTCCGGCGACGGTTGCCAATTCAAAAGCATTAATAAACATCATTTGTACCGGTAACGCGCATAGATATTTTTTGATATCATCCAGCGGGTAAGCCGAAGTTCCCAAAGCTACTGTGACAGGGCGAATGGGGTGGATATTCACCAGTCCGATCCCGGATGATTTAATGAGCCCGCAAGCTCTTTGCGCTTCCGCCGGTTCGAAACCCAACAAGATATCGGCGCCCTGATTCCCTATCAGCGGTCCGAAGTCCTTGGCCCCGATCCGGACATGGCTCTGTACCGAGCCTTCCCGTTGCGCCATTCCAATAGTTTCAGCCGTCCGAACCGTCAATCCGGCGTTTAAAGCCGCCTGTCCCAGCACCCGCGACGCTAGAACCGTACCTTGCCCGCCAACACCGGCAATCAAGATATCCATTTTTTCAAACACCGATAATAGCCCTCCAATTTAAAATCAATTACAAGTTATTCAGTTACAAGTCACGAGTAACCACAAGTTATTGAGTTACGAGTTACAATTTTTAGTCAAAAAGATTCGTTCAAGATATTCTATGATTTCATCGTTACGATCGTCATTCAAGCTTTCCATTTCAAACTTCATACTTCAAACCTCAAACTTCCGTAATCGCGCCCTTCGGGCAGATGTAGCCACATAGCCCACAGCCGTGACAGGCCGGGCTAATCTGAATTCCGTCTTGTTCCCCGGTTTCACGGTAAAAGGCCGGGCAACCCAGTTCCCGGAGGCAGAGGCCGCAATTGGAACATAACTCGCGGTCAATCCGGAAGCGCCGCGATGGGCGAAAAGTATTGGCACAAGGTGTCCGCATGACGACAGCCGCTACTCCGGGGAATTCCAAAGCCCGTCGTACCACGGACTCCGCCGCCTTTAATTCGAGAGGATTGACCGTTTCCACGAATTGTACTCCACAGGCTTTCAAAATGGCCACCAAATCAATGGCCGTTCCAATATCTCCATTGGCGCATTTGCCGATGCCCGGGTGAGGCTGATGTCCGGTCATGGCGGTGGTACTATTATCAAGGATTATCATCTTGATGGGATGCCGATTATATACAGCGTTAATCACCCCGGGAATCCCGGTATGAAAAAACGTCGAATCTCCGATAAAGGCAATCACCGGACGCTCCGGTTCGGTTCGTAACAACCCTTGGGCAATGGTCAGACCGGCGCCCATGCATAGGCAGGTGTCCACCATAGCCAAAGGCGGAGCATTTCCCAATGTATAACAGCCGATATCACCGGTGTAAATTGCATTCCGCCCTTTGGTGGCCTTTTTCACGGCATAAAAGGAAGCCCGATGAGAACAACCGGCGCATAAAACCGGAGGGCGAACCGGCAATTCCGGAACTTTACCTTCGCTAACAGCCGGAACCCCATCGGCAACCCCCGAAATCTTCGCCAAAACACCAGCCAGTAATCCGGCGCTATACTCCCCGGCCCGTGGCAGTTCACCGGAATGTTTGCCGTGAATTCTGCCCCGGAAACCAACTTGTCCGGCCACCGTGATCAATCCGTCTTCCAATACCGGATCAAGTTCCTCAATCACCACCACTTCTTCCACCTGGTTTAAGAAATCCCGGGCTATCGAAACCGGAAACGGGTGAGGATTTCCAATCTTCAAAACGGTGGGTTTAATTCCTAAAACCGCCGCCGCTTCCTGGGCATATAACGCCGCAACTCCGCCCGTTACAATGCCCAGTTTGGTTCCGGTTTGAATCCGGTTCCAGTGACTAGCGCTAAATTCTTGGGCTAATTTTATCTGTTGCTCTTCGAGCCATTGGTGTTTAAGGAAAGAAAGGCGGGGAAAGATCACCCACTTGGAGTCCTTCACGAATCCATCCGGTTTGTGAACCGGGACTTCCGAATATTCGATCCCGGCGGTGGCATGGCAGACCCGGGTCGTGGGCCGTAAGAAAACCGGGATACCGTAACGATGGGATAATTCGAATGCATCCTTGACCATTGCTATAGCTTCTTCGGGTGAGGAAGGATCAAAAACCGGTAATTTGGCAAATTTGGCAAATGATCGGGTATCCTGTTCGGTTTGGGAAGAATGAGGCCCGGGATCATCGGCCACCGCTACCACTAAAGCGCCTTTAACACCGATATATGCCAAGCTCATCAGCGGATCGCTCGCCACATTCAAGCCAACCTGCTTCATGGCCACCAGACTGTATGCCCCGGAATAAGCCGCCCCGGCCGCCACTTCCATGGCCACCTTTTCATTCACCGACCATTCCACATAATAATCAAACTCGGAAACGTGTTCGTCGGACCATTCCGCCAGCGTCCCGATAATCTCCGATGAAGGGGTTCCGGGATACGCAGCCGCGAAATTCAATCCGGCCTCAACCGCCCCCCGGGCGATAGCTTCATTTCCCATTAATAGTTTTTTGATCAACGAAAGTCACCTCAAAAAATAATGCATTATTTGTCAGACATTCGAGAATAACTCATACCGCCCATCCCAGCAACCGAAACGAAACCGCCGCCAAAACCAAAATAACACAACCAGCGCCGGCAAAATAATCAGCCGGGCCAAAGTTCAACCGGCGCAAATAAGTCCGGGGGCCCAGGCCATAACCCCGGGTTTCCATAGCTATGGCCAAACGTTCCGCTTTTTTTAAGGCAATAATCACCAGAGGAGTTATCAAAGGCAAATACGCTTTCACCTGTTTGACCGGGTTTTTGGAAGTCATTTCAAATGCCCGCGTTTTTTGAGCTTGCAAGATGTTTTCAATTTCCACAAAAAGCGTGGGAATGAAACGCAATGAAGTGACAAACATTAACGCGTATTGATAAGGAACTTTTAAGCGTTCGACTATCACCATTACCAAATCCCGCGATTGGGTCGTTGCCATTATCAAAGGCAACGAAAGCCCAAACACCGACATTCTGGCCACCATAACCAGCCCAATCATTAAACTATCGCGGTTAATGACCCCCAGCCAACCCAATACGGGAATATTCCTTGGAATATAACGTAACAATTCAGGACCGTCATGGGAAAATAAAAGTTGCAAAACCATCATAAATAATCCGGCAAAAAACAACAAACGGCAATACGCCCAAAAAATAGTCGTCGCTTTGGCCAAACGGAATAACAGATAAATCAACCCAATCACGGCCATTAAAATAAATAAATTAGAAAAGACGATCCCCAGGCAAAAAAAGCAACATAACCCGATAAGTTTGGTCATCGGATGGAAACGGTGGATCGGTGAATTCGTCGCCAAATATTCCATAAAAACACCTCATTAAATCATACGGCTTCGAGTGATTCTTGAATTGTATGACCTTTTAACCGGAAAACTTCCAGTAATTCATCAACACTGATAATATCACCGGGTATGTTATAATTGCCGAGCAGTTGCGCCAAGCGCGTAATTTGCGGCGGTTTTAGATGCGTTTCAGCCAACAGGGCATCTTGTGATAATACCTCACGAGGTGTTCCGTCCGCTAATATCTCACCTTTTCCCATCAGAATAACCCGTTTTGCATACAAAGCCACCAACTCCATATCATGAGTGATGAAAATAATCGTATGCCCCCGATGGTTTAAAGCCGCCACCAAATCCATGATCTGAATCGCTTCGTGATAATCCTGCCCGGTGGTAGGCTCATCCAAAATTAAAATCTCTGGCTCCATGGCCAATACCGAAGCCAGCGCCACTCGTTGCCGTTGCCCCTTGCTTAAGGATAATGGCGACTCCGCCCGCAAATGTTTAATTCCCACTTTCTCCATGGCTGTCTCAGTCCGATGCCCGATTTCTTCCGGTGTTAGTTTTAAGTTACCAGGGCCAAATGCCACTTCTTTTTCCACGCTACTTAAAAATAACTGATGATCCGGGTTTTGAAACACATAACCTACTTTTTGAGCAAGTTGGGCAATGGATTGCTCACTGGTATCCCGGCCGTTAATCAAAATACTGCCGGACTCGGGCCGTAATAACCCGATTAAATGTTTTACCAAGGTCGTTTTACCGGCCCCATTTTGCCCGATAACCGCCAAAAAATCTCCCTTTTTAATCTCCAGATTGATTCCATTAAGAGCTATCTTTTCATTACCGTAACGTTGCGTTAATTCATTAATTTTAATAATATTCACAGCCATCTCTACTCATCATCCTCGCCTTTTAGGAGAACCTCCAACTGTTCATGGGCTTTATCCAGCGTCACCGGGAGTTCTCCCTCATTCTCATGAAACAATCCCAATTTCCCAAAAAATTCAGTAACTTGAGGCGGTTTTAATCCAAGAGATTGAATCTTCCGCCATTCTTTAAAAATTTTTACCGGTTCATCATTCATCACGATTTGGCCGTTTTCCATAATCAGCAACCGGTCGCAAAAACGGGCCAAGTGTTCCATTTTATGTTCAATGATGATGATTGTAACCCCGAATTCCGCATTTAATTTTTCTAAAACCGCAAATACTTCGTCGGTGCCCACCGGGTCTAATTCCGCGGTAGGTTCATCCAGGACAATAATTTCCGGCCGCATGGCCAAAACCGCCGCGATTGCTACTCTTTGTTTTTGCCCGCCGGATAACGACTCGATGGTGGCATGCCGCAAGTGCTCTATCCCTACTGATTTTAAGGCGAATTCTATCCGAAACAAAATTTCCTCCGGAGCCACTGCTTGATTCTCCGGTCCAAAAGCCAGTTCTTCCTCAACACTCGCCGAAACCAACTGCGATTCGGGATCTTGAAACACTGAACCCACCCATCGGGAAATCTCCTGGCCGGAAAGATCGAAAACGGATTGCCCTTTTATGGATACATCTCCACAATAAGTTCCTTCGAGAAAATAAGGAATAATGCCATTTATGCAATACGATAAAGTTGTCTTCCCGGCGCCCGTTGAACCGGTGATACCGATAAATTCTCCTTTACCGACCGAAAGCTGAATTGAGTGAAGCGCCGGTTTATTGGAACCGTTATAAGTGAAACTTAGATCCTTGATTTCGATAATTCCATCCCGGTTCAACATACTCAAAATGAAAACCTCCACCAAATGGAGGCGGCAGCAGTTTTTCCACAAAAACCACCGCCGTCCCGTGATCTACTTCTTTAAAAGTTTCTTGGCCGGAAAATAAAGAACTTGAGCAATAACTGCATTCAATACGGTTAACGTAAATACTGTTATTAACATCTGGGCGATAACCGCCACCGGTACCAAACGAAAAATATAATAAACTCCTACAAAAGTTAAACCGCTGGCTAACGTGGCCAAGGCGGTACTAATCAAAGGCGTTAATACAAAAGTTTTATTTTTCGGTTCCAACAAATAAATAATCCCTAAACAAACGACAGCACCAACCGGTTCACTCACAAAATTCACGGGATAACCGGCCTTGGAGGATACCATGCAAACCAAACCGGCTACAATACCAATGCCCACAGCGACTCCAAATTTAGGCCGGATTAATACTATGGCCAGACAATACATGGCAATCGCGAAATTAGGAGTAATTCCAAACATGGGGGGAACAGTTAACCGGATTACCGCCCCTGCGGCAATCAAAAGCGCCGTTACCGTTAAATCAATAGCCTTCAACCCTTTTTTCTCAACTACTCTCGTCTCAACACTCATTACTACTCCTCCTAAAATAATTAAATTTATTATACGCCGCGCGCGCCCATACGGCGTACAGTCACGGCACTTTCACCGGCGAACCCGGAATAATAAAAGCCAGGCAAGAAGCACCTGGCTTTACAAAACGGATTAATTTAAGCAATTAACGTCTGCGCCACTGTACTGTTCTTCAACTCATCTCAACTTCTTTAACAATGAACTTCCGTATTACAGCTCTCATTTCTTGTTAAAAACTCAACTCATATACCATACTACTTTTAACATAAATATAACAAAACTAATGGCGAAAGTCAATCGAACAAATTTCCATAAAAAACGTCATTTTGTTGATTTTACACTGTTTTCCCTAATTTAGTATGGGAACGGAAAAATTTTAATAATATATAATTCTGATTTATACAATTCCGATATTTTCAATTATTCCCCTAAAATTAACGGCAAAATCTCCATCAGATCCCGGCATTCCTGGTACATAAACGGTCGCGCCCCTCCGGCGGCAATGTTGCCACCACAAATCCCAATTCCGGCAAATCCGGCCAGGCGAATCGCAATGATTCCCGCCGCTGAGTCCTCAATCCCGATGATCCGGTTCCTGGAATCCCAATCCAAACCCAACCCAGTTCCCGCCGCTTCCGCATAAAGCCAAGGGTGTGGTTTTGGAGTAAACTCCCCCAGTGTTCCCATCTGTCCTCGACGGCAACTGAAACCGGCGCAAATTATGGCATCATAATAATCAAGCGGATCGCCCAGGCCCATCACCCGAAACGCCGCCATAATTTCCGGCCAGGCTTTTTCATATAAACCGGAAGTAACCAAACCGATTTTAATACGGTACGCTTTCAGAGCGATCAAAAACTCTTTCAAATGAGGGCTGGGTACGAAAAAGCGGGCCGGGCCCCTGCCTGCCAAAATTTCCTTCATTTGATGCCGGGTAAGTTCATAATAGATACGCCGGGCTTCTTCCAATGAATGATCCGGACAATATTTTTCGATACAGTATTGCAGGTGTTCAGAAACCGAATGCCCCGAAATATAAGGCTCATCAGCGTCTTCCAATTCAAAATGCCGGTCTTTTATTAATTGGGCAATTGTAAGTTCAATCATCCGCATCCAAAATTCTTCACTTCGCACTGTGGTCCCGTCGAGATCCATCAATACCGCTCGCGCCGGACTCTCGAATGAAACCTCGGACAGTTTGTATATGGCCGGATAACCGAATGCCGATTTAATATAAACCAAGGTTTTATCATCAAAGGCAATCCATTCCGTTTTTCGATCAAGCGGCGTTAAAATCCGCCGCACCCCATCAACCCCTAGCCGCCAAATCCCCGCCCCTCCCTCCGTTAAATTAAGCAAGTCATCGCGGTATGATTCATGGATATAGCCAAGGCCGGGAATTCTATCACCATTCATTCGATTCGCCTTTCAAATTGATAATCATCTCTAGTATATGCCTTAACCAAAAAGGGTTATGCTTTACCAGAGATTAACCCGGCCGAAAATCCATCGGTACTATCGATTTATAATTCAAATATTTCGTTCACGGATAACCTGCAAAATTGGTAGATTCAACAGTACAATTATTTTTAGCCAGAATTAAAAAGTTTTTGTTGTATTTTATAATTAATTGCTTTATTCTGAAACTATAAGACGAATTTTAACGGACAATAAAAAATAATAGTGGGTGGAGATTGATCCCATGCAAATTACTCAAGAATTAAATAATATTGAAAATTCAAAACACAGTTCTCCCATAAAGGGTGGACGGAACCTATTGCTGATGGACGATGAGGAGTTTCTGCTGGAGTTGTTGAAGGAAGTCCTGGAAAACATGAATTACAGCGTGGAACTATCGAAAAACGGCGAGGAAGCCATCCAAAAATACTTAACCGCCATGGAATCCGGGCAGATAATTGATGCCATCATCCTGGACCTAACGGTGAAAGGTGGCATGGGCGGCAAAAAAACCATCGAGAAACTGCTGGAAATCAACCCTCAAGTGAAAGGAATAGCCTCCAGCGGTTATTCCGAAGACCCGATTTTTGCAAATCCGAAAGAATATGGTTTCTGCGGAGCGATTAAAAAGCCGTTCAGCATTGAGAATTTATGCGAGGTACTGGAGCAGGTGTTAAATGAGTAACCTCAAGCCTGATATTTCACCACCGTAATCTTCGGGTATTGATATAAATTATAGGTCTTCCCTATCTCCCGGCCTTGAATCACCTTCACCCGGCATTCAAACCGGGAAACAAACTCTACGACTACCGTGTCTCCATCACTCAACCCCAAGACACTTCCCACCGGATACGGCGCCATAATCCGCAAGAAACTATCCATCACCGTCTTGTCATACTTCACCATCGCCTTGGTTTTTAATTCCTGTATTACTTGATTCGGGGACATTCCTTTATAATAGCCGCGATAAACCATCGTGTCGAAATCATCGGCGACGGCGATAACCTTGGCGAAACGGTGAATTCTTTTGCTGGTCAATCCCCGGGGGTAACCGCTGCCGTCTTCCCGCTCGTGGTGCTGCAGCGCCACGTGAGCCGATAAAAAATTCAACTCCGTCTTCTTTTTCAACAGTTCATACCCCACCCGGGGATGGTTTTTAATCAGTTCCGAATCCTGGGGATTGTAAAGATTCAGTTTCCGGCCATCTTTACGATCGCAAAACAGCATCCCCATATCGTGCAGCATGGCCCCAATACCTAATTTGGCCAGTTCAACCCGGTTAAAACCCATTTCCGTCGCTATCATCAGTGCCACGATACAAACATTCACCGCATGGGCGAAAATATAATTCTCCTGCGAGCGAATATCGATGGTATTATACACAAAATCCAATTTACTGAAGAGCTGGCTGATAATTTCCTCAACCACAATGGATATATTTCGCAGATTCACATTCTCGTCATTTTCGAATAACCTGGTGGTTTTTTTCAACAAGCTCCGCGCTTTAAACCGGGTCTCATCATCCACCTGATCATAAATAATGCTGTCTTCCGCATCACCGGGATCAAGAACATAGATATGATTATACTTTAACTCTTGAATGCGGGTGATATAATTCGATTTCAACTCAATATTCGGGCGTAATAAAACCCCGCCGTCATCTTCGCGATAGATGGTCCGCGCCAATTTCATCCCCGGTTTAATCTCAGCAATCGGAATAATATGCATTAAAGTCCTCCGTGAAATTTTTTACATGATTACAAAAATATACCTGATAATTCCCGATTCTTCCTTGGAAAAATAATTATTAATCGCATCGTCTAAAAAAGGAGTGAAAACATGCTAACCTGTGAAATCTCGTTAGCCCCGTTGGAAACCGTAAGTTCCGATCGGATTATTAACCAGTCCATTCAAGCTCTGAAACAGACCGGAGTAAAACATGAAGTGGGAAATATGAGTACGTATCTTTACAGTGAAACCCCGGATAAAATTTGGGAGGGCATTCAAGCAATTTATAATGTCGCCCAAAGCGCCGGCACGGAATTTTCGATGTCAATCAATTTAAGTAATAATACCTGAAAACGAAGTGATAAACCTTAATATTTAGAACTTTATACCGTCTTTCAACCCTCTCTTTCCTGTATCGAACAAAAAAAGGACCAACTTTATACTTTTCCACCTGAATTAAAAAAAATCCCGCTGTCAAAACAGTGGGATAACTTTTTATAACTGGTTTAATTTTCAAGAATTACCTGCCGTTACTAGATACATCAAAATACAATATACATCACTAATTAAGCTTGCTCCAACTTGACTTTTGCCAAGTTTGCGCTTATCATTATGTTATAATTATCCAAAAAAGTTTCTTTTTTAATTGACACGACATGATTGGTATCACCACCACCCATGAATCGGCTTTGGAAAAGCCGCGCATGAACCTATTTTCGTGTTATCTTTTGGAATAATTTAATTTATAATATCCCTTCAAGGAGGATTCGTTTCATGAGTTTGATCGTCGCCAAATTTGGGGGTACTTCGCTGGCTAATGCCGCCCAATTTCGTAAAGTTCATTCAATAATTATGGAAAACCCGGAACGCCGGTATATTGTCCCGTCCGCTCCCGGAAAACGCAATTCGGATGATTATAAAATCACTGATTTATTATATCTTTGCCACGCTCATGTAAACCAGGCCATTTCCTTTGATGAAGTTTTCAATGTAATCAGCAACCGATACCTGGAGATCATTTCGGACCTCGGCCTTTCCCTTGATCTTAAACCCTATCTCGCTGAAATCAAAGAAAAAATCGCTGAAGGAGCCTCCGCTGATTATGTGGCCAGCCGCGGCGAGTATTTAAACGGCATAATCCTCGCCAAACTCATTGGTTACGATTTTGTGGATCCGGGCCAAGTGGTTATTTTCAACGACCGGGGTCAGCTCGATCTGGAACTCGCTCAAAATAACCTGGCCAAAGTTCTGGCCAAATCCCCTAAAGCAGTGGTACCCGGTTTTTACGGTGCCACTTCCACCGGTCAAGTCAAAACCTTCTCCCGGGGAGGATCGGATATCTCCGGTTCCTTGGTCGCCCGTAGCGTAGAGGCAGATCTTTATGAAAACTGGACTGATGTTTCCGGGTTTCTTATGGCCGACCCCCGTATCGTCAAAGATTCGAAGCCGATGGCCAGGATTACTTACCGTGAATTGCGGGAGTTAGCTTATATGGGAGCAACAGTGCTTCATGAAGAATCGGTCTTTCCGGTGCGCCAAGCCGGAATACCCATCAATATCAAAAACACCAATGATCCGGGACATCCCGGGACCATCATTGTCAACGAAGCCGAATCTAATGATTCCATAACCGGAATAGCCGGTAAAAAGGATTTTACGGTAATCGCCGTTGAAAAAGAAATGATGAACTCCGAACTCGGATTTGGCAGGAAACTGCTCTCCATCATGGAGGCCAACACTGTGTCCTTCGAGCATATTCCTACGGGCATCGATACCATGTCCGTGGTCATTGCTGATTCCCAATTGAACGGGAAACTTGAAAAAATATTGGAAGAGATCCGTAACCAATGCAAACCGGATTCGCTAGAAGTTTATCCCAATATGGCCCTCATTGCCACTGTTGGCCGGGGCATGGTCTATACTCCCGGCATCGCCGCCAAACTGTTTAACGCCTTGGCCCAGTCCAATATCAACGTACGCATGATCGACCAGGGTTCCAGTGAATTAAATATCATTGTCGGTGTCCATACCACCGATTTCGAAAAAGCCGTCCAAGCCATATACCAAGCGTTTGTACATTAAACGATAGCGTCTGGCGTATTAGACACCAGACGCTATCCCTTAGACCCCAATCAACACCACTTCCTCAGATTGACGGTTGCTTAACACATATTGATAATTCTTGCGTTTTACTTCGATAATCCGTTTCTTATATCGTTTTAACATCGTCTCCAATTCTTCAATGGCGGGAATGCCGTCGGACCGGTAGGAGATGACCAATATACTATCCCGGAAATGATGAAATAGTTCATCAAAAGCGCGGTGAATTTTGTTTTTATCGTTCCAGGGGGAATCCCGGTGATAAAAGCGCCTGTTTTTTGTACTAAAATCGATATAGTCCTTCCATTCCGGATAATTTACCAAGCCTTCCAAAAAATGATAAAAATCGAGGTAATCGGTTCCAATCCCTTTCCTGGAAATATAAGGTGTATCGATATAAACCAGATCGTACCGTTCCTCAATGGTTAAAGCATCTTGATTTAAGGCTCTATTGGAGAACCCGTTAGAAAAAACCGCCCCATTGGCTTCATGGATGAAGTTTTTAAAGTGATTTTCAAAAGGAGTATCCCAGGTGGTCTTATTTCCAAAATTCCGGTTCACATTGGACTGCCTGATGTATAAGTTCTTCCGGTGAAACAGATTAAACGGCCTTTTGATAATGCAGGCTTGAAATAGGGAAAAAAAACTCAAGGCCTTCTTATAAGGGTTATGCAGTGCTTCAATATTAGCCAGTACCCGATCAATCCATTGATTTTCCTCATCGGTAAAATAGATATCCATGAAAGTATCATGAATAAAGGTGCGGTATTTCAACCGTGGATTCTCGGATACCAGAAACCGCAGCTCCTCATCCGTCAGTTTTACAGAATCGTTTTCAATCAAGGCCAAACCAATATACCAATTGAATTTTAAAATATCGTTATAAGTTACTTGTTTGCCTTGTTGTTTCAACATAAAAGCCATACTGCCGGTACCTCCGAAGGCATCCAGCGCGGTTTTAAAATTCAAATCCTTGATTGCATCCCAGATCCAATCCACGACCTTTAATTTGCTGCCTTGGAACCGGGTTGACGGAAATTGCGGTTCGTTTTCCAATGATGGAATTTGATCCGTCCGGAAGTTCATGTAGCTTTCTCCAAAGCCTCCCAAAGGCCTATTTCAATCGTTTACGTAATTTCGATAATCCATTGGAGATCATCCTAAAGTTTTTTATCGATCCTGCCGATGTAAAAGAATAAAATATAATTTACAGTTTAGCTTTATTCCAAAGTCTACCATACCCCATACATTAATCCATTCGGCATCGTGGCAACCATTTGCCGCATACGACCGCTTAACCATTTCGGCACATATCATTCAGCAATTATCAAATCAAGTTCTCCGGATTTAAAGATTCCAGTTCTTTGATAATAAACCGGCCATCTTTGCGTATCAAGCGATCATCAAAGTAAATCTCCCCACCACCGTATTCGGGACGTTGAATAAACACTAGGTCCCAATGGATAGCCGACTTATTTCCATTATCGCATTCCTGGTAAGAGTTGCCGGGAGTAAAATGAATACTGCCGCTGATTTTTTCGTCGAATAGCGTATCCTTCATCGGTTTTAAAATATAAGGATTCACTCCCAGCGAAAACTCCCCGATATACCGGGCTCCTTCATCCGTATCGAAAATATGGTTCAATCTTTGGGAGTCATTGCTTTCAGCCCGAATGATTTTACCGTTTTTAAAAGTTAATTTGACATTCTCATAAGTAACTCCCTGGTATACCGCCGGTGTATTATAGGTGATTACCCCATTGACCGATTCTTTCACGGGCGCGGTAAAAATCTCGCCATCGGGAATATTCATTTCACCCGCGCAGGGTATGGCCGGTAATCCTTTGATCGAAAAAGTAAGGTCTGTCTCCCGTCCGGTCAACCGGACCCGATCCGTTTTTTCCATTAATTCTTTCAATGGCTCCATGGCTTGCCGCATTTTTTGGTAGTTTAACGTACAAACATTAAAATAAAAATCTTCGAAAGCGGCAGTGCTCATATTGGCGGATTGAGCCATGGAAGGCGTTGGATATCGCATGATGCACCACTTAGTATGATTCACCCGTTGATCGGTAACCGGACGCGCGTAATATTTTTGATATAACTGTTGTTGTTCCGCCGGAACATCCGATGTTTCATTGGCATTATCCATGGCCCGGATACCGATATAGGCATCCATCGCTTTCATCTGAACCAATTCAAATTGGGCCAGTTTCTCAAGCTGATCCCGGGTCGCACCGAACATCAACTGCCGGTCAATCTGTTTATTACGGGTTGTGACAAAAGGGATTCCACCAACCTGGTAAACCTCCCGAACAATGGCCAATGCCAGCGGTATTCCGGAATCAATCACTTCGATTAATATTTTTTCACCCTTTGCGAGACGTACAGAGTAATGGATCAATCCTTCGGCCATCTTATCCAATCTGGGATCTTTCATGAAAATCACCCTTTCAATTACGATTCTAAACTAAATTTAAACCGCCGCAATACATTTGATTGGAAATAATTGTTTCTTAAGCATTTTGACCGTTTCAACCGAATAATATGGTAAGGATATTCTTAAGGGGCCGGATTAATTGTTACTAATTTTTGAATAACTTTTTACTATGGCGAGGCGAAGTCACATGACGAAAAAAACAATCAGCGATTGGGCTAAAAAAAATTTTTTACATTGGTTTGTAGAGAACTACCTGCAGGAATCGGAGGTGATCAAACAGGTATTGCTACAAATTGCCCAAAATGAGCCCATGCTCGCCAAAGTACACATTGTGGTAGACGGTTCATATTTACGTCCGTTGCTTGTCATCTCCACCGAAGGTACCGGCATGCCTTCCTTTCTGTTAAAAACTTTCGACAGCACCATCACCAATCCGACATTAATTTTAAACCGGCTACAATTATTAAAAGATTCACCAATATATTTAACTTTATATTTTCCGGACCGGAACAACTGTGAACCGCTCCAGGCGGTAATTGAAGAAAATCCTAAATCATTGGATTCCAATGACGCCCGGCAAATGCTGATGGATTTCGAATTATCATTATGGAGTGAAACCATCAAACAAGATATTGAACGCCAGGAGATTATGGACCAGATCGACCAAGCCCTGGATGAAAGAAATAAACGAAAATTTAAACGTCTGGTCAAAAAATTAAAAGAGTTGAAAGCTTAAGGTTAAAAACTTTAAGCGGAAATTCTTTCATCGATTAACTTTTGGACCATCTCCTCAATTTCATAGATTTCCCCAATTTCCCAAGGCATTGACTGATTACGGTCCCTATGAATATAAATAGGGGCTATTTTTATTTGTTGGGCAGCTTGCAAATTAACCAGACAATCATCCACCAATATACATTCTTCACCTTTTGCGTCCAAATCATTCAAAACTTTTATATAACTTGACAAATTGGGTTTCCCTAAATAGTTACAGAATTCAATATCATATGTTTTTGAAAAACAACGGTCTATTTGCAACACTTCGAGGACTCTTTGAACATAACCGGCCGGGCTATTACTAAAAATAACCTTGGTTAACTTGATACTATCCAGTGCTTTAAAAAGCCTTGGGTCCGGTTTAAGAAAATCGGAGACATTTATGTCGTAAGCATATCGCAAATATTCAGCCGGTTCAACGTGGTGGTGAAATAACAGACCGGCCATGGTCGTCCCGTATTTTTGCCAATACCCATGCCGTACCTTCGTAATTTCTTCCCCCGTCAAATTTAATTTTGAAGCGATAAAATTATCAATCCGGTTATCGATACAATCTAACATCCCTGATAAATCAGAATAAAGGGTGTTATCAAGATCACATAATAAATATTTAAAAGACAATTTCCCGCTCCTTTATAAATTTTATGAATATCTTCACCATAATTCACATAAATTAAAGAAAAAGCTTTTAAAATAACCGTGGAGGCGTTTAATTTGCAACCTTTTTAAGAATAATTCTATAAAAAAGGGAGGGAATTTAGTTGGGTTTCGTAAAATATCAAAAAGAAAACAATAAAAAAGGGATATCCGCGAAAACAATTGGGATTAATCGTAAGGGCCGGTTCGCTTTTTATAAGCCCGTAGTGGAAAAATATCTTCAAAATATGAATCATATTGAATTATATTTTGATCCGGAAACAAAACAAGTGGGCATCATGCCTTCACCGGAACCTACTCAGGATTCTTTTAAAATCCAAGGCAAAACAACTAAAATGATAATCGCCAAGAAGTTTCTAAATCGTTTTCAAATATCCGTTGAAGACCGCCGTTACGATTTCTCGGTTGAAAACGAAATGTTAATTGTCCAATTGTAGTCAAAAATAGGACGATCGTCCTACGGGGCGATCGCCTTTCTTTGATTTTTCAAGTCTTCTTTCGCTAACCGTTCCCCCACTTTCCAGATGTCCCCCGCTCCCATGGTGATTAATAAATCTCCCGCCTGTAAATTTTGACAGAGATGGTCGTAAATGCGTTCAAAGTTGCCCAAATAACGCACATCATGGTGATACTTTTGAGCTTCATTGCTTAAATGAAGACTGGATATATCCCCGGGATCAATCTCCCGCGCCGGATATATATCGGCTAAAACGAGTATATCGGCATCAATAAAGGCTTGCGCAAATTCCATCAATAAATATTTGGTCCGGCTGAATAAATGAGGTTGAAAGGCGCACCAAATCCGTCCTTTGAAAAATTGCCGCGCCGCCGCTAAAGTGGTACGGACTGCTCCGGGGTGGTGGGCGTAATCATCCACAATTAAAGCACCGTTAAACTCACCTTTTAACTCAAAACGGTGATGCACTCCGGTGAATTCGGCGATAGTCTCCAACGATTTCGGTAAAGGAACCCCTAGTTCCGAGGCAATGGCGATAGCGCCCAAGGCATTTTGTAAATTATGGCGACCGGGAACCTTTAAGTTAATATGGCCTTGATTTTTCCCTTTATACAACAACCGGGCCGATATCCCTATGGGAGGAACCGGCCGTATGTCCTCAACCGTCCAGTCAAATTGAGTTTGATAGCCAAAAGAGATGATTTTTCCCCTAAAACGCTTTTTTAGACTCCAGGCATTGGGATCGTCGCCCCACAAAAATAATACACCATGGGCAGGCAATAAATCCACAAAATCATCAAATGTTTTAATTACATCTCCAAACGTCGGAAAACAATCCGGGTGGTCCCAATCTATATTGGTGATTAGTTCCATGGTTGGATTCAGTTTTAAAAAGGATCGTTTAAATTCACAGGCTTCGACAACAATCGTACCCGACTTTCCGGAACGGTGGTTTCCTTGGAAAGCATTAAGCTCACCACCGATTAAGACTGTGGGATCCAAACCGGCCTCAGTTAATATTAAGGCAGTCATCGCCGAAGTCGTTGTTTTTCCGTGAGTTCCAGCTATGGCGATTCCCTGGCCTTCATCAGCCATTAATTGCCCGAGCAATTCGGCGCCTTCCATCAAAGGTATCCCTTGCTTTTGTGCTTCCAGAACTTCGGGATTCTCCATCCCAACCGCATTGGTGTATATTATAAGATCAGCGCCCCGAATATTGGCCGGATCATGACCCAAATAAACCGTAACGCCTTTCGCCGCCAAATTGTTCGTCTCTTTTGATTCCTGCCAATCCGAACCGGATATAATATAACCACGGTCTAAATATATTTTTGCTAAACCACGCAACCTTGCTCCACCAATTCCTACAAAATGGAGATGCTTCATAAAACCACTGTTCTCCCCTCTGTCGCGCGTTTTAACACGCCTCATCCAGTTTATTATAACATATTTCTTTAATATTATTGATCTTTTTCTTGGATTCAAGTCAAAACTTATGCCAATATTTATCCGCTTTTATGGTGCCTGACTTTAATATATTATTGGAGTAGTTTACCTGTTAACTTATGCCTCGATATTAGCCATACTATACCAGGGATATATATTAGCGTGCCAATGGTACGCAAATAAATTCCCAGGGGGGTGAACCGATGAGTCGCCACCGCAGTATTGTTTCCGATCCGGTAAAATATGAAATCGCTAAAGAACTTGGGTTTGCCGACCGGATTCAAGTCAATAACGGCAGTTACGACTATGGGAATATCACCACTCGTCAAGCCGGGTTAATCGTTCGCGGCTTAATTCAAAAAGCGGAAGAATTGTTATCCCGGAACGGTTAGGGATTTTTCCCTAACCGTTCACCAACTTCTATCCTAATTCATAATATATTATTGTTCCGGCGCTTCAATAATTTGAAGGACCGGGGAAAATTTTAAATGTTGAAACGCTTCGCACTTGTGAAGTGCTAAAGTATAGACCACCGGTTCGAAGAATAAAACTCCGCTCATGTAAGAAATTGCACTTGACCCTAAACTGACCCAAGTAAAGGTAAGTAGCAAAAACCAAATAATTAACCGATGAATATCGACGGTTGGAAGGCTTGACCCATGATATTTCATCGGTTTTTTATTATCTCTGTTTTTGAATCCGAATTTTCCGACTCCTTGATAGAATCCTCCACGGTAATTTAATTGGTTTTTCTTTCTTTTATTTACAATAATTATTAACCAGCATAAGCAGGGAATCTTA
The DNA here is from genome assembly GCA_023436305.1 of Bacillota bacterium. Classification (GTDB taxonomy): domain Bacteria; phylum Bacillota; class UBA4882; order UBA8346; family UBA8346; genus JAEZJQ01. The sequence continues at coordinate 31,382 of JAEZJQ010000016.1, forward strand.
TCGTAACAGCCGAAATACTAACACCAATTTGATGGATCCAAGGGATTTCCGGATTTCAGCAAACCAGTTATTTTTTCAGATCCGTATAAACCATGGAATTCTTTTTAACTGTAGTTAGGAGGTTTAAATGAAACGCATCCTTGTCATTACGGTTCTAATTTCTTTATTGATAATAACAATTCCAACCGGCGCCTCAGCTGCGAAAGCAACTCTTTCCTCGGTGACGGACCGGAAATTGACCGATCTTTCAAACCGGTTTTCATCCCTGGAAGCCAGTTGGGGCCGCTTCCGGCTTGGTGGTAGTTTTTCATTGACTCCGTATGCCAATTTTACACCCCAGCAGAATGTCCTGCCCATCATCGAATATGATCAGGAAATCGGTCTCTTTTTTGATGCTTTTATCGATAACCATTTACAATTCTCTTTAAAACTGGACAACCAAAGAGGATGGGGAACCCAATACCAATACCTGGGTTCTCTCAACTTAAACCCGCTACAAATCGGCGAAGCTTTCTTACGAATGCAATATCCAAAGGCCTTTAATTATTTCGGCCGGTTTCGCTTTTCGTTAGGAACATTAGGAATCATTTCCGACTTTTTTACCAATCCCATCGAAGGTTTTGCTATCCAACAGGCATGGAATAAATTTCAACTGGTGGCAATTTATAACCGGGTGAGTACCCTTTACAACTCAACCACCAATCAGGTGATAAGCGGCACCGATTACCTGGCGGGCCGTATCGGCTGGTCCAATCGTTCCGATGTGATTGGCCTGAATATTGTCCCCAAAGGGTTGGGTGGTGAACGTAATTTCAGTATGGACTGGTCCCGAAATACCGCCAATTACAAAATAGCAGCGGAACTCGGTTGGTATTCCTTTTATTCCACCGAATATTCCGATCTTAACACCGGCCCGACCCCTGGATTTATGGTTAGTTATGGCCGTAATCTAACCAGCCGGCGCGGACAGAGTTCCAGTTTTATCCAGTTAAAAGCCGGTTACTTCACCTCCGGTTTCCAGCCGTCTTATTCAAGCCTGGCCCATGTTTCCGGGAGTGAGCGGGAATGGTTTCAGCCAAATTCGAAAGGTATTGAAATTTACTGGAATTGGCATAATCAGCTTTTCAACAATTTTCAAGTGGAAAACCGTCTAATTGTTTTAACCCCGGTTGAAAGTAACGAACCCATTGTCAATTACCGGTTGTACAGCAAAATCTCCAAGAATATCACTCCGGTTAACCAATTACAATTGGGCGTCGACCTAAAAAACTTTAATCATGCCTTCGTGGGGCAAATATTTGTCGGGTGGGCCCTGCGTTTTTAATTAGGATTGACCAGGATTTAGAGGATTTTCAGAATTGAAGGATATATCATCGATCAATAAACCGGGTTCATCCATTGAAACGACGAACCCGGTTAAAACCTTTGCTTTATTAATCATGATAATCCTTTAATCGTATAAATGCTGGTCATGATTTGGTACCGGTCAATACCAGGATAATTCCCAGACAGATAAGGATGATCTTTAGCCATGACAATTTGACAGCCACAGCTACGATACCCAACGCGCTAACGGCTAAAAAGACCAATGGGCCTACCAATCCTAAAAAAGCATTCATCCGTAAAGCGCTTTCCACCTTCCCCAGTTTTAAAAAAATAATCGCCACAACGATCTCAAGCAAACCGGAAATAACCCGGATTAACGCCATATTATGAACTGTTGCCGCCTGTTCCATAAAGTTTTCCTCCCCTTACCGATTGGCCCACTTTAATAAAATCAGAATTTGAAAGGTTACCCATTTTAAGTTGCTCCGTTACTTATGATTACTTTTTGCCTAAGCCCAATAGGCTAAAAAGGAAAGCGGTAATGCCCGCCGCCGCCAACGGACCCACCGGAACTCCTTTTAATAACGATACCCCAATTACCGTTCCGATAACTAAGCCTACCACTACTTGTGGCTGAAGCTGTAACAAAATTAATCCTTGCCCGCACAAGTATGCGGCAATGACTCCACCCACAATGGCCACAATTCCCCGAACACTTTGAAACGTTAACCAGATATCTTTAATTTTTACTTTATCCAAAGCAAAAGGGGTAAGTACCGCCACCAAAAGAAAAAGAAGCCCGATATCAAGCGCCCGCCGTTCTAATAAACCCAAAATATACCGCATTTTAATAAGTTTTAAAACCAATAGACTCCCGGCACCCGCCGCCACCAAATTATTATTAAAAGCCAGCCCCAAAGTCAAGATAATCAATAAGAGCATATTGTCTTGAACCAAACGTATTCAACTCCTCCCTAAAATCTATGCCTATATTCCATTCTTCATGTCTGACAATTAAAAACTTTTTACCCTCTAACTTTCAACTCTATTCACCTTTCATCATACACTATCACGAATAGGAGTGATGTTTGATGAATTATGCTTGGGAGGGATTGCTGGAAGCCCCATTGCCGGAAAGGCAAATAAAGCCGCGAAAATCGGGGATTACCATGCTCATCGACAAAGGGCTCACCGTTCATGAAACCAGGGATTTGTTATCCATGAATGCTCCGTTTATCGATTTTATGAAATTAACTTTTGGAACCGCGGCGTTATATCCAAAACCTGTTCTTATGGAAAAGATTGATTTGGCTGGTGATTATGAGATAGAGGTTTATCCTGGAGGTACTTTGTTTGAAATTGCATTATGGCAAGGAAAAAGCGAACTCTATTTTCAAAGTTTGATAGATTTAGGGTTTCAGTGGGTGGAGATATCCGACGGAAGTTTAGCGGTAAGTTCCAGTGAGCGCAGTATGGCCATTCAAAAAGCCCAAAGGTTGGGGTTAAAAGTAATTACCGAAGTCGGTAAAAAAGATGCTGTCAATCAGCCATCCACGGATTGGCTTGCTGAAACCGCCCTGCAGGACTTGGAAGAAGGCGCGGATTGGGTCATCATTGAAGGCCGGGAATCCGGTAAAGGAATTGGCATCTATGACCAACACGGGGAGGTGATTTTTGATAAATTCAACCACTTAAGCCAGCAATTGAATTTGGAGAAAATTATCTGGGAAGCGCCGCTCAAATCGCAACAGGCCACATTGATTAATGAATTCGGGCCGAATGTAAATTTAGGCAACATCCCTCCCACGGAAATCATGGCCCTGGAAGCATTACGGCGCGGTTATCGCAGTGATACCTGGAAAAGATAAAAGCCGGTGCTTCCCGGCCTTATTGTTTTTTATTTTTTTAAGTTAATCTTCATCTTTATCAGATTTTGTTTGAACCTGCTTACCGGTAACCTCGGTGTTCAACGGATCCGGCTCCGGCTCCAATTGGGTGCTATCGAGATCCTGGTTTACCCCGATTACGGCGACCTTGGCGGGACAGGGCATAACCGCCAATTGTAATTGCTTCTTCTGTTTCTTTACTTTCACCACAAAATAATTGAATAACGATTGCGCCTCATCTTCGGTAAATTTACCATCTTCGTTCAAATCCATTAATATATTATCCTTCTTATAATCATTATAACAGCCGTTGGCATTGGTATCGATCAATCTAAACCTTATGTCCTTTTCCCGGTGATCGATGGTTACAGTGAATGTTCCTTCCAAAGCACTGGTATTGATGAAACCAATCCACAAAGTATTGGTTCCATTTTTCTTCATGATATATTGCGTATGAATATAAAAACTGAGTTTCTTGGTAATCTCCCCATAGGCTGTGCTTTTATAGGAAACCATTACCGGAACTGATTTTGGATATGTAGAACTGGAATGGATTAGTAAACTACCGTCTTTATCTTCCCATGTATCCAGATTGGGTACTTTTTCTTGACTGGTTATATTATTATCGAAATTTTGGTCTACATATAATTCCGAATAGTAATCAAAGTCATTTTTCCGAATGACAAACCAGACATCCTTTTCATTATTGCCAAGCCGGATGGAACCATATTGTAATCCCTTAAAAGTTGTAATCTCCGGATCAACCTTTAAAATGTCAGGTTTTGTCTCCACGACCTGGGCTTGTTTATATTTTAATATTTCTGCTTTAAAGTATTTATTAATTTCCTTACTTTTAATTTTCGCCGGTGTTAAATCATAGATCCCTTCCACGGGGAAAGGAAAATCCATAGCGCCTAACATTCCCAAAGAAAACACGATCAATATAAGCGCCATCAATATTTTTTTCAACATATCCCACCTCGCCGTAAAAAAATTTACCTCCCGATATATCTCGATAAGATTATCGGCATATTTCCAATTTTAATCCAGCATAATAAAATCTAAATATTAAATCATATCCGGTTCCGGTTCCAATTTGGAAGCGTCAAATTCTTGAATGGCTTCGGTTACTTGAACCTTACCGGGAAACGGTAAAACAATAAAATGTATTTGCTTTTTCCCGGTATCGGTCTTAATGTCAAAATATTCTGATAACGTTTGGTTTTCTTGATAAAGCCCATCGTAATTCAAATCCATACATATAACATCTTTCCCGTAATCATTAAAACAGCCGTTACTATTGGTATCTAATAGCCGAAATTTCACCAACTTCTCGTTTCTACCAACCATTACCCGAATTAGGCCCTGGAGTGCGCTAATTGTAGCTATCGTAACCGTAGAAGTATCGGTATCATTCTTTTCAAAAATCCTGGCCCAAAGGTAAAAATAGACTTTCTTTTTAATTTCGCCAGTCATTCCTTTATACGAAACGGTCAGTGGAACCGGCGTTGTCTGGGCGGAAGCAAAATGAACCATGATTCCCTTCAGCCTGCGATCAAAAGTCTGGATATCCTGAACTTTTTCTTCATCGCTAATATTATAATCCAAATTTTGATCAATATAAATTTTTGAATAATATCCGGCTGGATCTTTCCCCATTACAAACCAGACATCTTTTTCGTTATTACCCAATTTAAAACTACCGTACCGAATATCTGTTAATTTTTCAAGTTCCGGAGCAACCATTAACTCATTGGGTTTTGAATCAATTAAATTGGCTTCGTTAGCAGTTTGAAATACATCAGTAAAATCATTCCCGAAAAATTCATCGCGCCCGATATTCACCATTTTAAGCAGATAAGTACCGGCACTAATATAGGGTAGCTTGGTGGCTCCGAAAAACAACAAAGACAGCATTCCCAATGCAATTATCATAGAATATTTCTTCATCACTGATTACACTCCTTGTCCATGTTGCCATTCATTCCAATATCATCAACCTTTTGTAGCGTTTGAAGCCGTTACGAAAAAAATCACTACTCCTTGTGAACCGATTTCGGAGAAGACTTCGGAGAGGTTTTAGAGAGGTTCTAGAGCGGTCTCCGGATCGGTCTCTGGCTTGGAATTATTATTGGAGGGTAATGGTTCCAAAATAGAAGGGTCCATTTCCGAGATTGCATTGATTACCGCTATTTTTGCTGGAAATGGCGGCACAATTATCCGCCATTGTTGCCGTTTATCAGAAGAATAAGGGTATTCGGCCAACTTATCACTTTCATTTTTACGAAAATAACCATCATGGTTAAGATCCATCATTAAAAAATCGATTCCATAATCATTAAAACAGCCATTTCCGTTGACATCAATAATCCGAAATTTGACCAATCTTAATTTTCCGTTTTCCGGGATATTGAATTCACCTTCCAGGAAACTAGCTGTAATAGCGGTCACTATTGTATCCGATAAATCATTCTTTTTATAAATACCTGTTTTAATAAAAAAATACAGCTTTTTTTCAAACTCTGTCTTTATACCTTTATATGATACAGTAATCGATACCGGAACCAGGGATAAAGCCTCCATACTGCGAATACCGCGAACCAAATTTTGACCGGTTTGAAATCCTTTTATTTTTTCTTTTTTTTCAATCCGCTGATCCAAATTTTGATCAATATAGAATTCCGACCAATAATCCTCATCATCTTTGCCCATGAAAAACCAGATTTTTTGACCATGATTACCCAACTGAAAACAACCATATTTAACTTCACTCAAGTCCAGATCACCGATATCAACCTCTAAATCTTCAGGTTTTGATTCGAACAATTCAGCTTGATTCCACTGGAGCATGGCCATATCTTTGGAAATTAAATCAAAAAAAGTAAAATTCCTCAATTTTACCGTATAGACATCCGGTTGTGGGATTAGCAACCGTTTTTCAAAAAAACCGTTCACCGTCATTGGAATGAATAATAAGATCAGTAACCAAGATATTCTTTTCATCAAAGCTCCTTTTGTCCTATGATCTTTATTCGATAGAATACTCAATTTCATAGAACTTGAGAATTTAATAAAAAAAATGCACGGAAAATCAACGCGCAAAAAGAAATATCAACCGTTGAATCCTGCAAATCCGGTTCAAGTTAATCATAGATCAGTTCGTGAATGGTCAATTTGTTGTGAGTTGGCTCATAAATGGGTTAGCTCATATCGCAATTTTCGAAAATTTACCAGGCTTTGTTCACTTTTATACTGGGTCCGGATACCCTGCGTCACTAAAAATATGGTGGAATTATTGCGGTGAATTTCACTTATTTCAATATCGATCACTGCCATATTGAGATCGAAATCCATATGATTATGCACGATTTGGGCGGTACCTTTAATACAAGCGGCGATATCACCCTCATTTATCACCGCCAAAGCTACATTGCCATTTTCAATGATATTGGCATAGGTCTGGTGATCTTTACAAATCGCAATTCGTAAATGTTTGGCATTCGGAGCAACAATACAATTAAAGGGAGCGGTATTGGGATGATGCTCCTTATCGTTGGTGGCGAGAATTGCTGTATTAATCCTGCTTTCAAAGAGATACTTTAAGGCCGGGTTCAATTCGGTCCCTTGAAAAACAGCCATTGGCTCACCCCATTTTTACGAAACGAAATTTCAGCTTTACATTATTCGGTATAGAGATATTCATTTTAAAATATGGGGTTTTGTATGATTTTAGAACCAGTAAAAAGTTGTCAAATTCCATTTCTTTCTAAATAGGAAGCCACCAATTCTTCCAAGATCTGATCTCTTTCCAACCGTTTAATAAGAACGCGGGCATTACGGTAACTGGTGATATACGTAGGATCACCGGAGAGTAAATAGCCCACTATCTGGTCCAATGGATCATACCCTTTTTCCTTTAAGGCTAAGCAAACTTCCCGTAATACAAAACCAACTTCGGTGAAATTTTCATCTTTGGCCGAAAAGCGCCTAGTAACTTCGGTTGGATCCGTCATTTTAATTCACCTCAAGTATTTAAAGTAATCCCCACTCACTCTTATTTGGGTAACTCAATTACAACCGGCTAAACAACCGGGAGGCAAACCCGAGGCAACGATTAAGCTACGCGTGCGTGCGCGATGTTTTCGGCTGAAGCCGAGGGTTTGAATCCCGTAGTTGAAAGAATCATGAAAACTACCGTAAGTATACCCAATATTTTAACCGAATACCATCTTGCGGTAAAAGCAAGCCGAAACTAAATTGTTAAGCATCCTGCGTGTATTTCGAGTTGATAGCAATGCCTTTATGCTAATGTATACCTTCATGCCAAAGCACGCCTTCATGCTAAAGCATGCCTTTCATGCTAAAGCATGCCTTCGCAGCAGCCTTCTAATACGTTTACTCCAACGAAAAGAGTGGATAAATATGCTGGTAGCTTTAACCTACGATATCATCTTTCCGTAAAGCCAGATTGATGTCAATCATGCCAAACGGAGTGTTAATTGGTATGGCTAGTGCCGTGTGAATATGCTTTAAAAATTCAGGAATAACCCCTTCCATTAAAAACAACGGCGGCGTAATCTGACAGCGATACCCGGTTAATGACAGATTTGTGCTGGCGGTTCCCACAATAATGTTTTTCAACTCGCAGATGGCGCTTTCACCCATGCGGTCAATTTCTTGAACCGGAGAACCCATCATTTGTGAAATAATTTTCTTCGCTGTATCCGTATTCATACCACAGATTACCTGGCCCTGTAAATCTCCTAAAACACCCACCAAAACACATACCTCGTATTTTTCCAATGGTTCGTCGTTAAAAAAAGGTTTACCGGATTCCACGTTGGGATTAAGCATTGTTTCAATAACGGAATAAGCCGCTTTAACAAATGAATCAATATGTTGGAAAGACAGTTTGATTACCCCCTTTTCGAATTCTCGAAAATTTTATGATTAATTATTGACAACACGTTTAAGTTTGGCAATCACCGTCTGGGGTTCCGGATCATTAAAAATAAGGGTACCGGCAACGATGACGTTTACACCTGCCTCGGTTAAAACCATAATATTATCCCAATTCACACCGCCATCCACTTCAATTTTACAAGAAAGCCGACGTTCTTCAATCATTCGCCGTAATTCCTTAATTTTAGGAATGACCCCCGGGATGAGAGCTTGGCCGCCGAATCCTGGATTAACGGTCATCAAAAGCACCAAATCAATATCCTCCAAAATATACTCCAGACAATTTAATGGCGTCGCCGGATTTAACGATACTCCAACTTGGCAACCCTGTTCCTTAATCATCTGAATTAACCGGTGCAAATGGGGCGAAGTTTCCGTATGAATAATGATTCGTTTACTGCCCCCGTTTATATATAAAGGAATGAAACGCTCCGGACACTCCACCATTAAATGGGCTTCAATCGGTAGTGGAGTTATCTGTTTTAAGGCTGAAACAAACATGGGGCCAAAGGTCAAATTAGGTACAAAATGGCCATCCATCACATCAAAATGGAGCCAATCCGCTTCTTTAATCTTTTGAACTTCCGAACCCAAATGAGTGAGATCTGAATTTAAAATTGAAGCCGCAATTTCTATCATTAGAAATCTCCCTATCGATAACGGTTTTCCCAAGCATCTCGAATCTCAATGAGTAAATCCAAATAACACTGATATCGTTTGGGGCTTATTTGACCATTTGAAACCGCTGTTTTAATCGCACAACCAGGTTCGGACTGGTGTAAACAGGTTTTAAACTTACACGAATTTAAATAGACTTCAAAATCAGGAAAACTGCTTGCCAATTCCATGGGTTTTATAAAGTCCAATGAAATCTGCGAAAATCCGGGCGTATCGGCGATAAAACTTTCCGGCTTAATCTGTAAAAGCTGCACTTCCCGGGTGGTATGTTTCCCCCGGCTGATTTTTTCACTCAAATTCCCGGTTTGAAGTTGATACCCAGGGGCAACCATATTCACCAGAGCTGATTTCCCCACTCCGGAAGGGCCGGCCAAAACCGCCACTTTCTGGGCAAGCGCTTTTTGTAAAGTGCGCTTACCAACATGAGTGACCACGCTGGTGCATAAAACCTGATAACCATAATTCCGGTAAGTTTCCACCAACCGATTGGCTTCACTTTTACTAGCCAAATCGGTTTTATTAAATACAATCATATAAGGAACCCCGCTTGTTTCTGCCAGAACTAAAAATTTGGCCATTAAATACTCGTTGGGATCAGGGTTCCGGTGCGCAAACACGAGCACAATCAGATCAACATTAGCGATATAAGGACGTTTTAAGACTGTCTTCCTCGGTATAATTCCGATGATTACTCCAGACCCATCCACCATCGAGTATTCAACCTTATCACCGACGAAGATACCTTCCGAACCCAATTTAAGTTTGCCACGAATCGAACACTCCAGGGTTTTCCCCTTGCGCACGGAATTTCTTCGGTTTTGGTCCGGTACGCTAGTGCAATCATCACAAGGTTCGATATAAAAGAAACCTCCTATTGCTCTAATGACTCTTCCAATCGGCAAACTACGAATCCTCCCAAAGTCACCTTGGCGCAACCAAGACGTAATTATTTGTGATTCGGCCCGGAACTTACAAAGAAAGTCATCGCCGTTCCCTGCGGAACTCTGAAAGAAGGCGCCGGGTCCTGATTGGTGATGGTTCCTGAAGGGTATATGTCATCCGGGGCAGAAACCGCCTTATTAAAAGATAGTCCTAAAGTGCCTAATTCCGCCCGAACCTCAGTCAATGTTCTTCCGATAAAGTTAGGGACTTGCACTAAATTTCCGGTCATTACATTAATCGTTATGGTAACACTGGATCCCCGTTGAATTTGAGCACCCGTCTCCGGGAGTTGTTTGATCACGGTCCCTTCGGTGGCAGTCGGATTATTGCCGGTTAAAATCCCTCCGAGTTTCAAGCCAACTTCCTCCAGGGTTAATTCGGCCTCTAGTTGAGTTTTTCCAATTAAATCAGGAATTTTAACCAATTCCGGTCCCTTGCTGACCACCACTTCCACTTCAGCTTGACTCTTTTTTTTCTGGCCAGCCGCAGGTTTTTGGGATATAACTACCCCCGCGGGATACTCCGGATTATAAAGATTATATACGATCCTGATCCGTAGTTTATTGGTTTTTAAAATCTCCCGGGCTTCGGAAAGTTCCTTTCCTATCAAATCAGGAACAATAACTTCTGGCCGGGGTGGTGTAAAGACATTTAGCGCATATAATGTTAAAACGATTAAAAAGACCAAGGTGATTCCAATCGATCCCAAAGTCCAATAAAGCAAACTTCTTTTATTGGAAGATATGGGCTCACCTTTATGTTTGTGAACCCTTTTCCATACTTGTGTCGGTTCATTGGCTTCATCGTACCCTTGATTATCCTCATAATACTTTTCAGGACGCGATTGGCCCCGGGCTAGATCAATATCTTTCAATAATGCTAAAGCGGAACTGTATCGATCCGTCAGGTTTTTGGCAGTGGCCCTTTTTACAATATTATCAACTTCCAAGGAGATTTCCGGCCGTACTTTCAGCAACGGCACAAATTCCCCCTGAAGGTGCTGAAAGGCAATGGAAATCGGAGTATCTCCCGTAAAAGGAACCGATCCGGTTAGCAACTCATATAAAACACAACCCAACGAATATAAATCGGATTGAGGACCTACCGCGCCACCTCTCGCTTGCTCCGGCGACAAATACTGAACTGAACCCATCACTTCGCCGGTCTGAGTTAAAGAACCGGCGCTAACAGCCCTGGCAATCCCGAAATCCGTTACTTTGATACGGCCGTCGGGGGTCACCAAAATATTATGCGGCTTAATATCACGGTGAATAATATTCCGTTGATGGGCATGATTTAACGCTTCAGCGATTTGACGGGTGATATTTAAAGCCCGGTCCACGGATAACGGAGCTTCATGCTTTATGATATCTTTCAAAGTGCTTCCAGGAATATATTCCATTACAATATAATCCAAGCCTTCATCCTGTCCCACATCGTAGATACTGACTACATTTGGATGAGACAGGCTGGCGGCCGAACGGGCTTCACGCCTGAATCGTTCTACAAATTCAGCATCACTGGCAAATTGAGGGCGTAAAATTTTTATGGCAACAATGCGGCATAATAAAGAACACTCCGCTTTATAAACTAAAGCCATTCCGCCTTCACCAATTAATTCCAATAACCGATACCGATTCCCTAAAATTTTGCCAATCACTTTTTCACCTCAGTTCCCCGGCAGTCAATAGATTCTTCGCCACAATCTCAGCGAAATCCTCCTATATTTCTATTAATATCACGGTAATATTATCGGTGCCCCCAGCGTCGTTGGCCAGTGCCACCAAGTTATCCACAATCGTTTGTGGTTCATCGTCCGCCGAAATTTCTTTGAAAATCTGCGGTTCTTCTAATAAACCGCACAAACCGTCACTGCACAACAAAAATTTATCCCCATTAAGAGCTGGAACTTGACTTATCTCTAATTCCGGCATTACATCCGTTCCCAAAGCACGGGTTAATATATTCCGCTGGGGATGATTTTTGGCTTCAGCTTCCGTCAAACCGCCACTTTTAACCAATTCAGCCACCAAGGAGTGATCACCTGTAAGCTGCAGCAACGAGCCATTGGAATAACGATAAATACGGCTGTCCCCGATATGAGAATAATAAGCCTGATTTTCATGAAAATATAGGATGGCGACAGTGGTTCCCATTCCATATTGACCGGGATTTTGTTCCACAGAGTCTAAGATTGCCTGATTGGCTTGATAAACCGCTTCCCTCAAAGTTTGAGCCGGTGAATTGTTACTAAAGTCCATGGCCAGAATGGTTTGAACCGCTATGGCACTAGCGATTTCACCGGCCTGGTGCCCACCCATACCATCCGCCAATACGAATAGTTTATCATGATACCCATAGGCGTCTTCATTTTGTTCCCGAACTTTCCCTTGATCGGTTTTCGCCCCTATTTTCATTTGCCGCACTCCTTTTAAAAACATTCAACAAAGTTGAATGTTAAAGGTTAAAAGTTAAAGGTGAAAGTTAGTGATTAAAAAAATTTAACCTTAAACTTTTAGCTTTTGTTTAATCCTTGCAATTGTCAACTTTTATCCTTTACTTAAATCTACCCATTTTCCTTGAAGCTGTCCGCAAGCCGCCGCTAAATTGGAGCCCCGTTCTTTTCGAATAGTGGTTTCAATACCCGTCCGATTGAGTGAAGCCGCGAACTCTTTTATTCGCTGCGGTGTGGAACGCTCAAAATTGGAAGCGGGAATTGGATTATAGGGGATTAAGTTGATGTGGTACAGCACCCTGGAACGTTCTCCCAACTCGGCGAAGCAAGCGATCAGATTGTGAAGATCCATCGCTCGATCATTGACATTTTTAATTAATGCATATTCAAAAGTCAAACGCCGCCCGGTCCTGTCCGTATATTCCCGGCAAGCTTTAAATAGTTCTTTAAGAGGGTAACTTTTATTAATCGGCATTAATTGATTGCGCAATTCATCATCCGCCGCATGCAAAGAAATTGCCAAATTGACCTGTAAAGATTCTCCGGCCAATTGATAAATCTTGGGAATCAATCCACAAGTGGAAATGGTGATATGTCTGGCGCCAATTCCTAAACCATGGGGATCATTAATAATCCGGATCGCTTTCATAAGCGCTTCATAATTGGCTAACGGTTCTCCTTGACCCATGGCCACCAAATTATTGATATTAGTTCCCGTAATTCTTCCGGCTGATAATACCTGATCAATAATTTCCGACACTGAAAGGTTCCGGGATAATCCAGTTTGGCCGGTGGCGCAAAATATACAACCCATCCCGCACCCTACCTGGGTGGAAAAGCAGACCGTATTCCGATCCGTTTCAGGTATATAAACACTTTCGACGGTGTGGCCATCGTCTAATTCGAACAAATACTTTACAGTGTGGTCCGGGGCAGCAGCCTGGTTAACCAATGTAAGACAACCCAAAGAAACACCGTGTTCACTAAAAAAATGCCGTAAACTTTTAGGCAAGTTGGTCATCTCTTCCCAACTGCATACTTTTTGTTGATATAACCATTCAAAGATTTGGGTGGCCCGGAATTTTGGTAAATTAAGTGAACCCAAGTAATCCTGGAGTTCCACTATGGTTAAACCCTTAATATTCAAAGATTGTTCTCCGCATTTTCTATCATACCACTTTACATTCCAAACGTAATTTATCGGCGATTTTGGCTATAAACGAAGCAGTTGTGGGAAATCGGCCCTTTTGGCTGTCAAAACCGAAAAACTCGTCGATAAATTCCGAATTTCCGCGTTCCCAACCAACCTCTATGGTATGCCGGATGGCCGATTCCACTCCACTGGCGGTGGAATGATATTTTTCCGCGATCCGGGGATAAAGGTTCTTGGTGATATTGCCCAAAACTTCTACTTCTTGTGTGGCAATGATAATGGCCTCCCGTAAATAGGAATAACCCCGAAAATGGGCGGGTATTCCCATTTCGTGAAATAAGCGGCTAACTTCCAACTCCAGTTGATTCACGGTCTTTTCACGGCGGTTATTATTGGTGGTGGTATATGTATACGTTTCTTCTTTAATTTTCCGAGATTGCGTCCGGCCTGAAAATTGCCGGATCCTGTCAAACAATGTCGAAGCGTCAAAAGGTTTGACCATGTAATAGGCGGCCCCAAGGCTGGTGAGTCTTTGAATCATCGATTCTTGTTCGAAGGCTGTAAGTACGATGACAATTGGCCGCTCACCAAACTCGGCCAGCCGTTCCAAAACACCAATGCCATCCAAATAAGGCATGGTAATATCTAAGATTAAAACATCCGGTTTACATTTCTCAATCACCTGAAGGGCTTCAATTCCATCATAGGCAACCCCGGATAATTCCATATCTTCCTGCAAACCAATCAACTCGGATAAATTATCGCAAAGTTCACGGTTATTATCAGCAATCACAATCTTTATTTTTTGCATATAACCCCCCCCTAAAAATTTGAAATTATTAAATCTATTTTCTATTTTCGACAGGTGAACTGCCAATTCCTCTTTATCGAAAGCCGGGGAGATCGAAGACTAATCTTACACCATCGTTAAAAAAGTAAAATTTACGAAAATTTAATTTAAAAAATAAAAAAAAATTTAACCCGCCAACGATGTATTCAACCGAAGATATTGTGCCCGCGAAATCTCCATCAAAATAATATTTTTCCAATTTGGACTGTTTCGTTTGAGAATACCGACTTGTCGAAATCCAATTTTGGAATAACAGCGGATAGCCCGCTCATTAAAATGATAAACCCGCAAATAGATCCGCTCGAAATTCTTGGCAATTAAAAGATCATCCAAAATTAACCGGAGCGCTTCCCTGCCATAACCTTGGCCCCACAAATCCTTGGCGCCGATGCGGATACGTAACTCCGCCTCCCGTTTACTCCAACAAATATGATCGAGTTCCAGATCCCCGATAACTTGCCCTGAAAGAGTTTGGAGTACATAGATACGGTAATTGGGATCGGAAATACTGGTTTGGTACCATTGTTCTAATTCACCAAGGTTGCCCGGCAAATCGCAATCAACATAGAATTGAACCTCATCGTCACAATTCCAAACCATCATTTGTGGTAAATCTTCAATTTGTAAACGTCTTAAACGAATTCTTAGCCCGACTAGTTCCACGGTTTCCCCTCCTGCAAAAATAGATTTATTCCGGTGCGCTCCTTGCGCATCTGAGGGTTTTACCTGATATAAGTTCGAGTCCGCTAAGAATCTCCCTTTAAGTAATTATAGCCAAGACATTCGACCGATTGGAAAAAAATAAAAGTTTCCCTGTTTGAAAACATAACAAAAGAGGGTTAAGGGAACAGAGTTCAAGATTATAATATTTATCCTTCTATGCTCCT
This sequence comes from Bacillota bacterium, assembly GCA_023436305.1. Lineage (GTDB taxonomy): Bacteria > Bacillota > UBA4882 > UBA8346 > UBA8346 > JAEZJQ01. Next base: position 46,521 of record JAEZJQ010000016.1, read on the forward strand.
GAAAATTCTTTTTACGTTCGTGGTTAAACCGGATTCATTGAATTCAAAGAGTACACCGTTGAATTGAATTGGACCGGTGGCTAATTCAAATTTCACGGGGCGTTTGGTTAAAAATTTGGTGATTACCAGTTGGGGATCGATTCCTAATACTGAATTCATTGGGCCGGTCATTCCCGCATCGGTGATATAACCGGTACCCTTGGGAAGGATTCTCTGATCGGCAGTGGCAATATGGGTATGAGTCCCGATAACTGCCGATACCCGGCCATCCAAATACCATCCCAAAGCCATTTTCTCCGAAGTAGCTTCCGCGTGAATATCAACAATTACATAGGGAGTTTTTTTCTTAATCCAATTCAAACAATAATCAGCGGTTTGAAAAGGGCAAGACAGCGGCTCCAAAAAAACCTGTCCTAAAATATTAATTACCCCAACCAAATATCCCCGGGCGGTTTCAACTATATGAAAACCCTCTCCCGGAGTTCCATCAGGGTAATTAGCCGGCCGTATTACCCGCCGTTCCTGCTCCAATACCTTAGTGACTTCCCGGTTATCCCAAGTATGGTTACCGAGTGTAATCAGATCAATTCCGGAGGTTAATAATTCCTGGCATACTTCCACGGTGATTCCAAAGCCTCCGGCTGAGTTTTCACCATTGGCAATCACCAAATCGACCTTTTCGGTACGGATAATTTCCGTTAAACAAGTTTTTACAATTCTTCGGCCGGGACGGCCAACAATATCTCCAATAAAAAGTACTTTAAGCAAAAAAACCCCCTAAATAATTACGAGTTTTAAAAAATTGGTCGAAAACCGGTGATACTGGAAATGTAAGCGTAAAGGATGTAAAAAAAGAGTGGAAATTGAAATCGTGCGTGAAACGAGTTACTGCGTTCACGCACGAATAATTTCCTGAAATGATTATTTACGAATGGCGGCCCTGTTAAATACCAATACCCGGCCTTCCTCCCGAAAACCAATCAACCGTTTCTCCTGGCGGGAATCTTTTAAATCCTCCAGCATATGTTCAATCATTTCTTCCTGAAGTAATTCGTCTTCCTCCTGTAAGGTCTCCTCTTGATCCAACAGCAGAAAGCCTTCGAAAAATTGATGGACGACTCCGATAATCAAGGCAATTTCCTCCTGGTTTAACGAATCGATATCACGCATGATTTCCAGGAAAGTTAAACCATCATATTCAGCGTAACTCACTTCAATTAAACCCGGTTCTCTGGATTGCAACTCCGAAATATTACTTAAACTGAGTACGAGCTGTTCCTTAAATGAATTAAACTCTTCTTCGATTAAGTTTTTCACAATGACAAAAGAGAATTGCAGTGTTTTTTGCCCCGGATCAAATCGAACCGAACCAATTTCCGGATATCTTACCAGTAAAAAAGCGATCAAACTCATAGAATTGGAGAAGGACTCCCCTTCTTTCCAGAAGATGCCTTTCATTATCTTCGCCTCCTCCCCAATAATTTATCCCAAATATTATATTCACTTCGCATACTCAACGGCCCTGGTTTCCCGGATGACGGTAACCTTAATCTGGCCTGGATATTCCAATTCTTCCTCAATTCTTTTAACAATTTCCCTGGCAATCCGGACGGAATTAATATCATCAATTTTATCAGGTTTTACCATAATGCGGATCTCCCGCCCAGCCTGAATGGCATATGCTTTCTCCACGCCCTCAAACGAATCGGCGATCTTTTCCAATTTCTCCAATCGTTTAATATAAGTCTCCAAAGTTTCCCGCCGGGCTCCGGGTCTTGCCCCTGAGACCGCATCGGCGGCTTGAACTAAAACTGCTTCAATACTGGTTGGTTCAACATCACCATGATGCGCGGCAATAGCATTAACCACTTGAAAACTTTCACGATATTTCTTGGCGGTATCAGCGCCAATTGTTACATGAGTTCCCTCAACTTCATGATTGATAGCTTTACCAATATCATGCAAAAGACCAGCCCGCTTCGCCAAAGCAATATCGGCTCCCAGTTCCCCTGCCATGACTCCACATAAATGAGATACCTCAATTGAGTGTTGTAAGACATTCTGGCCGTAACTGGTGCGGTATTTCAATCGGCCCAATAACTTAATCAATTCCGGATGAAGTCCGTGAATCCCAGTTTCAAAAGTGGCCCGTTCGCCTTCTTCTTTGATGATAGCCTCGACTTCTTTTTGGGACTTTTCAACCATTTCCTCAATACGCGCCGGATGAATCCGGCCATCGGAAATGAGTTTCTCCAACGCCAAACGGGCAACCTCGCGGCGAATGGGGTCAAAGCCTGATAGAATAACTGCTTCGGGAGTATCGTCAATAATCAAGTCGATGCCGGTTAACGTCTCCAATGCCCGTATATTGCGGCCTTCCCGGCCAATAATCCGTCCCTTCATCTCATCATTTGGCAAGGCCACTACTGAAACGGTGGCTTCGGTAACGTGGTCGGCGGCACAGCGTTGAATGGCTAAAGAGATAATTTCCCGGGCTTTGCGATCGGATTCTTCCTTTGCTTTGGCTTCCAGATCCCGAATCTTAATCGCAATTTCCTGCTGAATCTCTTCCTCTACATCCTTGAGCAACAACGTTTTTGCCTCGTCACTGGATAATCCCGAAATTCGCTCTAATTCATGACGGTGCCGTTGATGAGTTTCCTGGAGTTCGTTTTTAAGTTTTTCCACCTCGGCTTCTTTTTTGGAAAGTGCTTCTTCTTTCTTTTCTAAAACCTCATATTTACGATCAATGGATTCTTCCTTTTGAAGTAATCTTTTCTCTAAACGTTGTATATCGGCGCGGCGTTCACGGTTTTCCCGTTCCAGCTCGTTTTTAACCTTTAATGCTTCTTCCTTAGCTTCCAGTAAAGCTTCCCGCTTGATGGATTCAACTTCTTTTTTCGCTGCATCCAGCATTCGGCGCGAACTTTCTTTGGCCGATTGCATTTTGAACACTCCATAAAGATAGTTTCCAACATAGCCAAGGATAATACCAATAACAACCGTTATTATAATGGGTAGTATGTTTATTCCAATCACCTCCTGATTTACTGTTAATTAATTAATTGTTCCTATTCGGCGCTCCCGTGCGCCATTTTTTTACTAAAACGGGTTATGAGTTTTTAGAAGAAAAATGAATACAAAACAAGCCGAGTAGAACTCGGCTTATGTCCTGTCCTCAAGAAATCATTGTAAACTTTTTTAAAAGAGGTGTCAAGTGGAAGATACTTCGGGAAAACATTGATGAATTGTATTTTCAGAGAAACCCGATCTCATCAGAAAAGCAGGACCCCAAGTCTTGCTCTGCCTCTTGACATGGGATTTACGGCGCAGTAATTGCCATGCTATTTCAATTTCCAAGCTTTCCGGATAATAAATATTCAATAACTCCTGAATTAATTCCGGTTTAAGCCCATTTACCAGTAAATCCCCTTCCACAAACACCCTACTTTTAAATCTGGCTTGCAAAGTAGCCATTCGATTTAGGCCATACTCTTTGTCGTTAAGATATCCCCAGCCTTTTAAGCGAATTACAGTTTCGTAAATATCTTCCGGACCAATCCCGGATTCCGATAATTTTTTCGCTAATTTATATTCCGAATAAGACCGGTGGCCCAATAAGTTCAATGCCACATCCATGGGACTTTTCCCGGACATGGTTATTTCCCCTTGGCCGTAGCCGATTCTTTTCCGGGAGCCGCTTCTTTTTTAACCGGCGGCGCATCTTTGGCCAAATTTAATTGGATCCGGATCTTTTTTTCGACCTCGCCCAAAAGATTGGGATCTTTTTTCAAAAAGTCCCGGGCGTTTTCGCGGCCTTGACCGATCCGGTTCTCACCATAAGAGAACCAAGCGCCGCTTTTATTAATGATATTCAGATCCACTCCCATATCCAAAATACATCCCGCTTTGGAAATGCCTTCGCCATATATGATATCAAACTCTCCTTCCTTAAAGGGAGGTGCCACCTTATTTTTGACGACTTTTGCTTTGGTGCGGCTGCCTATGATATCGCTTCCTTGCTTGAGAGCTTCAACTTTGCGGATCTCCAACCGGACTGAAGCGTAGAACTTCAAAGCCCTCCCACCGGGAGTGGTCTCCGGGTTGCCAAACATGACACCCACTTTTTCTCGGATTTGGTTGATAAAAATTACTACCGTATTCGATTTACTGATGACTCCGGTCAATTTCCGCAAGGCCTGAGACATTAAACGGGCTTGAAGTCCAACGTGGGCATCACCCATTTCTCCTTCGATTTCAGCCTGCGGAGTTAGCGCGGCCACCGAGTCGATAACGATAATATCCACGGCCCCGCTTCTAACCAGAGCTTCGGTAATTTCCAACGCCTGTTCCCCGGTATCCGGCTGCGAGATAAGTAAATTATCGATATCCACACCCAGCTTTTTCGCATAAAGGGGATCCAAGGCGTGCTCGGCATCGACGAACGCGGCAATTCCTCCGATTTTTTGGGCTTCCGCCGCAATATGCAGAGCAACAGTAGTTTTTCCGGAAGATTCGGGCCCGTATATCTCTACAACCCTCCCCCGTGGAATTCCTCCCACACCCAACGCCAAATCAAGCGAAAGAGCCCCGGTTGGTATCACTTCAATATTCGTTTTATCTGAAGCTTCACCCATTTTCATGATCGAACCTTTGCCAAACTGCTTTTCAATTTGTAATAATGCAACTTCCAACGCTTTTTGCTTATCAGACACTAAAACTCCCCCTTACCGGCCATGAATTTTGATACCATGTTTCACCTTTATCGATTGATAAAAAAGTATCATTGTATGTTCGCGTTTATGCGAACGCACATCCAAACATGTGTTCTCCATAAGTATATCAAACGACTTTATCTGTGTCAAACGAAGGAAACCATGTTTTTAATTTTTTAACAAATTGTTTATTTTTGTAAGCGATATTTTTCAACTTGCCGGTATACGGGGCCGGTAGGGTAAAGTTGGCTTTCGATTAAGGAAACTTCTTCCACAATCATGTCGCCGGTAAACTGAAATTTCGGTTCGAGAAACTTAACCCCGGGCGAACTATCCTTTACCCTGGCAATGGTAAGATGAGGGCTGAAAGGTCGGTCCTCTTTTGAAAAGCCGTAACCAAGGCAGGCATTATCGATGGAGTCCGCCAGTTTAGTCAACTGCGATTCACCGACAGCGACTCCCAGCCAGATAATCCGGGGAATTCCTTTGGACGGAAAACACCCGGCCTTTCCTAGTTGCAGCCGGAAAGGTTCATTATGTAGTACAGCCCGGCTAAGGGCCTGATTTATATCATTCAAACGGGATAGAGGAACTTCACCGAAAAACTTCAAGGTAAAATGCAAATTCTCCGGAGTTGTCCATTTAAACCCGTGATGTACGGGCCCCATAATTTGATCGTCTAGTTGGATAAAACGGTTGACCTCCTCCACCATATCTTTGGCCAGATGAATTCCTACAAAAAGCCTCATGATAAAGCCCCCTCCTCACCCAATTCCGAAACCAGACCTCTCCAAAGCAGTGTTAACGCCGCTTGGGCGGAGGCATCCTTATTGCCGGTCCGGTCAAAGGGGAAAATTCTTTTTTCCACTATCAACCGCCCCGCTATATCAACCGCCAGATATACGAGACCCACCGGTTTTTCAGTGCTTCCGCCTCCTGGTCCGGCAATTCCGGTTACGGCTAAACCGGCTTGAGCTCCGGTTCGTACCCGTATCGCGCTGGCCAAAGCCTGGGCGGTCTCCGGACTCACCGCTCCGTATTTCTGGATCACCGGTTCCGGAACTCCTACCAAGTCTGTTTTCAATTGATTGCTGTAACAATTCACCCCGCCCAGATAATAATCGGAACTCCCCGGTACATTGGTGAGCCGGTGGGCAATGAGCCCCCCGGTACAGGATTCGGCGGTAGCCAAAAACCAGCCGGCCTTTTTTAAAATTCGGCCGGTAACCGTTTCCAAGTTATCGGAATCATACCCATAGATATATTCTCCAATTCTCTCCCGGATTTTGGCGGCCATTGCGGCGACTAAACGCTCATTCTCACTTTTTTTAATACCTTTGGCCGTAATTCGCAAGGATACCTCTCCCTTACCGGCATAAGGCGCAATAGTGGGGTTGGTTTGCCCTTGAATCAGATCCATGATCTTTTCTTCCATGGCTGATTCACCGATTCCAGCGATTTTAAGAATCCGGGAAGTGAGTACCGGATTGTTTTCCTGTTCCAAAATAGGCCGTAAAAGCGGTTTAACTTGGGCCTCCCATATTCCTTTTAACTCAATGGGCACTCCCGGTAAAGCAATGATATAACGCTGATCTTTGGCCACGAATAATGAGGGAGCCGTACCCAAATGATTGGGAACAACTTGTCCCGACGGCGGGAACATGGCTTGACGGCGGTTGCTCTCCACAATAGGACGCTGTACTTTATGAAAATAGGCGGAAACTTGCCGCCAAGCCTCTTCATTAAATTCCAACGGCTCGTTTAGCAGCCCGGCTACAGCTTCCCGGGTAAGATCATCCTGAGTCGGCCCCAATCCACCGGATAAAATCATTAAGTCGGCTCTGCTCCAGGCCAGCTTAAGCGTGGAGATAATTCGTTCCAAGTTATCTCCCACCGTGGTTTTGTGATATAAATCAATTCCTAAGTCTGCCAGCTCCCTGGCCATAAAGGCGGCGTTGGTGTCCACAATTTGGCCCAATAGTAATTCCGTCCCGATACAAATAATCTCAGCTTTCATCCATTGTCCCACCTATTGCTTGTTATAGCGAAACTTCAATCAAAAATTATCCCCCAAAAATAAAAAAATAACTTTGAAAAGATAATTGTTTTCCTCTATATTTCGCTAAACCAAAGCCAATTCCTTTAAGAAAATAGGGGCCTGACAACCAATGCATTTTTATACCTACCGTACGTGCTTATCAGGCACAACCAGGAATGAAAAATAATGTCTATCTTTGGGTTAACTGTTAAGGAGCCTGATCCTGGAAATATTTTATAAGTCCATGATAAATGGCCAGCGCTAATTGTTCACGATATTGTTCCGTCGCCAATAGCCGGGCTTCCTCGGGGTTGGATAGAAACCCTGTTTCGATGATTATTCCGGGCATTTCAGTCAATTCCAACACCCGATACTGGCCTTTTTTCGCCTTCCGATGATTGGGCCCCAGGGAACTTACCAGTTGTTCTTGAACGGCTTCTGCCAATCGCCGCGACTCCGGGTTGTTTGTGTTATAAAAAGTCTGGGCGCCGTGATAAATGGTTTGAGGGAAACTATTGGCGTGAATTGACAGGAAAATATCTGCTTTGCTTTGATTGGCTATTTGAATACGGCGGTCCAAATCCCTCCGTTTTTTGGTGCTGTAACTGTCTCCGAACCCGAAAAAATCCCGGTCGGTCTCCCTGACCATAATGCAATACACCCCAACCCTGGATAAATATTTTTTTAAACGCAAGGCCACATCAAGGTTGAGATGTTTCTCCGTTATCCCGGTATTCGATCTCGCTCCTGGATCTCCACCGCCGTGTCCGGGATCGATGACTACCTTCCGGCCGGAAACGAGTGTTCCCAAAGGAATACTGGTCCATATCGCCGGTTGTCTCAGTAACCATATCCCAATTGCGGTGAAAATCAGTAGCATTGCAAAATATAAAAAACCGCCATTCACAAAAATAATCATCAATCGTTTATGACGCATAAAACCACCCTTAATGATCAAGCTTTGGTATCCTTGGAAATGAGGCCAAAATGTTATTTTAATTGAAACTAATACTCCAATTTGGTTTAAGATATTCCGATTCTCTAAAAACTAGAAGGGTTTGAATAAGCTTTTCCATTATTCACAGCATTTTTATTGCAAAAAATATGTTTTTAAGAAAATATTCTTTCAAGCAATTGACATCCGGGGACAGATTTGTTATTATATTTTTGTTTGCAAAAACGTTGGGGAGCGTGACAATATCCCGTTCCAAATTTAACATTCTCCTGATCTAACATATATCCCGAGGCGAGCCGAACGGCCACAAGCCGTTTGCATCATCGGGTAAAGGGAAATCAGGGTGCTTATGGGTCAAAATATTCTTCCTGACCAGAAGATTTTTTAACGACAAGGGGTGAGGGGAATGCAGAGTTTTGATACTGTAGGTGCTCACGTTCTGGCAGATTTCTGGGGGTGCCAGTTCGAAAAGCTCGATGATGCTGAACTATTAATTAATAGTTTACGACAAGCTGCAAAAAGTGCCAAAATGACAATCCTTGGTGAAGAGTCATATAAGTTTACCCCCCAGGGTTTTACCGGGCTTTTGTTATTATCCGAGAGTCACATTTCGATTCATACCTACCCGGAACGCGGTTACGCCGCAATTGATGTTTATACCTGCGGTGGTGGTATGACTCAAAAAGCCATTGACTTTTTAAAAGATGTCCTAAAGCCCGAGCATGTTCAAGAAATGTTGGTACGACGGGGTGTTCCCGATATCGCATTCAATGTTCATGCATCCTAATTTCATATGATTTTACTGAAAAAAGCACCGAAACCAGGTGCTTTTTTGTTGTCCAACCCACTTCACCGCTAAAGACCAGTCCTGAATATAAAATAATATTTCCTGGGATACTAACTAAACGAGGTGACATGTGATGCGGAATCTCTGGAAAGGGGCCATAAGTTTCGGGCTGGTGAATGTCCCGGTGAAGCTTTATACCGCCACCGAAAAAAAGGAGATTAAATTCAATTATCTTCATGAAAAATGCAAAACCCCCATCAAATATGAACGGCGCTGTCCCACCTGCAATGTGGAGGTTTCTTCGGAAGAGATCGTCTGGGGTTATGAATTTGAAAAAGGGCAATATGTGGTTTTAAAAGAGGAAGATTTCGCCAAAATTCCCGATGAGGGCGGCAAGACTATCGATATCGTCGATTTTGTCGATCTACAGGAAATCGATCCCATCTACTTTGAAAAAAGCTATTATCTGGAACCCGCTCAGGGCGGCGAAAAAGCTTACGCTCTTTTAAAAAGAGCCATGCGGGAGACAGGAAAAATCGCCGTCGCCAAAGTGATTATTCGCTCCAAGGAATCCCTGGCCGTGCTCCGGGTATACCAGAATGCGCTACTGATGGCTGTAATTTTCTACCCCGATGAAATCCGCGCCACCACCGGACTCACCGGCATCCAAACCGAACCGGCGCTCCATGATAACGAGATTAAAATGGCCAACAATTTGATCGCCAATCTCTCCAGCCATTTCGATCCCCAAAAATATACCAACCGTTACCGGGAAGACTTAATGGCCGTAATCCAAAGCAAAATCAGCGGTGGCGAAATCACCCAAACCCCGGGACGCGAAACCGGCAAGATCATCGATCTCATGGAAGCCTTACGCGCCAGTATCGCTGCCACCGAAAAGCAGCCACCGGAGAAGCCCGCCAAAACTCGGGAGAGGATTAAAACCGGCTAGAAGTCTGTGCGAGTAACACTTTTTAATAGCTTCACAGACTCCTAGTCTAAAATGGCATTAACCCGGTGTCACTTCACCGCCAATTTACGCCTTGGCCATTTCCGGCGATTTCATAAAAGAAGACATTGAGTATAATATTCATCGCTTGTTTCCCATTCGACTCATAAATGACTTTACCGGCATTTTACGATGTCCCTTCCTTCAGCCATTTAAAATTAAATCGGGGAATTTTGGAATCGGTAGTTATTTTTACCGATAAAACTTTATAAAAAAACTTTCCACCCGGCGCTTCAACGGCAATATTATCTCCTATTTTTCTTAAAAGTAACGCTTTACCCATGGGCGATAAAAATGAAATATCATTTATATCGATTTTTGGCTTAAGCGGCGAAATCAATTTGTAACGATAGGTTTTACAGCTATCGGCATCCTCGACCATCACCTCACTGCCGATAACGACATAAGGAAAATCGTTGTTTGCCGTTTCCACGGTTGAAATATTACGAATCATATCTCCAAGTCGCCCTATATAATCATTCAAAATCCATTTTACTTCATCGGCTTCTTTGGATGGTTCGGGAAAAAAATCATCCATTATGCGATAAATTCCCTCTTCAATTTCCAACAAGTTGGCAAGTAACGAATCAAAGGCATCTTTTGTCAAAAAAATGGGTTGATTCATCGGTAACTCCTTTCATAATTCATATTTTGGGGGAAATATATAATTCCAAATATGGTGTATACAACCATTCTGATTGTCGATACTTGTATATAAATAATTTTCAATTGTTCATGAATACTACAAATCGAATATACAAAAACCATTTAATGTAAAAGAGGTATAAATAAAACACAAGGACATTTCGTCCAAAGACGAATGTCCTCTTTAAATATTAAAATATCTATTTTGTGAAAAATTATCTTATAAAAGCGCAGGAACATTTTAATGAAACAAAATGCCATTGGTAATATTCTATCATAATATACAGCGGTTGTAAATAGTGGAATCGTATTCCTTTTAATTGAAATGCATAAATTAAATGGATTCAGTTCAATTAAATGGTTTTCTATGACTCAACGATTACCGGTGAAAGCCTTTAATTTCAGAGCTTTTTTGATTCTATCATCGCTGCGAAATCCAAGTAGCCATAATTAGTATTGACTCTGGCCATAAAACTCCGAATGATTTTTTCATTCAATCAAATATAGCCTCTTTTTAATTGAATACTTTAAAGCTAAGCTTCAGGTAGTTTTTTAGTCAACCACTGAAGTACTTCGGCCGATGCCAGACCAAATATCGAAGTTGATATAAAATGGGAAACCACATTTTACCAAGGAACTTTTTGCATCAATGGCAATTTATCCATCAAACCGACGGCAAAAATGGCAAGCCATAACCCAATCGCAACAGGTTCTATTAAAAAGAAAAAGGCGGGACCGTCAAATACTTTTCCCATGGCAAGGAATAGAATCTCTTCCAGGACCAAAACGGTTATCAACGGAATGTGTACGGAATTACCTTCCGCAAATATCAATGTAAAAAGCCAGCTCTTTACAGATCTGGCTTTTTATATGACTAGGCGCACCAGCACGATTAACTTTACGAGCAATTATATTTCAATATATCAACCTCTGGTAAAGGATGTGAAATTCATCATACATACAGCCTACTTTTGTCACCTGTACATAATAAATTTTATCGATGGAAAGATACTAATGCTGGTGCGGCTTTGTTTTTACAACTCCCTCATCGCCATGAGCAGTCTCACTGATAAGAATATGGATTTGTTCCACATAATGCACATATTCCACATAAGCTTCCACATACTCCCTGCCGGCACTGGCACTGTCATTGGCATGTTTTTTCTTCTCCAGGACTTGCTGAAAACGTTTCCTGATTCCTTCTTCCGCCTTATTGGCGATTTCCTTGGATAATTCATCAACTTTTCCAGTGGCTAAAGCCCGGTCACTTGCCGCGACCACCGGTTCAACCGTTCCGGCGGGTTTTAGTCCACTATACGGCGCGCCTTCTCCCGCGCGGTGCAACCGGATCAGGGTTTCAAAGAAATAATTATCAGCCAGTTCTTTTGCTTCCGGTCCCTTGACTCTAACTGTTAATGTTTTTTGGAAAACCGCCCGGATTTCATTCTCATATTCTTTTTGGACCCATTTGAGCACCGGAGTGACCTCTTTTTGCTCGAGAGCCTTTCTAGCTTCCGTGACCACAGGACCATCCAAAGCATCGCAATGCGCTTCCGTTTTTAACGGGATCAGGGCCAAACTACCAACGAAAACAATGACTACGAATAAACTTTTTAAAAATCTTTTGTTGTTTGTCATCGAAAGAATCTCCCTTCATAATGTATTCTTATTATTAGCTTTCATGGTTTAATAATAGAGTATTATAAAGAAAAAAACTGTGAGGCGGATCACAGTTTTAAAAATTCTTCTTTTAAATAAACTGTTTATTGAATTGTCATGTTCTTCATCGTCCAAATCGGGTTAATCCGATAAAAAAGAAGCAAGATTTGTATGGAATTGCTGATGTGATAAAAAATAATAACGGCCATGATACCATGAACGTTACTTTTTTTTACCTGCTTACGAACCGGGGTATATATTAGTAACGACAATGAACTCGGTTTAATTCATCCAAAACCGGGTTCTTCTCCGTGACCAACAGGGCTTCTCCAAGAAATGCCCTGGCGGTGGCTTCATAAGAAGCCGGTTCTTCACTGTCCGCCAGCAATTGTTTCAGGTAATCCCATTGTAATTGTAAACGAAGTTGGATAATACGCCCGTCGCTTTTTGACATATTCGCCTCACATTGGTAATGGTTGCCACGATAAATAGTTCATTCGGTTGTTCCATAGCCTTTCGTTACAATACCCATCATGTTCGCGTTAGTTTACCAAAGAAATTCTTGATTCATCTTCTAAATCCTTCTTAGAAAATACGGCATTTTCATTTATAATCCGAAATTTTACCGGCCCTCGGAGATCTCATCCGGTAATTCATTAACATCCCCGGCCAGACACGGGTAATAACGGGCCAGATTTTCCCCGGCCAACCGAATCCCCAGACAGACTCCCTCTAGAAATTTACCGGCACGGAATAATTGTTCCATCCCGGCTTTGGTTTCATCCCAAAAACCGGACGGCACTGCCCGGTGAATCCCCTCATCACCGATGATCGCGAATTTCCGGTCCTTAACCGCCAAATAAATTAAGACTCCGTTATGCAACTCGGTATTGGCCATGCCTAAATTTTTGAATACCGTTTCCGCTCTGACCACCGGATCAATACCAGAACAGCTTTCAACATGCACCCGGATCTCCCCTGATGTATTTTTTTCAGCATCACCGATAGCGTTCAGGATGGCTTCTTTTTCCCGGGCTTTAAAAAAACTTCGTGTATGAATGATCTGAAACAAATTATTCCCTCCCACCTACCAACTTCCACCGGCGCCACCGCCACCAAAACCGCCTCCACCGCCCCTGAAACCGCTGCCGGAACCACCCGAAAAGCCACCGCCTCCACCGCCCCAGAACCACGGTTCACTGTAACCCCGCCGGATGCGCCGGTTATTGCGGGAATTTCCAAACAATGAAGAGATCACAAACAACAACACGATGATAATTATCAGCGGCAATGACGACCGGCCTGTTTTGGGCTGAACGGGCATTTCGGATATTTGGCCGGTTGGCAGCTGATAATCGGGAGTAATTGCCGTAATTAAAGCATAAACTCCGGCGGCAATCCCCGAATTATAATCACCCGCTTTAAAATAAGGAGTGATCTGCTCCCGGTAAATCGTTCCCGCTTTGCCGTCCGGTACTTGCTCCTCAAGCCCATAACCGACTTCAATTCTGATTTTTCGATCCTGCAAGGCCACCATTAAAATAATCCCGTTATCTTTGCCTTTTTGGCCGGGTTTATTTAAACTAAACAAGCTTTCGGTAAAATCAATATAGTCTTCCCCTTCCAGACTGGGGACAGTTACCACTAAAATCTGGTTACTCGTTTGTTTGTCATATTCCGAGAGTAAATAGGAAAGCTGATCACGGGTAGTTTCCGAAAGAATCCCGGCTTGATCGGTAACATATTCCCGGATCGTAAACGGTTTCAGCCCAAAGGCCGCAACACTTACCGCCAATATGAAAATAGCGGCCAATACTATCGCTAGCCCATATTTAAGTGGGCGAATTCGTTTTAACATTAAAACCTCCAGGCGTAATATCTAAGTCTCATCGACGAGAAAGCCGATTGGCGAGAAAACTATTCAGTAACTCTCAGTAACTCATTCACCGAAATCAACCGTGGGATTTTCTTTGGCGGTTTGCGGCACCTCAAAATAATCCCTGGCGGATAATCCCATCATCCCAGCCACAATACTCCCCGGGAACATAACGATTTTTTTATTATAACCTCCGACCAGATCGTTATACCGCTTTCGTTCCAACGCTAACCGGTTCTCAGTTCCAGCCAGTTCATCCATGAGTTTGTTAAATTGTTCATTGGCTTTTAACTGGGGGTAATTCTCCACCACCATTAACAAACGCCCCAAAGCCGCTTCAAAATTACTGTTGGCCGCCGATTTTTCCTTCATGGAACCCGCTTGCATCAATTGATTCCGGGCATTATTCAAATTAGTGAAGACATCTTTTTCATGTTTAGCGTAGCCTTTCACGGTATTCACCAGATTGGGAATTAAATCATGACGCCGCAGCAACATATTATCGACCTGTTTAAGCTGGTTGTCAACATCGATTCCAGCCGATTTAAAACCATTGGAATAACTGATATACATTCCAAATGGAATAACAATTAATAAAATAATGATTACCAATACCACTAACCAGCCCATCGACTTATTCATCGATATCCCTCCACTGTAATATTAGTATTTGTAACGGAATCAATGGCTGAAAGTTTCATTGCCCAAATTAATTGCGTAACGCTTCCACGATATATTTGGTCAAATCTGCTTTTAAATCGATATCCACCGGTTCCGGAATACTCTCCCCGTCTTTATTAAAAATCACTTTGACCTGCGGACGGGCGGGTAAATCCTCATAGATCTTCACCACCACCGCTTTTTCTCCTGTATTCAGCAACACGGTTGATCCCACCGGAAAGGGCGCTACTCTTTGCAGGAAAATCCGGCTGAATTCCGGATCGTAACGGTTCTTTCCTTTATCACGGATGAACTCAATGGTTTCATGCGGCAAAAAACGTTTCCGGTAAATCCGGTCGGTGGACAGTGAATCAAATACGTCGGCCAGGGATACGATTCGGGCAAACTCATGAATCATATTCCCTTTCAGTCCACGCGGATAACCGGAACCGTCATAATTTTCATGATGCTGCCAGGCAACATGAGCTGAAACTTTCGGAATCAGTTCATTATTACTTAATGATTCGTACCCAAAAATGGTATGTTTCTGAATCTCCAAATATTCCATGGGAGTTAGCGGGCTGGTTTTGTTCAAGATCCGGTCGGGAACGAACACTTTGCCGATATCATGCAAAATAGCCCCAATCCCTAATTCTTTTAATTTCTGATATCCGAAATTGGCCATGATCCCCACCAGCAGCGATAGGATACATACGGCAATGCTGTGGGAAAATGTATAATCGTTCATCGCCCTAACATCAACCAGGCTATAAATAACATGTCGGTTGGCAATCAGTTCTTCCATCATCCGGCCCACAGTTTCCACGATTTTACCGCTGTCCCAGCCGTGTTCGTTCTTAAGGTTGGTCATGGTTTCCTTGACGATTTTAGTGGCGTCGATCCGGGTTTGAACCGTCACCAGTTCATCCACCTCAATTCTGCCGATTTTATCGTCAATAATATATACCGATGCCACTCCCAATTCTTTTAAACGCTCGATATATCTAACCGTTAACGGCATCCCTTCGGTTAATAAGACATTCCCTTCAGCCGAGTAAACGTTTTTAGCAATTCGCATCTCTTCCTTAACATTGTCAACGGACAATAAACGCATAATTTTTTCGGCCTCCCCGGGTCGCCATATAATTAATTCGCCTATCGTTGAAAATTGTTCCTTGTCGCCCCGCCGGTAAATTGTCCCCCAATTAAAACTGCCGTTTACTATCCACCAAAATCGTAACCGGACCGTCATTGATGATTTCAACCATCATATGACTCCGGAAACGCCCTTTCGCCACATTCAATCCTAGTTTCAAAATTGCTTCACAAAAGGTTTCGTAAAATTTTTCGGCGGCTTCGGGCGCCGCCGCTCCGGTGAAATCCGGCCGCCGCCCTTTACGGCAATCCCCGTATAATGTAAACTGGGAAACTACCAATACAGGCAACCTCAATTCCAAAGCCGAACAATTCATCTTCCCGTCCTTATCGCTAAAAACTCTTAGATTCACAATTTTCTCCGCCAAATAAAGCGCATCATCCCTTTGGTCCTCATTTCCGACCCCCAGCAATACTAACAACCCTGGGCCAATTTCACCGGTCACCTCGCCGCCAACAGTCACCTTACTATGTTCCACCCGTTGAACCACTGCTCTCATATGCTTTCTCCTATTTTACAACCCGGCTCATCCGGTACACCCGGTGGACGCCTTCGACTTTTTTGACCCGTTTGAAAATGGATTGAATTTGATCGGAATGAGTGATTTCCAGCGTAAGGTTAATAAAAGCCGTACCTTTTTTAGTCCGGGCCTTGGCGGCATTGAGATAAAGATTCATCTCCGAAATGGCATTCATGATATCCGTTAACAAGTTAACCCGGTCTGAGCCTTCAATCTCAATATCCACCGGGAATGTCCCCTTCACTTCCCGATCCCATTCCACCTCGATGATCCGTTCTTGCTCTTCCCCGGCTAAGTTGGGACAATCGATCCGGTGAACGGAAACCCCTTTTCCGCGAGTGACAAAACCGATGATTTGGTCCCCGGGAACCGGATTGCAGCATTTGGAGAAACGGACCAATAAATTTTCAACCCCTTTGACCCTGACCCCTTGCCCCGAACGGTGAGGACGGCGCTTCACCTCCGGTTCCGGTTTCAGGTCCGGTTCGGCTTCCTTTTCAATGCCCAATTTTCCGATGACCATATTGGGGGTTATTTTTAAATCGCCTACAGCGGCCAGTAAATCATGAACATTACTAAAGCCGAGCTTTTTGGCGGCTTCCAGCAGCACTTCCAACCGTAAGTTTTCATGCACCTCATAATTTTGTTTACGAAGTTCACGTTCAATTAATTCCCGGCCAATTTGAATATTTTCTTCGCGAAACTGTTCGCGCAGCCATTGCCGGATTCGGTTTTTAGCCTTGGATGTCTTGACAAACTGCAGCCAATCCCGGCTAGGCCCGGCATCCTGTTTGGAACTTATAATCTGAACAATATCGCCATTCTTTAATTGATAATCCAGCGGAACCAGCCGGTTGTTAACTTTAGCGCCGGAACACTGATGTCCTAGGGTGGTGTGAATACTATAAGCCAAATCTACCGGGGTGGAACCGGCCGGCAAACTTTTAACATCGCCTTTCGGCGTAAAAACAAACACTTCATCCACGAATAAACCGATCTTTAGCGTTTCCATAAACTCTTCGGAGTCTTTCATTTCGCCTTGCCATTCGATCAGATGCCGCAGCCAAGCGATTTTCTCGTGGAACTCCTTACCATCGGGGCCTTCTTTATAGATCCAGTGGGCCGCGATACCGTATTCGGCGGTACGGTGCATCTCCCAAGTCCGGATCTGAATCTCCAGCGGTTCTCCGTCGGGGCCTATCACGGTGGTGTGAAGTGATTGATACATGTTGGATTTGGGCATGGCCACATAATCTTTAAAGCGGCCCGGCATCGGTTTCCATAAAGTATGGACGATTCCCAGAACCTCGTAACAGTCCTGCACCGTGGACACAATCACCCGCAAACCCATTAAATCATATATTTCGGAGAACTCCTTACTCTGCTCCTGCATTTTTTCATAAATACTGTAAAAATGTTTCGGCCGTCCCTGGACCTCCGCTTTCATCTCAATTTCGGTCAAAGCCCGTTGAAGGGTTTGCTTCACTTCATTGATATAGACTTCGCGTTCCAGTCGTTTTTTAGCGACTTTGGAGACCAAATTGTAATAGACTTCGGGTTCCAAATAGCGTAGCGCCAGATCTTCCAGTTCCCACTTTATTTTCCACATCCCCAGCCGGTGGGTCAAGGGAGCGTATATCTCTAGAGTTTCCCGGGCGATACTGCGCTGTCTCTCCTCGGGTAACGGTTTTAAAGTCCGCATATTATGAAGACGGTCGGCCAATTTAATGATAATGACCCGTAAATCCTGGGTCATGGCCAAAAACATCTTCCGTAAATTCTCCATTTGTTGTTCTTGCTTGTTTTGGAACGCCAACCGGCTGAGTTTTGTTACTCCATCCACTAATACCGCGACTTCTTTCCCGAATTTCTTTTGAATCTGTTCAATCCCGGTTTCAGTGTCTTCCACCACATCGTGGAGCAGGGCAGCAATAATTGAAGTGATATCCATTCCCAAGTCGTAAACGATTTGCGCCACTTCCAGCGGATGAATTATATAATCCTCCCCGGATTCCCGCTTCTGGCCTTGATGCGCCCAAGCCGCAAAATCATAAGCTGATTTGATTTTGACTACATCGGAATCAGGTTTGGTTTCACCAATTTTTTCGAGTAAGGTTTCGATGGCGGCCTTCTGGAACAATGAAGTTTTACCCCCGGGCGATGATGTCCTTGATGTTCAGTTGGATCTGGGCTGTACCGTTCCAATGATTTTCTTCCAACGAAAACGCGAGATCCACTTCCCGGGTACTAGCCAGTTCCGATTGGACCGAACCCATATTGAATCCAATTCCTTCAAGAATGGAATCGCTTTTCGCCACTTTGATTTTAATATGTTTACCGTTTTCGCCGACATTTCGATACTCAACCAAATTAAGCGCTTGGCAGCCTAAAACGGGGGTTGGGTTCGCCGGTCCACAAGGAGCGAGCCGGCTAAGTTCACGGGCTAAATCCAAGGTAATATGATTGAGATCCACCAAAGATTCGATTTTTAAAAATGGAATCAAGTCATCCCGGGTTAACCGGGCTTTGGAAGTCTCCAGGAACGCTTTGGCGAATGCGGGAATGTTTTCCCGGGTTACAGTGATTCCGGCGGCAAATTCGTGCCCGCCAAACTTGATTAAATATGAACTGTTGGCCTCGATGGCCTCGAAAAGGTTAAATCCGGAAATACTCCGGCCTGACCCCCGGCCTTCGTCTCCATCCATACCGATTAAAATCACCGGTTTATTATAGATCTCCACCAGTTTGGAAGCTACAATTCCAATAACTCCAAGATGCCAGTTTTCACCGGCTAAAACCAGCGCGTGTTCTTCGAGCAGTCCGGGGTTTCGTTGGATCTGGGCTAAAGCCTCCTGTAAAACCTGATTTTCAACCTCCTGGCGGATCTGATTCTCCTTATCAAGTTCTTTGGCCAAGTCTATGGCGTTCAACGGATCGCCGGTTGTAAACAATTTAACGCCTTGACTGGGATTCCCCATTCTACCGGCGGCGTTAATCCGGGGCGCCAAGATGAAACCGATATGCCCGGCGTTAATTTCCCGATCTTTTAAACCGGCAGTTTGTAATAAGGCCTGTAAACCTACATTCTGAGTCTTGGCTAACCGGATAAGGCCATATTTCACTAAAATCCGGTTTTCTCCCAATAGGGGGACAATATCGGCCACGGTCCCCAGGGCGACCAAATCAAGATTCTCCTGTATTTTTTCTTCAAGCTCCGGAAAATAAGTAGCCAATCCCTGAAGCAATTTAAAAGCGACTCCTACTCCGGCCAATTGCCCGAACGGATATCCCATGCCATCTACTTTCGGGTTAATAATCGCATAGGCATCCGGTAGACATGGGGGCGGTTCATGATGATCCGTAATAATAATGTCAATCCCCCTGGTTTTCAGATAGGCGGACTCTTCGATGGCGCTAATTCCGCAATCCACCGTGATTATTAAGCGGACCCCTTTGGCAAGCGCTTTTTCCAGGGAAGTTAAATGGAGGCCATAGCCTTCTTCCAACCGTTTAGGGATATAATATAATAATTTGCCGGGCAATAATTTCCCCAATACCCGAATGATGACCGAAATAGAAGTGATACCGTCCACATCATAGTCACCGTAAACCAGGATTTGTTCCTGGTTTTGAATGGCCCGGGCAATTCGTTCGACTGCCCGTTTCATATCCCGAAATTGAAACGGATCGTGAAGTCGGGCCAGATCTGGCATTAAAAACGCCTTAGCCTCCTCCGGGTCCGTTAACCCCCGGTTGACCAGCAACCGGCCCAGTAACAGAGAAATCCCCAATTCTTTTGCCAACCGGATCGCGCTGTTATCGGTGGACTCTGTCATTTTCCATACTTTCTTGGCCATATAGCTCCTTATATTCTAATATTATTGGCAAAAGGCTGTCTATTTCTACAAACTTCTCCAGAATTTCATGAATTGAATCATCCGATAATTTGGCGCAGACCCGCATTATTTCTGACACCGTTATATCAATCATTCTCCAAAAGCTCTAAAATCGTTCCCAATTGGGCTATGCCGTCAATATATGCATATCTTCCGCCTTGATAATCCCCTTTCTGGACCATCGGCATCTTTTGTTCCCCCAAAAATTCAATGGTTTGTTTCATACCTTTAATTTGAAAGGCAATATGATGGATTCCCTGCCCATGGGTATCCAAAAACTCGCGCCAGGTGCTAGGTTCCGGTCCCGGTTCAATGAGTTCAATCGTAATTTGACCCATAGGGATGAATGCCAGCTTGGCCCGTGCGGCAGTGCCTTGACCCCGATACTCCGTATGTGCTTCTTCCTGCGGGCCCGTGATCATCACCGGTGGCACCTCCATCTCCAAGAGTTTGGCCCACTGACGGGCTGTTTCCTCAATATTACGCACCACCAACCCCACTTGGCAAACCATATTATTGTTCAAACCCGGCATTAACGACACTCCTTCCTTGGCACCACGAAGTTACTTTCACAGTGCTTCAAATCGTAACGTATTATATTCGAAGGGCATTATGGAAAAGCGATGTATACTCCTTATTTTAAACTTTTTCACACTACTTTTCAATTTATTATGATTCTAAAAAAACTCTGATTCTCCTTCTTTTTTTCCACTTTTAGAGCTGTAACATTCTATTTACGATTTTGCATTAAAATTTTAATCATTGATTTGAGCTGGTAAAATCACATGATAACCAGTTGCTGGAAAATTTCTTTATTGACCCGGAAGTAAAACTTGGTTATACTCGATATAATTGTGTAAAAAAATCGAGTAAATATATTTTCGCTCGATTATTGATTTTTATTGAAAGGTGGATCTTGTTTGAAGTTAACGCATGACGAAGTGAATCGAAGCGCCAAGAAGATGAACCAAAATATATTAAAGTTAAAGGGTACAATCACCAGAATCTTGATTGTGCTTCTCTTTATCGTAATTTTTATGGTAACTGGTTATTCCCGGCCGACACAAGCTGAAAAAGAACAGCAATTAATCCCTATGAGAGTAAAAGCAATTATGAGTTCGTTTCATTGTGACGACCCCCAAATACATACCGCTATTATGGAGACATTTGATCCATTGTTGGTTGCAATCATCATTGGGATCGAGAGTGAATATAAACCAAATGCCATCAGTCCGGTAGGTTGCCGGGGTTTAATGCAATTGTCCCCAGACAAACTGGAGGATTGGCGTGATGTTACCAAAAATATTCGTGTCGGCTCGGCGTTTCTTCACGAACAACTCCGGCGTTTCGGCAGTATCGAATTGGCCATCGCCGCCTATAACGCCGGACCGGCCACTGTAAAAAAATATCACGGAATCCCTCCTTACCGGGAAACCATCCGTTACCTTTACAAAGCCCGTAAATTAAGTGCGGTCTATTATCCGGACTTATTCTCAAAAAATAAAGCCAACTTGGCCATGACTCATTTTCCATGGCACTATTGTTCAGAGCGCGCCCAAGTTTTCCATAGGGATTAAAAGTTCCTTGAGACACATTATAATTTTTTGATATGCTTCAAAATCAAGGCCATTTTACTAGATCCACCTGGAAACAATGTTTTCGGTGGATTTTTTTCGCAAACTGCTATAATTCAAAAAAGTTGGCATGTTTAGAATGGTAATGGTAAGGGAACCTGCTTGACCCTAGTTATTTAAAAATGGATGCAAATTTGAATGATACTGATCCGGAAAAATAAATTAGGAGTCTGTGTGCAAGTAACACTTTTCAATAGCTTAAAACCACTATATGTCGTATTAGAATATATCACTCGATACTAAATACGCTTCGAAAATCGATTATCCGCACAGACTCCCAGTCCAGTAACTCTGATCAGTAAAAAAATCACCATACTTTGTTTCAATAAACATTGATGAAGTTGGAGCATATTAAAATAATTAATTTATATGTTAATTTTTTTAATCTTAAGATTGACAAAATTAATGTGGAATGATAAGCTTTAATTGCCCAATCAATTGATCGTAAATTATTTTTGTTCATTCAAACGGAAACGATTTATTTAGTGGATAAGGAGGGCGGTTATCTTGAAGTACAAAGCTCCCGGCATTTGTCCGGTCTGTGGACATGAATTATCCGTGACCCATTTAAGCTGTACCTTTTGCCCCACGAAATTGGAAGGAGATTTTGTATCATGCAAGTTTTGTCAACTTCCCAATGAGCAGCGTGAATTCATTGAAATATTTATCAAATGCCGCGGCAATATCAAGGACGTTGAGAAAGAACTAGGGATTTCGTATCCCACGGTCAGAAATCGTCTGGACTCAGCCATTGAGGCTCTGGGTTACCGGGTTGAAAAGGATGATTCCGAACTCGATGATGAGAAAAAACAGCGCCAGGAGATATTGGATTCCCTGGAGCGCGGTGAGATTTCGCCCACCGAGGCCGCGAAACAATTAAAGCGAATCGGGAAGTAATATGGCGTAAGCGTTATTTCTATTAATCTTTGTCTATTCCCTAAAATCTTAGTCCAAATTATGAAAGGAGTTCAATATAATGAGCGAAGAGAAACTTAAGATATTACAGATGATCCAGGAAGGAAAGATTAATGCGGCGGAAGGATTGGAGCTTCTAAAAGCGTTAGAGGAGTCGGAACCGAAATTGGACTCACCCTCCCCTACTCCCTCAAAGCTGGCCAACCGGTTTTTACGGGTCAGGGTCCAAAGCGCCGGGATTGTCAAAGCGAATGTAAATCTGCCCTTAAGTCTGGTGCGGGTTGTTTCCAAATTTACCGCATTCGGCATGAGCTATATTCCGGAGGCCGCCCACCGTGAGATGGAGCAAAAAGGGGTCGATCTCTCGAAAATCGACTTTGAGGAATTGTTGCGGCTCATCGAAGATGGCTTGGCGGATGGGAAACTGGTGGATGTGGAAGCCAATGATCCGGTGGAAGGGCCGGTTAAGGTGGAAGTCTATGTGGACTAAAAGCAATGGATACCGCAGTTTTTTCATGCTGGTCCGGATCCACGTCAGGAAAGGTTTCTTGATTCCCATTCCCATCCCCCTCTTTTTGCTGGACCAAACCCTGGATGCTGTTGAGGATCTGGCTTGGTTGGCCGAAAAGTTTATCCTGCCGGGAATTGTCCGCTCCGGGAACCGGCAAGATCAAGATTTTAAAAGTTTCCGGCACTGGGTGCATCAATCTGGCTCCCCGAGCCAGGCGATCAAGTTATGCCGGGGGATCATCGAAGAATTGCGTCGTTATGGCAAATGGCGGATGGCGGAGGTGGAAACCCGCGACCCGAAAAGCCATGAACAAGTCCGGGTGTATGTAGACTTCTTTTAATATTGCTTCGATTTTTTAGTGGAGGAATACGAGAATGAGGAAACTGATCATTAAAACAGTTGCCAATGTGGCCGCATTTTATTGTGCCGCTCAAATTTTTACGGCAATCCATATGGACACCCCGGAAACGGGTTTATGGGCTGGGCTGATTCTGGCCGGAGTCAACCTCTTAATCCGCCCGTTGTTATTTTTAATTACCCTGCCGGTCAATTTCTTAACACTGGGCCTCTTTACTTTGATTGTGAATACCTGGACGGTGATGCTAACCGATACTTTTTTAGGGAGCTTATACATTCCCGGATTCTGGCTGGCGTTTGCCACGGCCTTGATTGTGTCCGCAATTAATATGCTGGGCCAGTCATTTTACCCGGAAAGAAGTTAAAAAAACAATGAAATCCTCCTATCCGGCTATTTTAGAATGTTTATATTTGACCCCAATCCAAAGTCCTATAAAATATAGGCGTTGATGTATAGTAGTAGTTTTTTGCGGGATGATCTCCTGATGAGTAATTATGTATATTCACAATGCCCACCTGTAAAAATCTTGACATACAAAATATGCGGAAAACTTATAAAAACTTGCTTGATTTCTTACTATTTTCTGGTAAACTAGATATAGTGCAATTCTATAACCCATCAGTCTCTCGATCCGGAGAAAAACAAAATTAAGCCGAACGGCGCCAGGAGGATGTTGTATGTATCAAGACAAAACGCTTACTTGCAAGGATTGTGGAACAAATTTCGTCTTTACCGCCAACGAACAGGAATTTTACGCCCAAAAAGGGTTTGCTAACGAACCCGGGCGTTGCCCGGCGTGCAGAGCGGCCAAAAAGCAACATGACGGAGGCCGGGGACGCGGCGGGGACCGCCAGATGTATGATGCAACCTGTAGCGGTTGCGGTGTAGCCACCAAAGTGCCGTTCCGGCCTACCGGAGAAAAACCCGTCTATTGCCGTGATTGCTATATGAGTCGTAGATAATCCCGTATAAAACCGATTGAAAGATTCTGGTGCGGGAATAAACGCACATCCGTATCGCGAAGGCGCCCCGGAAATCCGGGGCGTCTATTGTAATTGCCATCAAAACCAGCAAAAAATTTTTATAAATTTGAACTATCGGATCATTGGATATTGGGATAATATCGCTTTAAAGGAAACTTTTTGTTCTTTAAAACTTCATTAGATTTTGATCACCGTATGTATCCACGGTGGCACACTCTACTGCATTTTCTTCCGTGCGGCCATCACTCCCAAACAAGATAACTCCCATGATCAGATTGATGAAGTAGAATAAACTTAATGCCCGCACCAAGATCACGGCGATATTCCCCTGATAACCTTGGAGATCGAAGATGAGTAAGACTCCCAGTAAAACGATCCAGACCGTATGGAACAATAAAAATTTATATCTCTCACGAATTACTTTCAATACCGTCTTTTTCCCCTCATATCCTTTCGCGGTAACCCGCCAGCCGAAAGGTTTATTCCGGTAAAAACTTACCAGACTCATAAATTGGGTGTAATTAATGAAGGTGCGCAAAACATAGATGGACAAATACAAATACCACAGTTTCCGAAACCAGCGCAACTTTAATTTTCGGAGCTCCAAACGGTAATAATTAACAGCTTCCGCAAAACTAAGCAAGACCACCGGGATAAATCCGGTGGAAAATAACATGATTGCCGCCAGGGAATATCCGGAACGGGGATTCAACACCGCTATTAAATTCACAACATAAGCGATGGGCCCCGACCAGGAATTCAACAGATAAACGAATAAGTTAAATTTTTCATAAATGATGAGCTTATCGCCGCTGAACACATTACGGCTATACTTATGAGTAACTTGCGCCGTTCCAAAGGTCCACCTTCGCCACATACTCTCGAAGGCGTTCAAGGAGTTGGGCACCCATTCTCCGGTTTTAATCCATAAAGTTTTTGAATAATACCCCCGGTTATAAGCCGCGATACTTTTCAGCAGGTCTTCGGCTATAATGATCTGTCCTTTATAATATTCCGTCCAATCCCCGATCCGGCCAAGCACCTCCCGGCGCCAAATGGCATTATGGCCCAGAAAAAAGGGGAAACCGCCCCCTCCCCGTCGATCCAATGCCGCAACCGGTACTGGTACATATTGACCGAGGCTACCAGGGAAAAACGGTTAAAGCTAAGATTGGTGGGAATAATCTGATATTGAATAATCCCCAAAGTGTCATCCTGATGAAAGTATCCCAGGGAACGCCGAATAATATTTTCATGCCGGGGTAAGGTGGAATCAATATCCAACATGACCACATACTCCACCCCTTGCGGCAGATTTTCAACTCCCATATCGATGTTTCCCGGTTTGAACAGATTTTTTCGAGTATTGTACAAGAAATAAGTAGCTATCTGCTCACTTTGCGGGTATGCCTCCACGAAGGTTTTCCACCTGAGGAATTCTTCACTGGTACTATCCGGTGAATTATCGATTACAATAATGGTTTTTTTCCCCGGATAATCATTTTCAGCTACCGAGTCAAAGGTCATTTTACAGACATCGAAGGCTTCATTGCAAGAGGGCAAAATAAAAGCCACCCCGGGATAGACTTCAAAATCCTGCAAAACATCATCTTTCGGCAGCATGGACTTAATGCCGCGAAAAAACACCTTGAGATTGATGAATGTATAGTGTAACAAACTAAAATTCGATAGAAAAAAGAACATAAAAACCAACAGCGTAAAAAAGTTGGCAATATAATGCAATTCCACCATTACAATGATGAAATAAACCGGGATGATGATGATGAAATATAGCTTGTTATAATAACTGTAATGAAGCAGCTTGCGTTTTTTTTGAGAAAATTTCCCGATGACATAGCCGAAAGCGAGCAAGAAAATCGTAATAAGAAAAAGCCGTATCAATTTCATTACCAGTGGCAGTTCCATGCGCATTAACTCCAGATCTCGTTTTTCCCACGTTGAAATTTATTATATATTATTTCATCAACATCTGTACAGTTAAGAGTAGTAAAACTATGTTTACAGTTACCATTTCTGGATTATTTTAAGCCTTGATTTGGTAAGTCCTTATTTTGATAGCATGTGATCCGGCTATAAAATATTCGTGAACTAAATACCCATTAAATGAAAAAGCCGGAGCACCCATGATGCTGCTCCGGCATTTTTTTGTAAAACCATTGGGTTTAACAACTTTCCGTTTTTTTCGCCGTTAAATAAATTTCACGGATGGCGTATAACAAGGCGCCGGCTCCCAACAAGGCGGCCCCAAACCGGATAATGAAGCTCAGTCCCGGAAAGACCGGACCTACCGTGGGCAGTTTACCCAGTAAATCCAGAGCGAATAATCCCAAATTAAAGATTACCAAACCTACGCCGAACCGGTAAGCAGTATCCCGCTTTTCTTTGAGAATTAACCGGCCCAGCCAAAGCGCGGCCGGTATCGTCGCCAGATAGAACAGTACGATATATCCGGCGGTAGCCGCCAATCCGAACACCAATCCAAATGAAGGTGACATGAAGAAGGAAAATACCGATAAAATCGCACAGACAATGGCAGCGGCAACAGTCGATGCCAAGGCAATCAAGCCATATCCCACCGCACTCCATGGCTTAACAATGATAAATTGCTCCATCTTACCGGAGATAGTCCGGAATAACCGGATGAGCAATAGGCCGATGAGAAAATAGGCCACCGTGGTGAATAAAAGCTTGATGAATTTCCAGATGTAACTCTGAACTTCGCGTTGTTGTTTTTCCCCAGGCGTTATTTTGGATTTAATCCACTGGAAATCCGCAACTTGGGCTCCTTTTTGAATTTGGGCGGTACCGCCTTGGAACCTCAACTTGCCATGAATAACCGTTCCCGGAAGTACGGTCAGGGTCGCTTTGGTTTCTTCCTTACCGGGTTCGGGGGCGCCAAAATTATTAATATTGACATCACCGAAAAACTCACCGTTTAATACGACATTTCCGGCGCCAATCATGGTTTTACCTTTTACTTTGCCATTTATATTGACTTGGCCACCGAAAGCGATTACATTGCCATGAATTACGGAATTGTCCAAAAATTTAATAACACCGCCAAAAACATTCACATTTTTCCCAATCGCGCTTCCAAGGTTAACGGTACCGCCGCCGGTCCGAACATTGCCCAGGACATTGCCGGATAGATTCACATCCTGGCCCATACCGATGAAATCACCTTCTACCGTGCCGGTGGATGAAATGTTTTGGCCCCAGAAAATCAAATCTCCTTTGATGACGCCATCATTTTTAATAATCTGTCCGCCAACGAATTTATCGCTGGGGATAATCTGATCTTTTTGAACTGTGACGATGGCGGACGATTCCGCCCATACTATCCCGGTCACCGTGAGAAAAACCATCAATAACACCAACCAACCCGTTTTACACCATTTCTTCATTTGAATTTGCTCCTTTCAAAAAGTTGAATAATAAATTATGACTCAAATAACCGTTATAAGTATAGCCCAGAACCCCTCCGAATCCATCCATGTCGTGGCTTCAAACCCCCGGTTCATTGTTCATTGTAATCCGGCTTTGGATTGGCCGGTTTGGCCGTCATAAATCTTACCGCCAATACAATCCCAAACAGAATCGTGGCCCAACAGATATTTTGAAGCACCCGGGATATGGATACAATGGCTTGTGTGAATACGCTGGAGATGACATGAAAAAAAATTTGCGAATCCAGCGCAATCCCCGAAAGAAAACTGGAGTATTGCCTGCCTTGCAATAAGATCCCGTACAAACCGGCGTCTTGCACCGTCAAGTGAATGGCCATATATAGTAATACCAGTGCGGCCGCCAGCCAGCCGAAAATCATTTTTATCAAGCCCAATTCCCCATTCAAATTGACAGCCGG